>CALCHM010000127.1 GCA_937901345.1 uncultured Prevotella sp. | reverse complement strand
TTGCTCCAGTTTGACTTCCGTGGAGATTCCTAACAGTGTGACCAGCATTGGGTCTAGTGCTTTCTATTATTGCACCAATTTGACTTCCGTGGAGATTCCTAACGGTGTGACCAGCATTGGGGGTTGGGCTTTCAGTTGTGCTTGGAGTTTGACTTCCGTGGTGATTCCTAACAGAGTGACTCGCATTGAGAGATATTCTTTCTATGGTTGCTTAAGTTTGACTTCCGTGGTGATTCCTAACAGTGTGACCAGCATTAGGGAGGGTGCTTTCAAAGCTTGCCCCAGTTTGACTTCCGTGGAGATTCCTAGCAGTGTGACTCACATTGGGGATGCAGCTTTCTCTGATTGCTCCAGTTTGACAACAGCCACCGTTGGTTGCTCATGGAAAACAAAACCGCTATATAAATTTGATGAAAACGTAACGGTGAATGCGACACTTCATAGTTATGAAAATGGTGTCTGCACGGTGTGTGGCGAAGAAGAAACTACGGGTATTAACGATATTACGAGCAATGTTCATCAGCGAAGTGAGTTGTTCGACCTCCAAGGTCGCCGTGTGAACAACCTCGGCAAGGGATTGTACATCGTGAATGGCAAGAAGGTGATGATGAAGTAGCCTGACAACTTGCTAATGTAACGATAGGATTTATTCGTAACAATAAATTAAGAAACCGTTTTAGAACGCGCTCCCGCCAGGGAGATGAACGTTTCTAAAACGGTTTCTTTGGGTTATACAACAGAGAGAATGACTATCATGTGCTCACATGCAATGCCACAATATATTACTCCTAAAAAGTGTCATTGAGGACACTCCTATTGCCGTAGAATAAGCCACAACCTTTGCTGAAATGACCCGAAAGTTTTTGCTCGACCTGTGGATAACTTTCGGAAAATTGGTGTAACTTTGCCGCACTTATGCTCCAAAAATCACTCACTCTCCTTAAGATATATTTCGTCCTTGTTATGGCGATGCCCTTCTCGGCTTTTGCTGAGAAGAATTTTACGTTGGTAATTGATGCCGGTCATGGCGGACGTGATGTTGGCGCTATGGGGCGCAAGGCAAAGGAAAAGACCATCAACTTAAACGTAGCCTTGGCATTCGGGAAGTTGGTGGAAACGAAGTGTCCTGAGGTGAAGGTGATTTACACGCGCAAGACGGATAAGTTTGTGGCTCTCTCTGAGCGTGCGGCTATTGCCAATCGCAATAATGCCGACCTTTTCATCTCGATTCACACGAATGCCGTGGCGCGTGGTAAGAAGGTGTATGGAACGGAGACGTTTACGCTCGGTATGGCGCGCGCAGACGAAAACCTTGAGGTGGCAAAGCGCGAAAACTCCGTAATTACATACGAAGACAATTATAAGCAGACGTATGCCGGATTCGACCCTAATAGTCCTGAGAGTTACATCATTTTTGAATTCATGCAGGATCGTTACATGGAGCAAAGCGTAGAGTTGGCGCGTTGCATTCAGACACAATACACTTCGCACGCCAAGCGTCAGAATAAGGGGGTGAAGCAGGCCGGTTTCTTGGTGCTTCGCGAAACATCGATGCCTTCCGTGCTCACGGAATTGGGATTTATCTCAACGCCTGCCGAAGAGAACTACCTCAACTCAGCACGCGGTCAGCAACAGTTGGCACAGAGTCTTTATAACGGTTTCGCAACGTATTATAAAAAGGTGAAGAAGCATGCCGCTGCGCCCTTAGTGACGGCGAATGAAGCGGTAGAAACGCCAGCAAAGACAACTCCGGCGGAACCCTTACCTGAAACTCCAACAGCGGAGCAACCCAAAGCGTCGCAACCTGCAACTGCTACAACCGCAAAACCCGTGTTTAAGGTGCAGATTTTTACCAGTCCTACGAAACTGAAGACAACCGATAAGCGCCTGAAGAACGTGCAAAAACCGGATTACTATAAGGACGGTAAGACGTATAAATATACCAGTGGCAGTTCTACGGATTTTACAACCATAAACAACCTGCGTCGCCAACTCTCCAAGCGCTTTAAGGGGTGCTTCGTAGTTGCTTTCGTAAATGGCGAACGCATTGATTTAGACGAAGCGCGCAGGTTGGCCAAGTAAGGATTGGTAAAAGATGAAAGGTGAATGGCGTATGGAGACAAGTCAACGCCAGTTTCCCGTTAATCGGTAACTGCAAATAGATTAAAAATAGCATATGAAAAAAGAAGTTAAGATTGGACTTACCGCCATTGTGGCGATTGTCCTTTTTTACATAGGAATCAACTTCCTGAAGGGTGTAAATGTTTTTACAACCACCAATTCCTACTATGTGAAGTTTGATAACGCCGGTGGATTGACACCCTCCGCTTCCGTTTTGGCAAACGGATATGCCGTGGGGATTGTGAGAGAAATCAACTACAATTATTCCGACAATCAATCGGTCGTTGTAGCGATAGAATTGGATAAGGCGATGCACGTGCCCGAAGGCACAACCGCCGAACTCGAAACGTCGCTCATGGGTAGCGTGACGCTCCATTTGTTGCCCGGCAAGAATCCGGTGAAGTATTTGGAACGCGGTGACACCATCGTTGGTCGCCAACATTTCGGTGCTATGGAACGCGCGGCAGACATGTTGCCCCAAGTAGAGCAGATGTTGCCCAAGGTAGATTCCATTATGGGCAATTTGAACCGCCTCACAGGAGATGCTGCAATGCTCGACTTGGTGAAAAACTTGGCAGTAATCTCTGAAAACCTAGCGCATACAACTACGCGCATCGACCATCTGATGGGTAACGAAATCCCTACACTTATCGGCAATGTGAATGCGCTTACGGGTAACCTCAATAAGGTGGCTGATGATATTGCGAAAGGCAATCTTGATGCAACAATGACAGCTCTTAACGCAACCATGCAGCACGCAGATTCCCTCACGCAACGCCTGAATGCGCTGACTGCCACGCTGAACACGAGTGTGACTTCAACCGACAACAGTCTCGGTCTGCTCTTAAACGACCGCAGTATTTATGATGGTTTGTATCGCACAATAAATAGCGCTGACTCCCTTCTCATCGACATGAAGGAACGCCCAGGTCGCTACGTCCACTTCTCTGTTTTCGGAAAGAAGAAATAACGGTGAAGGGACTTCGACAGTCGACAATTGTTTGGCGATTCCCCTTTCTCCCTCCTTTTTATTTCTAATATTCTTTCCCCTTTCAAAGCATGCACACCCCTCAATCATTATGGAATAAATGTGTGGAACGCCTCAAGCAGACCATTCCCGCAGCCGATTTTGCCAAGACTGTTGGCCTACTTACTTTTGTGGATTTTGCCGAAGGTAAGTTGCGCATTGGTGTGCCTTCGCGTGAGGTGGCGCAATCCATTGACCAAAGTCAGTATGCTCAGATGATTGCCACAACGTTGGCCGAAACCTTTGGAAGTGGGGTGCGCATTGCGTATGCTCTGGTGCAACCGCGCCAACAACAGTCTATACCTGCTGCTGAAGCGGCCCAACTCAATACGATTCAGCAACGCAAACTTCCCCCGCTCGATCCGCAACTCAATCGCCACTATACGTTTGAAAACTTTGTGAGTGGCGCGAGCAACAAGTTGGCGCTCTCCGTAGCGCGTTCTATTGCTGACAAACCACACGGCAATACGTTTAACCCCTTCTTTATTTACGGTCCCTCGGGAGTGGGAAAAACGCACTTGGCCAACGCCATCGGCGTGAGCGTCTTGGAGCGCAATCCTGAAATGCGTGTGCTTTTCGTTTCGGCGCATGTCTTTAAAACGCAATACACGGAGTCGGTGGTGAAGAACAATTTTAATAACTTCATCAACTTTTACCAGTCAATCGACGTATTGATCATTGACGACGTTCAGGAAGTTTCTACCGCTAAAACGCAGCAAGCCTTCTTCCACATCTTCAACCACCTGCAACAAAGCAGTCGCCAAATCATCATGACTTGCGACCGTCCGCCCGTAAAACTAGAAGGGATGGAAGACCGCATGCTAACACGCTTTAAATGGGGGATGGTTGCGGAAATGGAAATGCCCGATGCGACGCTGCGACGCGACATTGTGAAGGCGAAACTCAAGCGCAACGGCATCCGTACGGGATTCTCGCCAGAGGTGATTTCTTACATTTCGGAGAATGTCGTGAGTAGTGTGCGTGAAATCGAAGGTGTGATTAATGCCATCATGGCATACTCGATTGTTGACAGTCATGAAATTGACTTGGAATTAGTAAAGCGCATTGTGGCGAGAATGGTGAATCTCGAGAAGCGTGAGATCACGATGGACAACGTTATACAAACCATCACCGAGCAACTCGGAACCACGCAAAAGGAACTCTTCTCGAAAAGTCGAAAGCAGAGTCTCGTGAAGAGCAGACAATTGGCCATGTACCTAACGCATAAGTACACCAACATGGCCTACGCTGAAATCGGACGCCGCTTTGGTGGGCGCGACCATACCACCGTCATCCACGCTTGCACACAGATTTCCACTCGCATCAGTTCTGACGCTGACTATCGTCATCAAGTGGAAGAATTGGAGGGCATGTTGAAGAAGTAATAACTATATACACAAGGGCGTTGTGTCATAATGAGCAAACTGCTGCGTTGCTCCTCAATTTCGGATTTGGTCATGTACTTCAGTACACTCCCTTCATCCTCCATTTCAGCGCCTTGCATTTTACTCACTCTTACACGACTTAAGAGGGTGTGCCGAAATTTTGCATTTCGACACACCCTCTTGTTTTGTTTAGGAAATGATATAGCAGTTGACCCAAGCGTGCTATAGACGCTGAAGGCGTCTCCGCTCAGTAACCGCGGGTGCGAGCAAAGCGAGTACCCACGGTTGGCGCATCCCAATGAACGCACTCTGAAGGAGTGCCCCATCACCCTACATATCCTGCCTCCTCGGGCACCCCTTCAGGGTGCGATTCTCGCGTATTCAGTACCGGGGGTACGCAAAGGCGCACGCCCCGGTTACTGAGCGGTGACGCCTTCAGCGTCATTTAAAGTACAAAATTCTAATTGGGGTCAACTGCTATATCATTGCCTAACAAAACAATCAAGTATATCTTATATTCACTTCATATCCTCGCCCGTAAACTGAAAAGGGAGAAGCGTATTTATCGAATCGAATGCGAGCACTTGGGAAGTTCCGTAGAGTAAGATGCGCATAGGAGTATTGAAGCGGCGTTGCGTCTCGAGTAATACTTGACGACATGCGCCACAAGGAGTGATGGGAGTAGAGAGAAATTCTCCAGGTTTGTTAGAGGCTGCTATGGCTAATGCAACAACGGCACTATCTGGATAACGGGAGTTTGCGTAGAAGACAGCACAACGTTCTGCACATATACCGCTGGGGTAAGCAGCATTCTCTTGATTGCTTCCACAAATTATTTCGCCATTAGCCAACAACACCGCGGCCCCTACTTGGAATTTAGAATAGGGAGCATACGCTGAACTACATGCTGCTTTAGCGCTATCAATAAGACGACGATCGGCATCAGTGAGTTCGTCGTAGTCACACGTCTTATAGTGAAGACAAAGTGTTTGTTCTTTCATGGTAGGTGAGTTTTACATGCAGACTTCTCTGACAATCGCAGAAGTCTTTAGTGATTAACTTGTTTTTATAATTTGCAGAATCGCACACGCTTCGCTTGTGCTAAGCTCCCGATGACTTTATTTCAAAGAGAATTCAACATATCCAAAGTAACAAAATGATTGTATAACTTTTCTGCGAAAGTCTGCGGAGCGTGAGAACGCAAACCCAAAAAAAGGTCTGCCAAAACGTTTGCCTTGACACACCTTTTATATATAAGTATGAGTTTATTCGTAAACTTCCACCAATTTCACCTTGCGCTTTGCGCCCACAGCCTTTGCGGCACCATTGAAGATTCCATCCTTACGGTCGATGGTGAAGCGGCGGAATTTTCCAGGCACCTTGAGGAGTTTGGTTTGCTTCTTATTGAGCGCTTCAGCGTCGGTAATCCACTTTTCTGCAGAGAAGCACACGTCAGGATGCGCTTCCGTAGAGGGTGTTTCCGTCAAATCATAAATATAGCGTAGGCGACGCATGGAGATAGTAAACTTTCCGTCCTCAACTTGAGCAATAAGTTGGTAGTAGAAACGTGTGCCATCAGTTACAAGAGGTTTACGCTTGAAATAAAGATACTCCTCAACAGCAATAGCCATAATGCCCGCTTCAGGTTGTTCCTCTTGTATGCGCGTTTGTGGCAATACATTTTCTCCCTGAAGGATGTTTTCAGCGAAATAAGTCTTCAACCCGTCATAGATTTCAGCTTTGCTCTTATCTGGAACTTCAAACGATTTTTCAAATATCACGATGCCATTTTGTGTAGGAACAGCACCAGCAAGGTATTTACTCATATCATCTTGTTGCTTCTGCGCACTCACACCAAAGGGGAGCAACATCATGAGGAGAAATGCAATTTTCTTCATAACAGGATAAGGTTTTTATTGTAATTACTTTCGGGACAAAGGTACAATAAAGAAATGAGAAATGGGAAATGAGAAATGAGAAAGTCCATGCGGAACGTGATTTTTAACAATGGGATTATGGTTCGCGGTGTCGCAACAACAACCATGGTGTAGTACGTCTGAAGTAGATACAATAAGAATCGCGATAGGAATCAAACTCGTTCTCATTTTAAATGAAAAGCTTTACAAGTTGTTTTGAAAGAATCGTAACCACCATTACCGAAACTATGGTTACGATACTTGTCGTTTCTGTTATGAAAATTAGCATTCCATCGTTCTGTAGATAATTTTGCTACGAATCTCATGGCGGGACTTATTGCGTACATTTTTTGCCAAAGGAACCATCAATGAACATTGAAATTATAGACAAAAGTCGAATACTTGGGTAATCCTTATATCGAACTCACGTTAATGAAGAATTTAACACTATAAAAATCGTTAATTCATATTCGTTCGATAAAAAAAGAAATTCAGTTGTGCTGAATTTCTTTTTTATAGTTCCTTGTAATAAATTTTCTCTATGAGTTAATAATTAACCAATTTTAATCATTAGATAGCGATGTTTTGCTAAGGTGTCCAATTTTAGGTACAATCTGGATCATAATGCGTTGGTTTTTAACTTCATCTTTTGGATGTCGCCCATCTGAATTAAATCGTCCGCGCCCACGTATACCGCTACCTGAAACTTGAACTTCGCATTGGGACTTTTCAAAAGAAATACCATTACGTTTCCATAAGTAGTAAAGACTCAATGCTCGCTTATAACTCAGTGCATCGTTGTCGTAATAATTATCTTTGGAAGCCATCCCCTCAATGACTACAAGATAGGTTATGTCCATATCTTTATACTTTGAGTCATTCTTCATTATATTCAGTTTGTCAATTAAATGCATCAAAGAATTACCTACAGTAACAAGACTACTTGTGTCGTTTAAAGCTGCAATATCATCATCGGAAACGCCAAATTTTGGTGAGTAAGAGTTTTTTAAGACCCATCTTTTGTTTGTAGAATCTTCCTCAAAGTAATCAGTTGGTAATTGATTAACTGCTTCTTGAATTTGCTGAATTTTAGCTAACTGTTCGTCTGAAAGTCTACGCAAACGCTCTGCTTCTAATAAAGAATTGCAAAGAGAAACGATAGTGAGTACAAACATAACCAGCATAACAAAGAATAAATTAGTCATGAGGTCAGAGTAACTTGGCCAAAAGTGTGAACCAGATTTTTTCATTATAGATACGTTGAAATAAGTTCCGTAACAATGGGATACATTTCCTTAATAATCATAATCAAGCTATAGAGTGCAATAATATAAATTGCAATCTTAAGCATAAAAGGCATCTTTGGTGAAGGAGGAGTTACAACGACTCCCTCCTTAGTTACTACATGGTTCTTTGCACTTTGAATGACAGCCTTCTCCAAATCTGCAATACCTTTTTTGATGTCGGATAGATTCGTTAATTCACGAGTGTATCTTTGCATCTCTGCAGGTAAAGTTTTTGTAAGTTGTTCAAGAGAAGTGAAAACATCGGAGAGTCTTTTATTACGCTTATCAATAGCATCAGACATTTCTCCAAGTTTTTTGTTGAGCAATGTTTCTTGTTGAATTAGAGCTGTATCCAATTTTGTATTTTCTTCAACAATTTTTTCTGTAATTTGTGCTGATTTTGTTTTAGCTGTTAGACCTAAATGTTCAAGAGACTGTTTAAGAGTTTCATCCACACCACCAACGACTTCTGAGATAGCGGCTTTCCTACTTTCGATTTCACGGATTTCCTTTTCAAAGAACTTGGCCATTTTTTCCCAGGTTTTAGTCCTCTCGTCCATACTATCGAGTTTCTCAGTAAGTTCACGCACCTCTTGTAAATATTGCCTTGACGACTTTAAAGATTCTCCAATCAAACCAATTTCATTTGTACAATCTTTGAGTTTTTCATAAACGAGCACATTTGCTTTGGCCACTTTATTGATGTCCACTCTTTCTATTGCCTCAAGCACTTTTGCTTGTCCCGAATAAGATTCATTTACTTTTGCCAAAGTACGATCTAATTTTGCGGTGTTAGCAGAGAACGTGTCGTTAAAGTTACGAAGGTTATTTGTCATTCTAACCAGCGTAGAAGTCATGTCTGTAGACAAATTGGGTAACATTTCCGCTTGAATCCATCCAAGGAAAGCATTCTCATTTTGTTCGACAATGCGCTTAGCTTCTTTAAAATTATGTGAACTCAGCATCGTTAATCCAAGTCCTATAATACTTGTTAACACCGCAATACCCACACCTCCCAATAATTCAGTTACACCGCTATTTTCCAATGCATTCACTTCACCAGACATGAGATTCTTAAGACCATCGCCAATGACTAACACGCAAACACCATAGCAGATACCAATCATTGTTCCAATAAGTCCAATATACTGAGGAAATGGAATTATCGTTTCGATTTCAGATTCCGCTACATCTCTATTACGGTCTATAACATCTTTCATCAAATGATAATCACTTACTTGATCTGAGTTTTCTCCCAAGTATCTATTAAGAGTTTTAACCATGACTTGAAAGAGTTCTGATTGATGAGTCGAATTAATACGGAGGTTTTCTCTGTCGAATTCTATTTGTTCGGTGCTGTTTGGAAAAATATTCTTATACAGCATCGTTAGTATTTTTGCCTTTTTAAATTGGCGAAGTTCCCATGCAGCAAAGCAGAGAACGAAAATGATTGATAATATATATCCCATCTTACTTCAATCTAATTTTTGCTTTAGTTATAATCTTTAATTCAGCGTCTAATATCCCAGCGCTAATATTCTCTATTACTGTTGCTCCACTTCGTTTTCCTTCTATTTCGCATACATCATCAAATATGGCATTGATATTAGCAAGAGCCTTTTCAACATTACCGCAAAACTCAAACTTGCGTCCTCCATCATCTTCCCAAGTTCTAAAGAAGCATTTGTCTGATGATGGCAATAGTTTCATAAATCTTCCACGATTAGCTTCTTGAAGATAATGATAAGTGTGCGCTTGTGGTTTCTGTGCTGTAGCGACGACTGAGTTTGAAGAATCAACGCAACTATTAGTTAAGGAAACTGTAGAAGTCTCCACTGTCTGAATTCTATTATTTAAAGTTCCCTGAAGGTTTGTTTTATTTCCTAAAGATTGAGTTACTTTTGCTTGTTGAACCGTATCTTTTTTTGCAACATTTTTTTGTTTTGCAGTTTGATGATACCACGCATTCCATTTGAGAATTTTGTCCTCTTGCTCCCTTATTTTTTCATATAAACGTTTCTTTATATAAAGTTGGTCAACAAGAATGACAACAAGCAATATCAGAGATAAGACAGATAGACTTATTATTATAACGAGCGAATATTCCTTAAAAAAATCCTGCATATTTCTTTATCTTGTTGTTGAATTGTTCTTTTTATAAATTGCGCTAATCAAGGCATTTAACATACCGCTCAGAGGATAGAAGAACAAAGTTTCTTCGATAACATCATTGTCAGAAACCTCTTTCTTTTTGTTTTCAAGACCGTTTTTCGTATAAGTCAGCAAATCACGCATGCACTCTTCCTTGGCTATGTTCATTGAGGGTTCCGCCGAGTCAAAGTTGTTTTTGAATGAGAAGTCATTATTGAGTTCAAACACAAAATTGATAAATGTTTTAACCTCATCAACAACTTTGTCCAAGTAAGCATCATTGATATCTGCATATTTCTCTTTGCCCACAAACTCCGACTTACCATCATTAACTGACTTATAGACAATTTTTGTTGTTGAAATATCCTCATAACTCTGCTTTATGGATTTTGCCAGGCCTCCCTTACAAGTAACTTCCTTTGGATTATCTACATTTTGGAGTATTGTCAATCCATCAGAAGTGTAATCTTGGCCATATACTTTCTCAAAGATTTTTTTCGTAAACTTTTCAAGAGTTGTATTACTTGAAGTAAGAACACGAATAACTTTCGAACCGTTGCCACTGAATGCAATGTGACGGGGCATTACTTCTCCCTTTGCCTTCATAATTTTAGCAAGATGATAGATAATGGCTGAATAGAACATTACGAACACAATTTTGTAATTGGTGTCACGCTGTAACATTGTGTTGAAATCTATATTATCCACCAATCGTTTTTCTTGTATTTCTGTATTGTCCTTCAAGGAGAATAAAAAAGATGCAATATTACTAGATATTTTACTTTTTATGTTTTGTTCAAATATATCTTCCAAGTCACTTAAAGAGTTATCTTCAAGTACGCTTTTGATTACATTTTCATACTGAACAAGGAGTTTATTCACTGATGCAGAACTCCTATTGGTAACATACGGGTCACCAAATATTGAATCTGCAGCAAAGTGGAAAGATGTTATATTATTCACCTCACCATTATTAGCAAGAACGATATCTGTTGTTCCGCCACCAATATCAATAGTGACAATGTTGCCTACGCTTGCTTCTGAGTTGCGATAATGTTCATATGGTGCAACTGATTCAGTCATAGGAATGACATTACCTTTATCCCCTCCAAAATACTTTTCATATGCTTTTGTCCAGACATCACTAAAATTGTTGTATCGGTTTTCTACCATGCTGATAGGATAAAACCAAACAATCTTCGTCTTAGCAAGGTTACCATTATTCAAAAGCACTTTCGTACGAAGCATCATGAAGAGTGATTCAATGTAACTCTTGATTCTCTTAATGTTATCGGGATCATTTGACCATTTTAAATCAGTCACAACACGATCGTATGCATACCCACGTTTCTTTTCATATGGGAAAGGTATGTTGGTATGTCCAAGTGGATAGACCGCTTTATTCCAATTCGTATCTGATGACATACATAGAGCTGTGCGCATTGGGAATTTGTACAACGAATCATTTCCTATTGTATCTGGTATGACATCATAACCAAGAATATATTTTGACTGATTATCAACTTTACCCCATAATTTCAAGATATTATCATTACTTGTTACATTGAATGGTTCAGAAGTTCCGTCATTAATATTATATTCAATATGGGAGTTGGTAGTACCAAAGTCTATAGCAAACGTAAACTTATCTGAACCGTTCTTCTTCTGCATGATAGGAATCAAGACACCATAGTATCCATCTGACTCTACCCTGATATAATCAAAGGTTTGCTGTTCGAGGACATATGTTTTATAACTATAGTAACGATCATCTGAACTATTACGCACAACAGGGTCACTAACACTTATAGAAATTGTACCCTTAACGAAAGATAAGTTATAATCATCATTCTCCTCAAATTCACTTATTATGTAAGCACGATAGTAAGCCTGTTTTTCATCTTCAAATTTTACGTTCGAGAACAATCCTATAGCAAAATTCTTCTCAACGAGAGCGCCTTTGTTCTCATTAGGACGAATCTCACCATGTTCAATATAGTTACGCGTGTATTCTATTACCCGATTGTTCTGAATAGGTATGCGTAGTGTGACTTTTATGTTACCTGTCAGAACCTCTTCTATTTCAATCATACTCTTGCCCCCTACCTTACCTTGAACTTGCTGCAAAGTAAAATACCTAAAGAATGTCGGTTTTAAGGGTAAAAGGTAACTATATGAATCATCGTTGGCAAATTTACAGAAGAAAGCGTCCTCATTCGCATTGATTTTGGGCACGCGTATGAGTACGTCTTCAAGGAAATCACTAATTGTTAAATATGGATAAGTGTCATTTGCTTTAGGTAGGCGCCTTTCATCCAACGGTCTGTTGTCATAATAAGGAGCCTTACTTGTGCTTTCCCAATTATCTGAAACATAGAATATATCTGAATAGACAGTGCCTGATTCTATTGGCAATACCAGAGGTTTCTTCTCATCTGTAGCAATATCTGACTTAATCTCAAATCCACTCTTCACAATGGCATTATCTGGACACTGACGATAGCATACACCATTTATCTCTACCTTATTTGGATTAATGAGTAATTCGGGATATTCATTGATAGAATTTATAGTAAGTGCATCAACCTTATCCTTTTGGTCAGGTGTCAAACCCTGCTTATAAACCAAATCCATGTAAGAGTTCACTTCTGGGAATAAGCGTGCAAAGTTGTGGAAAGCACTACGATAGGCATAATAGAACACAATGAACTTGTCTTCTCGCTGGTCAAGCGAAGCAAATTCATTGTCAAAGACTTTGTCCTTACCAAATCGAATATCCTCTGATAGATAAGTAAAATCGTTGGCTGAACTGAAAAATAAAGTTGCCGGAGAAGTCGCACCAATAATGTCCAACTGTGTCTTTCTATGTTGACCAAAATAATGGAGCAGATATACACAGTTTAAATGCTCAAAGTTGTAACTCTGTGCATCTTGTTTAAGGAACATGTCAAGAGTTTCACCAACACGCCTTTGTTCTCTTGAAGAACTATTGCAAAGTTTGTCTATTTCTTGCTTGACATCCCATACTAACACCTTAACTTTATCTTGCAATTTTGGGAGATTAAAGAAAATCTGGGCAATGTCTAAAGAGTCTGAAACCATCTTGTGAAAGATGGTATTACCATGGAGATTACCTGATTTTACAACCTCTTTATATGCATTTTTCACGAGGTCAATACGTGCAAAAGGAGATGGTATAGATGTTATCTCTTTCTTAACATCTGCAGCATTTGGGTCTTCAATCTGGCTAATAGCATGTTCTCCATATTGTACAGATGTTCCCCAATCCTGAATATTATTATTACCTTTATATAATCTGAATACTTTAGCCATTTTCTTACATATTTAGTTTGTCATGGGCGAGAGTTTCTGTTGATTGATAGAATAGTTCAACAAACTTCTGCTCCTTTGTTTCGCTATTATTTGATGTATGTTTCTTGTCTAATGTGGCATCAAACAGCTCATAATTATCTTTCTTAAAACGAGAGAAGAAAGACTTGCTTGGAGTAAGACCATTGACAATATCATACAGATTGTTATTGTTCCATGTAAACGGAGCAAACCCAATTTGATTATCCCCCATTTCCTTCAACCATGTCTCGTAGTCGTTTTGGATATAACGAAGATTGTTTATAAAATCAGAGGCAAAGAAATTTCTGTCAAGCCCATAATCCCTACTCCACTGCTGCCTAAGAATTGTGTCTAATGACATCTTATTCAAATAATGAGTAAACAACATCATCTGTGTCATGGGTTTCCTAATTTGTCCAATCGTTCCTGGAGCGAAATCTGAGAAGATAATATTCTCTACATCATCCGAAACCAAACCAAACTCTTTATATGTAAGGCCACCTGCATTACATTGCGCATTAGCAAAGTCAACAACAGCCAGTGCTGATAACATCTCAATGACATGGGCCTTATTCATTTGCGCATCTCCACCTTCATTATTATCATATGACTTTTGTGCCGCTGAATTATCACCTATATAATATAATGTGTTGATGTCACGACCTATATTCTTATCATAATATGCAAGAGCGGCTTTAGTCTTTGAAATGAATGTATCAGACTCAATGCTACTGTTATTATCTTGATCCACCTTGAAATATGGGAGTACGGTGACAGCGCCAATCTCAGCCTTATTTATCAAACCATGATTAGGAAGAGAGTTATTCGTTCTAAGTGTTTTTAACAAAAGTGGAAATCCACTGGCTCCTGTTCCACCAAAGATGGAACTGATAATAAAGATTCTATCACCATCTGTAAAATCATTGGCTAGATTCTTGAACTCTTCTGTATCAGCAAACTGATTTAAAACAATGCTACCTATATTGGGATTTCCCTTAAACCCCACAATCATATTTGAATCAAGATTCTTGTCAGAATAGAGCATTTTGAGCATAGCTTTTGACTCTGTAGTCATATTATCCATATCCATAAACTCCTTGAACGACACATTCTGAGAGTTATTGATAGGCAATCGGAAATTACATTGTTCAAAGATTTCTGTGCCAAAGAATTGATTCCTGCCATTATTTGTAAAATTCAAGGCATTCCTAACTGTTGCATAACGTTGCATCAGACTTACCGTTCTTGTCAAGTCTCCATTATTCAAGTCTGGGTCTATAATAACTGGCACAATCGTAGATTTGCACTCAACGCCAGATGCTAACAATAATGTCAACGAGCGAAGAACGCGAGCGCCTGTGCCACCGATTCCAAATACAAATGTTTTCATAACCTAAGAGTTTTAGAAAGGATAATGTTTCACTGTTTTACTTCCCCATTTGACAATCATTGAGGAGATAAAAAAGAGTATGCATGCAAAAATAAAATTTACAATGCCGAACATAACTATGTTCATGGAGTCTATAACTTGGGTCCCTTCGCTGTTATAAAGCAGACAATCTCCAATCAAACCATTATCCAAATCAACAGTTAGGTTATAATATGCAATAGCAAAATTTATAAGACCAGAAACGACCATTAACCCCCAATACTTTAATTGCTGATGGCGCACTGGATTCCAAAAATAATAATAGATTGGTGGTATGACAACCGCAAAGATTATTGCAATCATGCCAAAGTGATTGTATTGCAAGTCCAAATCATAATCTTGTGTGCTACAATTGTAACCCCACAAATAATCTGAGAGGGGTTGTCCATAAAACGATTCAAGAAGGCTGTATAAATTGCCGAAAAGTTCTTCCATATTACTTATTTATGTTAATTGTCATTCGTGTATAATAATCCTTTCTGATAATGGCTTCTGCAATACCATCTGTCATGTATTTAATACCAAAAGTTTTTTCTGCGTTAGAATCAGAAATAGCATTTCCATCGTTATCATTATAATATTCAGGCCAGTCAGGTTTACCTGTACATAGTTTTATTTCAAGATTAGAAGGATGTACTCTGTCTGCTTCAATATGAATAACGTGTGAATATTTTTTATATTCCTTTATGCGTTCCACAGCAACAACCCTATACTTTGGATCATTGAGCACATACATTGACGTATCACAAAGATAGGAGTCGCTTAATATAAAAGGAGCATAGTTTACTTCTACAGAAAAACGCACTTTGCCATTTTTGTCTATTTTTAAATTCTCAATAGAATGTTTCGGGTCGCTCTTTTTCAAGTCGAATTTTCCCGAACCTCTTTTCACCGCATAGCAAGAGTCGGGCATTGTAGTACCACCTGCAAACACCATAAAATCATTTTGAACCCTATCTAACTGATAACGATTCTTCTGCATTTCAATCTGAATACGATTCAACGCCCCTTGTGTACCAAACAACCAAATATAGAAGGGACGTGTCCCTATGTACTGTGTGCCAGAATCATTTTTATCATAATAATAACCATTGAAGGTGGATAAACAACGGTACCCCATAACAGCAAGTTTGGGATGGTCGTTAAAGTATTGACCAACAACATTTTTAATACCGATTTTTTGATTATTAAGAAATTCACCTGCATCCTTACCCTTTCCAGGAGAGAATATACAATCGGAAATAAAAATGGAAACTGTTGAATCATTCATCTCTTTCATAATCAAACCAATCATATTTGAAATATCGGATGCGCCTCTGTTTCCCCCTTTTGCTTTAAAAGAAGAAGGTTCAAGTTTTTCTATGAAGTCTTGAACATCATCTTGTTGAGGTAAAAGTCTGGAGTTGATATAGAACAGATTAAGTTCTGAGGTGATTTTTGCTAGTTTGAGGTTTACTAAGTAATTATATACAATCTGTTCAAAATCAGTTTGCCCCTTTACATAACCATCCATACTGCCGGAATTTTCTATATACACATTTACAACAGGATTGAAGTCTTTTGCATCAATGTAAGCAGTGGCTGTGTCTTGTTTTACTACATTATGATTCTCTTTTTTTGTTCTACGAGAATTCGAATTGCAACAGGTTATATTACCAACAACAAATGTAACTGCTAACAAGCTCATTACACAAAAACAACCCTTTTTTAGGGTATTCTTATTACAGAACATATCAAATTACCGAGCAGCGCTACCTATACTGCTATAAAGTTAGCATTCTGTCATACATACAAAAAAAACGTAGGTGCCCATATCAACTCGTTCTTCATTCGGGCCCCTCGGATGGGCATTGCTGTGAACGAGAAGAAAAGACACCTACGTAATATGATAGGTACCCCAAAGATGTGCAATAAGGACTACTGTCCTCTGCACACCTCGGGGATGGATACCATACACGCAGGCATCACTTTCAACCTTGTTCTTGACAGCAATTCTGAATTTCCGAGGTTCCGAATAATCAAAAACAAAGCATCAATGACGCTTCTTTAATATGTATGTTGATTGATGGTAATATACGCGTACGTACTTACGCATTCAATCCCCCTCCAAAATTACTAAAATATGTAAATCTGTAAAAAGGATTTGACTAATATCTTTCCAAATATTGTAACATTTGAGTCTTTGGAGATTGTTACGCTAAATATTAATGGATAATTTGGTAGTCGCTTTTCATTTTTTGTATAACATAACAAAGAACCACAAAGGTTGAAATTTATGAAGCATTGAGACTTCCTGCAAAGTGTACGCACATAGTGTGAGCGTTATAAACCAAAAAAGTTTTTTTCCGTTGAAAAGTTGTATCTTTGTAGAGAAGTTTCAACATACTAAAATTTTATTCCAATGAATGACATTCCAAATTGCCCGAAGTGTGGCAGTGAGTACACTTATTTTGATGGTTCGCTTTTTGTTTGCCCTGATTGTGCACACGAATTCCATGAAGTGGATCAGGAAGGTGCTGAAGAAGTTCTCGTACCTCGTGATAGCAATGGCGCTGAACTTTTTGATGGCGATGCCGTCACTGTTATCAAAGACCTTAAGGTAAAAGGTTCTTCCATGGTCATCAAGCGCGGCACGAAGGTGAAGAGCATTCGCCTCACGGAGAATCCCGAGGAAGTGGATTGTAAGATTGACGGCAGTGGTATTGTTTTAAAAACTTGCTTCCTTAAGAAATAGGTTCCACAACGGACTTACACCTACGACAGATGAGGACGTGTCAAAACGCTATGTTTTGGCACGTCCTCATTAGGTTTAATACTGTACAGCGCGCAGAGCACCTGATGTATTTCAAACCGAAAATTGTCGGAGAATAATAAGCATGACATCAAAAGATACGTCACTAATGAACGAATCATTTTTTCAGAGCGCGTTGTTGATGGACATTTTACAAGAGGAATGACACGATTGCAAGTCGGCAATAAGCATTCTAGAAAAGTTTTGGGGTAATAATATAGCTGTTAACCCAAGTACTTTAACAGACCCCCTCCACTCCTCCGTAGCTCGTCTTTCTCGCCCTATTTAGGGGGAGTACCACCAAAGGTAGGGAGAAAAAAGGCCGAGTTTGCGAGGTCAAATGCCCAAAGGGCGGAGGGGACTGTGGTAATGGGTCAACTGCTATATCATTGCCAAAAATAATATCGCACACAGAATCCACAAAATTCACAGAACGTCTTCATCCGCACGGAGCGAGAGTGCAGCAAATCGCAATTCTGTGTATTTCCGTGAATCTGTTGACAATATAAAACCTTTGCGCCTTTGCGTGAGAAAAAAGATACGCGTAGATACGCGAGATTCGCCGGAGACATAATAATCAACGTGATTAAACAGATTCAACAGTTCCATGCGGGGCGTTTTCTTGTCTCCACGGATCACGAGGATCACGAGGAATATCTGTGCTTTCTGTGTGACAAGAAAATACGCACAGATACCACATGATACGTGGAGACAATAATCAACGTGTATACAAAGAGACCTCTTGTTTTTCTTTGGAAAACGAATAGTTAATTCACAAACACCTCCGAAATAGCAGGTAAAAAATCGAGAAAATAGTTGCGACTGGGGGAAAAACCATTTTCATGATAATTAGAAACAGCGACACTGGTACTATAACCTTTCCGAAAACCAGGAAGACACATCTACCCCAGTACATCGACCTTTCCGAAAACCAGGAAAGCACATCTACCCCGGTACATCAACCTTTCCAGAAACCTGGAAGACACATCTACCCCGGTACATCAACCTTTCCAGAAACCTGGAAGACACATCTACCCAAAAACGCTTCGCTCCCCATTTTCCTCTTTGAGAAACAAACATCAGTTTTTATCTCACGCAAAAACGCAAAGAGACGCAAAAGATGAAAAAATCGAAACAAGGTGGAGGTGACGTAAACTTACGCGAGTGTTTTTACTTACTGTTAGAATGTAAAAACAAAAAAATGCCCCCGTGAAGGACGAGGGCAACCTAATGTTTTCACAACGGAACTAAATCCTTATTGAGAATTGCTTCAAATTAGTACTGCAAAGTAAAGGTATTTTAACGAATCCACCAAATGTTTTTGCCTAATTCTGATTAATGCTTAATTTTGAATTCCAAACATACAAATAAAAATCTATCATGAAACAAATATTAGGTTTAGACCTCGGTACAACAAGTATAGGTTGGGCGCTGGTCAATGAAGCAGAACACGAATCCGAACTATCTTCTATCATAAAATTAGGAGTTCGCGTTAACCCCTTGACTGTAGATGAATCTTCTAACTATGAAAAGGGTAAGGCGGTGGAAACAAATCAGGTACGACGCCAAAAACGTAGTGCTCACCGTAATCTTCAACGCTATAAGCAGCGTCGTTCTACTCTGTTGAGCATTCTTAGAAAGAATGGTTTTATCGCAGATGAAACGCTGCTATCTGAAAATGGTGCATCTTCCACTCACGAAACGTACAACTTACGTGCGAAAGCCGTTACAAAACAAATATCCCTGCAAGAGTTTGCGCGTGTGCTCCTCATGATTAATAAAAAGCGCGGGTATAAGAGTAGTCGTAAAGCAAAAAGTGGGGAAGATGGAAAGTTGATTGATGGTATGACCGTTGCAAAAAAACTTTATGATGAAAACCTTACCCCTGGACAATTGTGCTTTCAAATTTTGAGTGACGGTAAGAAGGCGCTACCTGATTTCTATCGTTCAGACTTGCAACAAGAATTTAATCGTATCTGGGATTTCCAAAGTCAATTTTATCCCGAAATACTAACTTCTGAGTTAAAAGAAGCGCTCACGGGTAAAAATGCATCGCAAACATGGGATATCCTTGCCAAAAGTTTTGTATGGACCGAGCAGCGTAAGACTTGGAATGAGGAGTTAGCGCAAAATGAAATTAAGGACATCGAGTTTAAACTCGTAAAACCTAATCGTAAGGCAAAGGGTGCTGAGTTGAAAAAGGAAAATTATGCTTGGCGAGACAAAGCGCTATCTGAAAAGATGCACCCAGAAGAATTGGCCATCGTTTTACAGGAAATTAATGCAGATATCAATAAGTCGAGTGGTTATTTAGGAGCCATTAGTGACAGAAGCAAGAATTTATTCTTCAATCATCTTACAGTTGGGCAATACTTGTTGAACCGCCTCAACGAAAATCGTCACAATAGTTTGAAGAATCTCGTATTCTATCGTCAAGACTACATGGATGAGTTTGAAGCGATTTGGGAAAGTCAAGCACGTTTCCATCCTCAACTTACTCCAGAATTAAAAGCAGAGATTCGTGATGTCGTCATCTTCTTCCAACGTCGTTTGAAGAGTCAAAAGTCACTCATCAGCATCTGTGAATTTGAGCGCAAGGATCAAGAGGTTGTACTCCGCGATGGCAAAAAGAAAACCATTGTGGTCGGTAGTCGTGTAATTCCACGTTCCTCTCCCCTATTCCAAGATTTCAAGATTTGGCAATCGCTCAATAATTTAGAAGTCATCGTTGTTGACGATTCTGGCAAAAAGAAGCGTGCAAAGAAAAATGTTGCATTGCCAACCAATGCAACCGAAGCAAGTGAAGCATTAGAACTCGAAGGCAGAAGACGCCTTACGCAAGAAGAGAAGGAAATCTTGGCAGAGGAACTCTCTATCAAAGCAGAGTTAAAGAAGGCACAGATTCTAAAGTTGTTATTTGACAAGACAGATGCTCTTGACCTGAACTTTGAATCTGTAAAGGGCAACACTACAGGAAACTTGTTCTATCAAGCGTTTAGCGCCATGATGGATTTGAGTGGACACGAACCACTCGATTTCAAAAAACCTTCAGCAGCACTTAAGACTCAAGTACGTGCTGTATTTGAATCCCTTGGATGGAACTGCGAAATCCTTGACACGCAGGTTTACCTGGACCAACCTTTAGACGACCAACTTTTCTATCAACTTTGGCACTTACTCTACTCCTTTGAAGGTGACAACTCGGCTACGGGTGATAGTAAATTGAAGGAAAAACTAACGTCGCTTTGTGGGTGTTCAACTGACTATGTTAGTCCACTTATGGACATGGTTTTTGAGGATGATTACGGAAGTTTAAGCGCCAAGGCAATTCGCAACATTCTTCCTTACATGAAGGAAGGATGTGGTTATGACGTTGCTTGTACCTATGCAGGTTATCGCCACTCTGCAAGTTCATTAACAAAGGAAGAAATTGAGCAGAAAGAGTTGCTTGACCAACTTGAATTACTGCCTAAGAATGCCTTGCGTAATCCTGTGGTTGAAAAGATTCTCAACCAAATGGTTAATGTTGTCAATGAAATCATCAACACCTATGGACGTCCCGATGAAATCCGTGTGGAATTAGCGCGCGAATTAAAAAAGAATCAGAAGGAACGTGAACAAATGACGAAAGCGATTTCAACAGCTACCAAACAACAAGAACAGATACGCGAACTATTGCAGCAAGAATTTGGCATTTCACATCCCTCACGCAATGATATCATTCGCTATCGACTTTATGAAGAACTTAAGGCTAATGGATATAAGACGCTCTATTCTGATACCTATATTCCACGCGAAAAGCTCTTCTCAAAGGAAATTGACATTGAGCACATCATTCCCCAAGCACGCTTGTTTGACGACTCTTTCTCCAATAAGACATTGGAGTATCGTGATGTAAACATTAAGAAGGGGAAACAAACGGCCTACGACTTTGTGCGTGAAACCTACGGCGAAGAGGGACTAAAGCGTTATCTAGAAACATGTACTTCCGTCTTTGCACAACAAAAGACCAAGTTGAAGAAGTTGAAGATGACCGAAGCGGAAATTCCTGAAGACTTCATCGAACGAGACCTTCGCAACACGCAGTACATTGCAAAGCGCGCGCTTGCCATGCTACACACCATCTGTCGGCGTGTGGTTGCCACTTCGGGGAGCATCACCGAACAACTGCGTAAGGATTGGGAGTTGGTGGACATCATGAAGGAACTGAACTGGGATAAATATGCTGCACTCGGCAAAGTTTCTTACCATCAAGACCGCGACGGACGCCAAATCGGTCGTATCACCGATTGGACCAAACGCAATGACCACCGCCACCACGCGATGGATGCACTTACCGTGGCATTCACAAAACCGGCGTTTATCCAATACTTTAACAACAAGAATGCTGCGCATCAAGAAGGTTCCGAACTTTATGGCATCCGCAATGCGTATTTCCAAAACGGTCGTGCCATTGCTCCCATACCTTTGCACACATTTAGAGCAGAAGCTTTGCGTCAGTTAGCGCAAATTCTCGTTTCTATTAAGGCGAAGAATAAGGTCGTTACGCTCAATGTGAATAAGGTGCGCAAGCCTAAAGGCGGCACATTCACGAAAGTGCAACTCACACCGCGCGGACAACTTCATAACGAAACCATCTACGGCAGTCGTAGGGAATACGTGACGAAGGATGAATCCGTAGGTTCTGCCTTTGACGCAACCAAGATTGCAACTGTCTGCAAGCAAATCTATCGCGAAGCATTACTTTGGCGACTCAACCAATTTGGAGGTGACCCCAAGAAGGCATTTACTGGAAAGAACGCTTTGGATAAAAATCCTATTTGGTTGAACGAGACTCACACAAAAGCAGTACCACAAAAGGTGAAAACCGTAAGTTTGGATACCACCTATACTATCCGCAAGGACGTTTCTCCCGATTTAAATGTTGCCAAAGTGGTGGATGTTAAAATCCGCCAGTTGCTTGAGGCACGCCTTGAAGCATTTGGTGGTGACCCCAAGAAGGCATTTATCAATTTGGATGAGAATCCCATTTGGTTGAACGAGGCACAAGGCATAAGCATCAAGCGCGTCACGATTTATGGCGTGAGCAATCCACAACCGCTTCATGACAAACGCGACAAAGAAGGACGCCTGATTCTTGATGAACAGGGGAAAAGAATACCAGTAGATTTCGTCAATACATCCAACAATCACCACGTTGCCATTTATCAAAAACCTGTGCTTGACAAGAAAGGATTACCAGTTCTTGACGAGGACGGCATGCCTTGCATGGAATTAGATGAGGATACTGTCACTTTTTATAAAGCCGTTGCGCGCGTCAATCAAGGACTTCCTGCAGTGGATAAGGAATACAAGCGTGAAGAGGGATGGAAATTCCTCTACACCATGAAGCAGAACGAATACTTTGTGTTCCCAAATGAAGCAACTGGTTTTGACCCAAAGGATGTTGATTTGTTGGATCCTAACAACTATGAGATGATTAGTCCTAATTTGTTCAGGGTGCAAAGTATATCTACAAAAGACTATTTCTTTAGGCATCATTTAGAAACGAAAATTGAATATTCCAATGAATTAAAGGGTATTACTTGGAAACGATTAAAATCATTAGGTATGATGTCTAAAATAGTTAAAGTACGCATCAACCACATCGGACAAATTGTGGCTGTTGGAGAGTATTAATATTGAATTAAAGGGGATTATTGCGCCTGCAATAATCCCTTTTTATGTCCCTATAGTTTAACCCATTCAAATCTTTCCGCTATGATTAAACGTACCGTGTATTTTGGCAATCCTACCTATTTATCGTTGCGCAACAAGCAATTAGTCATTAAAATTCCCGAAGTTGAAAGCAATGCCGAACTTTCGGAAATCATCAAAAAAGACGCTGTCACAACCCTACCCATAGAGGATATAGGGGTGGTGGTACTCGACAACAAGCGTATCACCATTACAACTGGGGTAATGGATGCCCTGCTTGCCAATAATTGTGCACTTATCACTTGCGACGACAGAAGTTTACCCGTAGGATTGCTGCTCCCGCTGTGTGGAAACACAACGCAGAGCGAACGCTTTCGCCATCAGATTGAAGCCTCATTGCCTCTCAAGAAACAATTGTGGCAACAAACCATACAATGTAAAATCAACAACCAAGCAACAGTGTTGCAAGCATGTCGAGGCACACGAGTGGATTGTATGCGCGTATGGGCAAAAGAGGTGCGTAGTGGTGATGCAGACAATTTAGAAGGACGTGCCGCTGCTTATTATTGGAAGCACCTCTTTGGAGAACACATTGATGGGTTTATTCGCGACCGCGAAGGTGTTCCGCCTAACAATCTATTGAACTACGGATATGCCATCCTGAGAGCTATTATAGCGCGTGCATTAGTTTCCAGCGGACTACTTCCCACATTAGGCATCCACCACCATAATCGCTACAATGCCTATTGCCTTGCTGATGATATCATGGAACCTTACCGCCCTTATGTAGACGAGCACATTTTCAAATTAATTCAACTTAGAGGTATTCCTGTTGAATTAACACATGAGTGGAAAGTAGAACTTCTCGCAATTCCTACGCTCGAAGTGAATATAGGAGGCAAGCGCAGTCCGCTCATGGTTGCAGCTACGCAAACAACTGCGTCCTTGTACAAATGCTTTAGCGGAGAACTTCGTAAAGTGGTTTATCCCGAAAAATAAAACCCTAAAATTTATGGACCGATTTAGCGAATACCGTATT
This sequence comes from uncultured Prevotella sp., assembly GCA_937901345.1. Lineage (GTDB taxonomy): Bacteria > Bacteroidota > Bacteroidia > Bacteroidales > Bacteroidaceae > Alloprevotella. Next base: position 45,035 of record CALCHM010000127.1, on the reverse strand, counting down.
ATGTGGGTGCTTGTATTCTTTGACCTTCCCACCGAAACCCTTCGCGACCGTAAAGCCGCAACAAAGTTTCGGAAACAGATTATGCAAGATGGGTTCACCATGTTTCAATTCTCCATCTACATTCGTCACTGCGCCAGTTGCGAGAATGCCGAAGTTCATGTAAAGCGCGTGAAATCCTACTTACCTGAATATGGAAAAGTGGGCATTTTAACCATTACTGATAAGCAATTTGGCGCCCTGCAACTCTTCCATGGTAAAAAGACACAGTTACCTCAAGTACCAGAACTGCAACTGGAACTTTTCTAACTTCACACAATTAAAAAGGACTGCAAATTTGATATTGCAGTCCTTTTATTAGGTAAAAACAAACTTAATTTTTCTTTTCTAAATTGCATCATAAACACCTATAAATCATACAAATATACAGATTGAGGTGTTTCTACCTATGCAAAAATACTAATTTGAAAGCAATTCACAACGGGTTACACCCACCGACCACCGCAAAACGTGGTGTTTCTACCTATGCAAAAATACTAATTTGAAAGCAATTCACAACATAATTTTGGAAAGGATTTAGATGAATTTAGGTGTTTCTACCTATGCAAAAATACTAATTTGAAAGCAATTCACAACGTCATCGCTGAGCGTGAATTTACCGACATGGTGTTTCTACCTATGCAAAAATACTAATTTGAAAGCAATTCACAACTTTCTGTATTTCTGTATATATATTCACGTGGTGTTTCTACCTATGCAAAAATACTAATTTGAAAGCAATTCACAACTGCCGTCTTGATTGCGTAACACTACGCCGAGGTGTTTCTACCTATGCAAAAATACTAATTTGAAAGCAATTCACAACGGATTCGCATGATGTGTTTGTGTAGTCTTGGTGTTTCTACCTATGCAAAAATACTAATTTGAAAGCAATTCACAACCAGCAGGGATGAAGGCAGGCAGGGGCTGGGGGTGTTTCTACCTATGCAAAAATACTAATTTGAAAGCAATTCACAACCAGGCAGTGGTTGACGGTCTTGTGATGCGCGGTGTTTCTACCTATGCAAAAATACTAATTTGAAAGCAATTCACAACAGTGGACTACGTAATACGTGCAATTATTCCGGTGTTTCTACCTATGCAAAAATACTAATTTGAAAGCAATTCACAACGGTGCGTTCAAGCGATGCAATCACGCAGTCGGTGTTTCTACCTATGCAAAAATACTAATTTGAAAGCAATTCACAACGACGCAAAATGGTTGCTCATCGGCAACGAAGGTGTTTCTACCTATGCAAAAATACTAATTTGAAAGCAATTCACAACGCAAAGTACGACTACCTGCGCTTCAAGGTGGTGTTTCTACCTATGCAAAAATACTAATTTGAAAGCAATTCACAACAAGTTACGAGCAAATTACGAGCAAATTACGGGTGTTTCTACCTATGCAAAAATACTAATTTGAAAGCAATTCACAACAGGCGAGGATGATGTTTACATCATCACTAGGTGTTTCTACCTATGCAAAAATACTAATTTGAAAGCAATTCACAACACAACCACGCTAACACCATCAAGTCGCACCGGTGTTTCTACCTATGCAAAAATACTAATTTGAAAGCGATTCACAACATGCGAGCATACACGTAGTAAGCCATTGCTATTGTTTCTACCTATGCAAAAATACTAATTTGAAAGCAATTCACAACTCGAAGCAACAGACGACCCCATAACCGACATCCCAGGCGAAACCAACAAGGAACGTCCACAACCAGGACTCAAGGAGAACCCCGCCAAGACAAAGCAAATCTTTGACAAATCACACCCTTATTTTCCCAAATCTTGCAAGGGATGTAAATTCAACAAAGGATTAAAAAACAAGTTGACAGGTTGGTTCACAAACGCTGATGGAGATTGTTATAAATGCAAAGGACTTTCTAAAATTTCCCAACAAGAACTTTATAAAAAGAAGGTTAAAGAGAGAAGAAAGTACATTTTAAAAAATTATGCTGAGTTAGTTCCAAAAGAAGTTACACACCCTGAATTTGGCAGAAAAATACACATTTCTAAAACAATAGCAAAAGAATGGACGAATCAACCTCATGGTGCTATTTTTGAAAAGAATGAACTTTTGCTTGAATTTGACAAGGTGTTCCCCAAAACAAAATATCTAAAACATGATATTGGTGTAGACTATGCAGATAATACAGTAAAAATACATTTGTTTTTCATTCCAATAAACAAAGTTGATAGCTGGATTATCGTTAAAGAATTTCCAAACGGTGAGTGCAAACTTCATAGTGTTTCGGATAGTCCAAGCATTGTTGAAAACATAAAAAAGAAGCAAACTTAAAAAGGGTCCAAGGAACTGCAATCCAAAGCCTTCAAAAGTTTACTTCTTTTCCGCAAAATTACACCCATAATCCCAAACAAACAAATTTCCCATGAAAAAAATAATCAACTTCCTCAAAGAATCCTACTTATGAACAACCCTTCAATAACCGACATCGTTCATGCCTTTGACCGCGAACTGCGCCGTGAACTCAACGACCGCCTTCCGCGTAGGGTAGGAGTGATTGCCGTCAACCACTTCAAATTGTTTCTACCTATGCAAAAATATTAATTTGAAAGCAATAATATAGCAGTTGTAAAAAAATAAGTCGTTGTACTGAAGTCGAAAGTGCCATTCCCCCAAAAATGGAGTTCGATTAGGGCGAAAGTGTCATTCTAAAAAGTTTTAGACCGTTGCCCTGGGGCGAAAGTGTCATTCTAAAAAGTTTTAGACCGTCGCCCTGGGGCGAAAGTGTCATTTCAAAAAGTTTGGGACCGTCGCCCTGGGGCGAAAGTGTCATTCCAAATTTTTTTGGACCGTTGCCCTGAGGCGAAAGTATCATTCTAAAAAGTTTGGGACCGTCGCCCTGGGGCGAAAGTGTCATTCCAAAAAATTTGGGACCGTCGCCCTCGGGCGAAAGTGTCATATTATAAAAATTAGAGCGTTGCCCTCGGGCGAAAGTGTCATATTATAAAAATTAGAGCGTTGCCCTCGGGGCGACAGAATCAAATTATAAAAATCGGAGCGTTGCCCTCGGGGTGACAGAGTCAAATTATAAAAAAACATGCCGTTGCCCTGGGGGTAACAGAGTCAAATTATAAAAAACACACCGTTGCCCTGGGGGTGACAGTGTCAAATTATAAAATAACATGCCGTTGCCCTGGGGGTGACAGTGTCATTCCAAAAAGAATGATAGTTTCACCCCCAGGGCAACGCCTTTATTTAACGTGTATAAAGTATTCCGAAGTGCATTTCTATCCTCATCCAATGCTATCAACAGAGAATCGTTAGCGAACTACAGCCGTTTTTATGGAGTGTTCAGCGAGAATACTAATTTGAAGACACGTCACACTAACAACGCTATAACTTTTATCTATTTATTCATTGATAAGGTCTGTTTGCAAGGATGGGAAGTGGGTTGTAATTTTGCAGCAGAATGATACTAGAGTTCAGAGTACAGAGTACAGAGTACAGAGTACAAAACTAGACTACAGAGTACAACGACCGTGCGGGTTGTTAGGCATTACCTTTCTTATCTTACCTTAAATCGTTAATCATTAATCGTTCATCCTTCAACGTTAATCGTTCATCCAACGTTAACCATTAATCGCTCATCGTTAAACGTTAATCCTTCAACGTTAATCGTTAATCGTTCATCCAACGTTAACCATTCCCTCCAAACAAATAATCTCAAAACCTTACAAATTATGGCAACAATACATCTAAACTTAGAAGGCTTTAAGCGCCGTGTGGCAAATCCAGAAACGATGATGCAGGATTGGAAATTCCTGGGCACTCGCCCTGCTGTGATTGACTTTTATGCAACGTGGTGCGGTCCTTGCAAAATGCTCTCGCCCATTATTGACGAAGTAGCAAAGCAATACGAGGGACGCGTAGATGTCTACAAAGTGAATGTGGATGAAGAAGCCGAACTGGCTGACGCGTTTAACATCCGCTCTATCCCTACACTCTACTTCATTCCCATGAATGGCAAACCGAAAATGACGGTGGGCGGCATGTCAAAGGCGGAGTTGGTGAAACAGATAAATGCTGTGTTGTAGTAACATTATTTCAAAAATATTGCTTCTATATAACAAACGCTTATTTCAGGAGAGAAACATCAATTTATGGATAAAAATGTCTCACGCAGACTCCGCAGACTTTAGCAGAAGCGCACACACTCTATTTGTGCTTGCCATCCGATGGTGGCGCAAGCATAGCGTGCGCGTCTGCGTAAAGAAAGAGGGAGAAATAGGAATTTTGGTTACTTCCATCGCTTGTTGTTCCCCAATGGGAAATTAAAGGCAATAATATAGAAGTTTACCCTCTACTACAGACCCCTCCGCCCTTTGGGCACCTCCCCTAACTTTGGGGAGGATTTTATATACTTCCATTCGCTTGTTATTCCTAATTAGAAACCCAAACGAGGCAGACTAACTAAATTGTCCCCCAAAGTTAGGGGGACGAGCAACTTTAGTTGCGGAGGGGGTCTGTTAAAGTTCTTGGGGTTACTCCTATATTATTGCCAAATTAAATGAGGGGGACAAACTAAAGTTGTCCCTATAAATTAGGGGGACGAGCGATGAAGGTGCGAAAGGGGACTGTTAAAGAACTTGGGACAACTGCTATATCATTGCCAACATAAAACGATTTTCTATACAACAAAAACATCATCCTGCTGTTATATCCCATGTTTGTTTGCCTTAGGCAATGGGGACTGTCTGGTAAAGTTTTTAAGAAGTAATGGTTGAAAGGCCAATAAGCGCCCTGTCCAGGACTAATGGTATTATCCCCTTTGCTTTACCCTTCAGCTAGCGATCGTTGGTTCAGGGGAATCATGCAAACTGTGGGTTTTATACTATTCGAACAACATTATATTTGTGGCATTAGAGGTGTTAACCAGACACCAATGTAAAAAAAGGAGGGTGTGACCGCAAGACACACCCTCTTTTTTTTACAATTGCTCGAATATCTCCGTCACTGCAGCATTAATTGACATGCCTTTTTGAGCAGCGTATTCGCTTAATTTCTCTTGTGCTTTTTCGCTGATGCGATAAGCGACAGATACGTTCCGACCCGTTTTCTTTCGACCTGAACCTTCGCGGAATCCTCCACGCTGTTTTGTTTCTTCCATTTTTTATAGTAATTTTGCTTCGTAAACCTCTAAAAGAGGTCAATCCTACGCCCTTACGAAGGACTGACTATTTGGATTAGGAACTATTTTCGATTGTGAGTCTCAATTTTCCAAACCTTAAAAACAAATTTCGCGGACATTGTTGTTAAGTTTTAGAGGTTTTACCCAACTTGCTGGCGTGGGATTTTGCCATTGCAATTCCTTCTTGATTACAATACAAAGATATGGCATCATCCTGAAATGCGCAAGCAAGAACCAAAAAAAGAATCAGTCCATTCGAAAGGACTGATTCTTTTTCTATTTTTCTCGAATGCTTCCGCCACAAACTTTCCTTTCCGAGACTTAGGATTGCCAACGACCGCTCCCAACAAGGGGCGACGCCCTTCGACGGTCATGGTAATGAGGTACATCCGTCGAGACTCATAGTCATGCCCTACGTGACGGCGCGTCATAGACGGAATGACGTTGTGTCATAATGAGCAAACTGCTGCGTTGCTCCTCAATTTCGGATTTGGTCATGTACTTCAGTACACTCCCTTCATCCTCCATTTCAGCGCCTTGCATTTTACTCACTCTTACACAACTTAAGAGGGTGTGCCGAAATTTTGCATTTTCGACACACCCTCTAAAGTTGTTTGTCCTTGGTATCCAAGTTTATGTTCCTTTAATAAAAGTCTTACTTCGTCAACGCTACGGCAGGGTCAGCATATTCTTCCTGAAGTTTTACGAGGCGCTTTTTGAGGCGCTTGGTAATCTTTTCGGTGCCGGGTTGTCCGTAGATGTTGTTAAGTTGTTGAGGATCATTTTGGAGGTCGTAGAGTTCCCACACGTCGATGTCTTCATAGAAGTGGATGAGTGTGTAACGATCTGTACGTACTCCGTAATGGCGCTTCACGGCATGCTCTGCAGGGAATTCGTGGAAATGATAATAAAGCGCATCGCGCCAATTCTTAGGTTGCTCACCTCGAAGAAGGGGAAGCATGCTCACACCGTGCATATCTTCAGGAACGGGTATGCCACAGAGGTCGAGGAAGGTGGGAGCATAGTCAATGTTTTGCACCATCTGAGGAATGTCGCCACGTGCTGAGAGTCCGTTGGGGAGGCGCATCACAAGGGGGGTGCGGAAGGATTCTTCGTACATAAAGCGCTTGTCGAACCATCCGTGTTCGCCCATGTAGAAACCTTGGTCAGAGGTGTAAACAACGAGTGTATTTTCTAAGAGACCCGCATCGCGGAGGTAGTCGAGTGTGCGACCTACATTATCATCCAACGTCTTGAGCACCTTTGCGTAGTCACGCATGTAGCGTTGGAATTTGTACTCGGTCAGCGCTTTTCCTGAGAGTTTGCGACTGCGGAAGTCGATGGCGATAGAATCGTAGAACTGGTCATAAATGGCACGTTCGCGCGAATCAAGACGTCCAATCATAGAGAGGTAGTTGGGCGAGAGGCGCGTAGTAACATTGGCATCCATCACCTTGACGTCGTAGGCGAGGTCCATGTCGTGGTTGCTAGCAATGCTCATTTCCTGTGCTTGAGCAGCAGGACGACCTTCATAGTCGTCGTAGAAAGTTTCAGGAAGGGGGAACACCTTGTCTTCGTAGAGGCTGAGGTACTTGAGTTCGGGAAGCCAGTTGCGGTGGCATGCCTTGTGATGGATGAAGAGGAGGAAGGGACGATTCTTGTCGCGCTTGTTTTCCATCCAGTCAATGGCCTTGTCTGTCACGATATTGGTCATGTATCCCTTGTGCTGGGTACGCGAACCGTCCATATTAATAAACTCCGGATTGTAGTAGTCACCCTGACCGGGAACAATATTCCAGAAGTCGAAACCTGTGGGATCGCTAATCAAGTGCCACTTACCAATCATTGCCGTTTGATATCCCGCAGCCTGGAAGAGTTTGGGCATTGTCTGTTGCGAACCGTCAAAGACGTCATACACATTACTCGTAAATCCGTTAGCGTGACTGTGTTTACCCGTAAGCATACAGGCACGTGAGGGACCCGAAAGTGAATTTGCCACGAAACTATTTACGAAGCGCACACCATCGTTGGCAATGCGGTCGAGGTTGGGCGTTTCAACATAGCGGTTGTCGTAGCACGACATCATCTGTGCCGTGTGGTCGTCGGTCATGATATAGACCACGTTATATTTCTCCTGCGCTGCTGCTGAAAGAGCAAGAAGAGAAATGGGGAGGGTGAGTTTTTTCATAGGAAAAAGGAGAAAAGAGAAAGGGAAAAGAAGAAAGGAGAAAGGAAAAAGGAGAAAGAGCTGGCGCATTAACGTCCCGCACGGTTATTTCTCCTTTTTCCTTTCTCCTTTCTTATTTCACAAAGCGTTTTACTTCTGTGTCATTTGGTATACGACATCCATGATTTGCTTACCGAGCGCGTCAGCTTCTTCCATTGACTTCGCTTCTGAGTAAACGCGGATGATAGGTTCTGTGTTAGACTTACGGAGGTGAACCCACTTGTCGGGGAAGTCAATCTTAACACCGTCGATGTCTGTAACTTCTTCGTCCTTGTACATTTCCTTCACCTTCTGGAGCACAGCGTAGATGTCAGTAGTAGGATCGAGGTCGATACGGTTCTTCGCAATGTAATACTTGGGGAATGAGTCACGAAGTTCAGTAGCCTTCATACCTGTCTTAGCGAGGTAAGTGAGGATGAGGGCGATACCTACGAGTGCGTCACGACCGCTGTGTGAAGTGGGATAAATCACACCACCATTACCTTCACCACCGATTACAGCACCTGTAGCCTTCATCTTCGTTACAACGTTTACTTCACCTACGGCAGCGGGAGTGTAAGTGCAACCATACTTTTCAGTTACGTCGCGGAGGGCGCGAGTTGAAGAGAGGTTAGAAACTGTGTTACCAGGTGTGTGCTGGAGGATGTAGTCAGCAACTGCCACGAGTGTGTATTCTTCACCAAACATAGAACCATCTTCACAAACCATAGCAAGGCGGTCAACGTCGGGGTCAACAACGAAACCGATGTCATGACGCCCCTTGCGCATGAGGTTGCGGATTTCTGTGAGGTGTTCCTTCAAGGGTTCGGGATTGTGAGCAAAGTCACCGGTGGGTTCAGCATTGAGGTGTGTCACCTGAGTGACACCGAGCTGACCGAGGAGTTTGGGAATAATCACACCACCCACAGAGTTTACAGCATCGAATGCTACAGAGAAGTGTGCACGACGGATGGCTTCAACGTCTACAAGTTCGAGTTCCTTAACGTGGTCGATGTGACGCTGGTCATAGTAGAAGTTCTGAGTGTAGTGACCGAGATTATCTACATCAGCGAAATCAAAGTTGCAATTATTTGCGAGGCGTACTACTTCAGCAGCTTCTTCGGGGGGAAGGAATTCACCCTTTTCGTTGAGGAACTTGAGTGCGTTCCACTGACGTGGATTATGACTCGCTGTGATGATAATACCACCTACAGCCTTTTCCATAGTCACTGCGAGTTCTGTAGTAGGAGTAGAAGCAAGACCGATGTTTACAACGTCAAAGCCCATACCCATAAGCGTACCACAAACAGTTTGGCTTACCATTTCGCCAGAGATACGTGCGTCACGACCAACGACAATCTTCTTGCGGTAAGTACCAACATGCTTTTCACGAAGACTTGCATAAGCCGATACTGACTTAGCAATTTCAATGGGGTTCAAAGTGTCTCCCGGACGGCCACCGATGGTGCCACGGAAACCTGAGATGGATTTAATAAGTGTCATAATTGTATAGAGATAAAGTTGTGTTTGTGCAAAACAGAGAGGAAGGCGCTGTGTTAACAGGCGGAATCCTACTTTTTTACGAGTAGCAAAGTTAAGCACTACACTTGAAATGTAAAACTAAAATGTCAAAAAATAATAAAAAAATAGGGTGAAAATCGGTTTTTCGGCATGAGAGAAAGGTGCGAAAAAGATTTCTGGGTACTTTTGCGCTCATCTTATCCATTCATTTTATATTTTTCAAATTTTCATCTCACGTTAAACTTTTAACTGACATCGTCAACATGAACAAGGTATCGGAAAACCCTTTCAAAAACCGAGCAACGTCTAACACGCCTTTGATGTTAGTGACGGCAGTATTTGCCACGCTCTATCTCGTATCCAATGTTATGGCCGTAAAGGTGGTCAGTTTTTTTGATTATCCCACCTTTGACGCGGGCACCATCACCTTCCCCTTTGCCTACATGCTGGGCGATGTACTGACCGAAATTTGGGGATATCGCACGGCGAAGAAGGTGATTTGGATTACTTTTCTTTGTAACATTATTCTGGTAGTCTGCACACAGATTGGTGTGTGGTTGCCCTCCCCCGATTATTTGCAGGAAACGGCAAATGCCTACAATCACCTCTTTACTTACGTGCCACGCATCGTGGTGGGGTCGCTCGTAGGGTTCTTGCTGGGTGAACTCTCCAACGCCTGGATTATGGACTGGATGAAACGCAAGACGGAGGGTAAGTACCTTTGGTTTCGCACAATAGGCAGTTCCATAGTAGGTTACCTTTTCGACACCCTTCCCTTTGTTATCATCGCCTTCGTGGGCGTTGTCTCCACGCGCGACTTGCTCTTGATGTTAGTCACACAATATGTCATGAAATTGGGCATCGAAGCCCTTTTCGGCACTCCCATGGCCTATGCCGTAATTGCCTGGGTAAAACGTTCTATTAAAAGGAAGGAACAATGGAACGCTACGCACTAATCCGCACGCACATGCCCCGTGAATTTGTACTGCTTCAAGGCACGGGTTGCCGGTGGAAACGCTGCACCTTTTGTGATTACCACACGGACACGAGCGCAAATCCCTACGCTACAAATGCTCCTATCCTGGACAAGGTTACGGGCGAATTGGGCGTGCTGGACATTATCAATTCGGGGTCGTGCATAGAACTGGATGAGCAGACGTTAGACCACATTGCACGAGTGGTGAAGGAAAAGCAGATTCACACCCTTTGGTTCGAGATGCACTACATGTATCGCCACCGCCTCGCAGAGTTTGCAAAGCGTTTTGCGCCTGCTACGGTAAAATTCAGATGTGGCATTGAGACCTTCTCTCCCACCCTTAGAAGGGAGTGGAACAAGGGTGTTGCAGAAAGCGTCACCGCCGAGGATGTTGCCCGATATTTCCAAGGCGTCTGTTTGCTATGCGGCACCGTTGGCGACACGCGTGAGCGCATCTTGAGCGACATTGAAACGGCACGCCGACACTTTGAATATTTCAGCATCAACTTCTTCTGCAATAACACGACGAGCGTCAAGGCTGACGCCGAACTTGCCCGTTGGTTTGCCACAGAAATCGCCCCCACCCTCGCCCACGAATCGGGCATCGAGATTTTGATGAATAATACAGACTTGGGGGTAGGCGAATAACGACAAAAGCGCTGAGAGGTATTTCTTAACAGGTACGAAATGTTTAGAATAACCTCCCTGTTATATTTGGCGATAGCATAGTAATAAATTCTATGTGCCCCACACAACATTTTCAAATAAAATACATTTGATGAGGACTCTTTTGATCCCCCCGTTTCCTAAACTATTGAGGACAACTTCAATACTATTGCCAATTTAAAACTATAATACCCTATAATTAAGGTAAAATACAATATCTTTGCAACGTCCTCATTTAAAAGTAAATGTTTATGGAAGAAATCTTTCGTGATTACGGACTTTTCGAAAATAAAAACAATGAAAAGATTCTCTGCTTAAACATAAGCAGAACATTCCTTTTATGCGAACGACCTACACTTTACGAGTGTATTAGGAAATATTGGAGACTTAATGGTAATCGTGCAAAAAATGCCGAACTTGTCTTTGCTATTAGTCAAGGCTATATAGTCGGAGTCTTTAAACCCACTCGTTGGTTCCAATCTGAAGAGTATATCGGGAGGTGGGAATTTGAGGGAAAAGAAATAGTCGACTCACCATATCTTCTTATGGATATTTCTCATTTATTGGGGAGAAGACAAAATCCAGTCATGTATGTTAATATGTGAATAGAATGAATACTATTTTTGAATTAGATATTTGTCAAGACGACAATAGTCTATATGGAGCCAAAAATAGCAAGGGGGACATCGTTATACCTTTTTTGTATAAAGAGATGTATCCATTTTCTTGTGGTCTCTCAATGGTCAGGAATCAGAATTATCAATATGGTTATATCAACCAATACAATCAACAAATCATACCATTTGGAAAATACAGATGGTGTGATAGTCAATTTGTATGTGGTTATGCTCGTGTTATAAAATACGATTTTTTTGAATCGAAAGATAAATGGGGGATTATAGACACAAAAGGAAATATTATAATTCCATTCGAGTATGATCAAATTTGGACTCTCAAAGAAGAATATTTGAACGAAGTTAAAGCCTTTAAAAATAATGAGGAAATTAAAATAGATCTCGTATCAATCTCTTCTAAATTCGGAGTTTTATTGGATGGATTAAGTTATATTACGACATACTCCGTTGAGGAATTTAAAACCAAATTCCATTGCACAAAAATATTTGTAAAACGTGGAAAGGATAATAGACTCCATTTCTATTATGGTTGTAATATTGGTTTTGTAGCTGTTAAAGGAATACCACAAATTCCAGTAATATCATTAGTAGTTAATAGTACAGGTAAGTTATTCCTTCTTTTGCATGAAAAAGAAGATATAGGCAGAACTTCTTTTGAAGAATATATAAAAATTAATCCTCCCAAACAACATACACACAAAAAGGTTTATCACAAGACTTCATTTGGGGATTATGAAAATGAAACAATGAATGATTATGATAATTGGAGTGATCCTTACGGTGATAAACAGGCATATTATGATGGTTGGAGCAGAGAAGACGTTGATTCAGGATTAGCGGATGCTTATGAAAACGATTTATCTGCACGAGACCTATGGTAAGATATATAGTAGATATTCTCCTAATTAAGGGAACTCTGTCTAAATTGGTAAATACAGTTAGTATTTTTCACGCAAGAGAACAAAGGGACACAAAGTTTTTGGAGAATTTAAATTTGTTTACGCCCCCTCCCAACCAAAGGCGGTACTCCCCTATAATAGGAGAAGAACGCCATTCGGAGTATCATTTGCTTTAATTTAGGTAACAATATAGGAGTCGACCCAATACCACAGACCCCTCCGCCCTTTGGGCACCTCCCCTAACTTTGGGGAGGAATTTTATATACTTCCTTACGCTTATAATTCCTAATTGGAAAGTCAAGCGAGGTAGACTAACTAAAATTGTCCCCAAAAGTTAGGGGGACGAGCAACTTTAGTTGCGGAGGGGGTCTGTTAAAAATCTTGGGTCAACTGCTATATTATTGCCTTAATTTATGCGTAAACAAAATCAATAATGGGGAGTATTATTTTCCACAATCTCCTCCCACTGCTCACAGAGTTCGTGGAGCGTGGCGAGCACGATGTTGGCGCCTTCAGCTTCAAGGGCGATGTTGGGCAACGGTCCTGTGTTTACGGCAACAGTAAATATGCCTGCAGCACGTGCGGAGCGCACACCGAGGGGAGCGTTTTCTACAACAACGGCCTCGTTTGCCTCAACGCCTGCGCGATCGAGCGCCATGAGATAAGGTTCGGGGTGAGGTTTGCCGTGCTTAACATCCTTGCTTGAGATGATGCGCTCGGGACGGAAGACACCAGGAAAATTCAAGCGCAGACGTTCCAAGAGCGAGGGTTGTCCGCTGCCTGTAACGACGTAAAGGGCAAGTCCCTTGCGTTGAAGTTTTGTAAGTAGCTCCATAGCGCCCGGCATCTGGGGTGCTTCGGGATATTTGTTGAATTCTTGACACTTGGCTTCGTAGATGTCATCAATTTCTTGCTGCGTAGCGTCGCGCCCGTGGGTGCGCTGCATGAGCATGTTGATGGTGGAGAAACCTGTGCGACCTTCGTTCATAAATACTTCCTCGTAGGGAAGGTCAAAACCAAACTGCTTCGCCACGGTTTCCCATGACTTTGCGTGAGCGGGCATGCTGTCGAAAAGCACACCGTCCATATCGAAAAATACTGCGCGGGGAGAAGACATTGTTAGAGTACAGATAACAGAGTACAGCGTACAGTTATAAACATTTCAACAATAGTAAGAGTACGAATAACAGAGTACAGTTCTCGCTCCGCATGGAGTTGTGCTCTGTACTCTGTTATCTGTACTCTATTCTTTAAATACGTGCCTTGATGGCTTCAGTCTGTGCTTCGTAACCGGGTTTGCCAAGGAGGGCAAACATGTTACGCTTGTAATCTTCTACACCGGGTTGGTCGAAAGGATTCACACCGAGGATGAGTCCGCTGATGCCGCAACCGATTTCGAAGAAGTAGATGAGTTGACCAACATTGTACGCATCCAACTTTGACATAGAAATGCGGATGTTGGGCACACCGCCATCCACGTGAGCGAGGAGCGTACCGAGTTCGGCCATTTTGTTTACTTCATCCACGCGCTTGCCTTCGAGGAAGTTAAGACCGTCGAGGTTTTCATCATCGTGGGGGAAGAGGAGTGTGTGACACTGTTCTTCAACAGAGATTACAGTTTCAAACACGGTGCGTTCGCCGTCCTGAATCCACTGACCCATTGAGTGGAGGTCGGTAGAGAAATCTACAGCAGCGGGGAAAATGCCCTTGTGCTGCTTACCTTCACTTTCACCGTAAAGTTGCTTCCACCATTCGTTCACGTAGTGGAGTTTGGGTTGATAGTTTACGAGGATTTCAATCTTCTTACCGCTCTGATAGATGGCATTGCGCACGGCAGCATAAAGCGCTGCGGGATTTTCCATCATGGGAACATCTGCGCCACACTGTTTTTCCATGTCGGCAGCACCTTGAACGAGTGCGTCAATGTCGAAACCAGCACAAGCGATGGGGAGGAGACCTACGGGAGTAAGCACTGAGAAGCGTCCGCCTACGTTGTCGGGAATGATGAAACTCTTGTAACCTTCCTTATCGGCTGTTACGCGTGCCGCACCCTTCTTAGCGTCGGTGATTGCTACGATGACCTTCTTTGCCACGTCCTTACCACGCTGTTCTTCACACTGCTTCTTGAGCAAGCGGAAAGCGAGCGCTGTTTCGGTGGTTGTACCTGACTTTGAGATATTGATGACACCGAACTTGCGGTTCTTGAGATACTGAGTGAGTTCGTAAAGATAATCTTCTCCGATGTTGTTACCTGCGAAGAGGATAACGGGATTCTTACCGTCGTTAGCCAACCATTCAAAACTATTTCCGAGTGCTTCGATGATGGCACGCGCACCGAGGTAACTACCACCGATACCTGCTACAACGATGGTGTCGCAGTTTTCGCGCAACGTCTGTGCCGTCTGCTTGATGTCAGCGAGGTGTTCAGCAGTGATTGAAGAGGGAAGATGGAGCCAACCGAGGAAGTCATTGCCAGCACAAGTGCCTGCTTCGAGCGCTTGTTGCGCAGCCTTTACTTGAGGTTCGAGAGCGGCTACAGCATCTGCTGAGAGAAAGGGTGTAGCCTTTGAAATGTCGAGTTTAATCATAATGTTATGTGTTGTTTAATATTATTCAAAAATTGGGAGTAAATAGCAGTTGTTCGGCAACACGCAGCGTCATTCTGCTCGTTAAAAACGGAGGTTTAGAGGTGAAAAAGATGTTATGTGCCAACGTTTTACTGCTCAACTGCTTCTGGGGTGCAAAATTAAGGTAATTCATTTGATGAGCAAAATAAAACATCCCTGAATTTGCCCCTTTGATAAATGTGTGGTACTTTTGCACCTGACAATTTGCACTTAACCATTCGCCTCAGAAATACACAATGACATTCAAAAAACATTACGAAATCGAAGATATTCAAGAGCTCGTACAGTGGTATGAGCAGCATTTCAACGAGTTGCCCGAGTCTTTACATATAAACGAGGGGACTTATATTAAAAATATGCGCGTCACGATTGGTTCGTTTATCCAATATGCAAACAGATTTGCTCAAACCACCAGTTTTAGAGGGCATCTCAACCAATTTTTCATACTTAGAAATGAAATCATAAAGTATTGGGAGGCGCAAAAGAATGGCGCTGATACGCACTAAGAAACGATTATCCCATCGTTGTTTGACAATAAAAAAAGGCAATAATAGAGTTGTTTACGCTTTCTTGGCGTTGCTCTATTATTGCCTTTTTTATTGTCACGTCGCTGTTCGCACGCAATCATTTTTTCACGTTGTCACTTGTCACGGTCAGGCAGGGGCCAGAATAAACGTGCCACAATCTGGTCAACTATGTTGCAACGGCGTTGCAACATACAAAACGCTCTTTGACCTTCATCCCTCACCCCTCATCTCTCACTCCTCAACTCTCATCCCTCATCTCTCAACTTTCAACTCTCAACTCTCAACTTTCTACGGAAGAAAGAGTGGGTTGTCCAATTTGCCGTCTGTCTCGCTATAAATAATATGGTGTGCGCGCTTGATTTTTTCAGTTTCGGGCATTTGTAGTGCCATCCATGCGAGTGCCTTCTCTCGTGTCACCTGATCACGTGCCATAACTCTGCGCACACGGGTTTCCTGTGAGGCTGTAACGAGGATGACCTGATCAACCAGATTTTCAAATCCCGATTCGTAAAGCAGGGCACACTCCATAAACACGTGTTCATAGACTTGTTCTTGCACCGCAGCCCACTCTCGAAAGGCTGACGCCACTCGGGGATGCACAATGGCATCGACACGCTCGGCATACTGTTTTCCGCGACAGATGTAGGCAGCAAGGACGGGTTTCTGCAACGTGCCAGCGGCATCATACACATCATCTCCGACCAATGCGGAAAGTTCACGCTTCACTGCTTCGCTGGTGCGAATGATGCGCTTGGCTTCATCATCGCAATAAAAGATGGGGTGACCTGCTGCTTGCAATTGCCGACAGTAGAAACTCTTGCCCGAACCGATGCCTCCAGTTATTGCATATTTCATTGTTCACTCTTTTTCTCAATTAAAAATTCCACTTCGCTTTGACTCAAGCGTGGGCGAAAAACGTTCTTCGGACTACTCTCCAGTCGCAACGAACAGGTGTTTACCCCTGGGTGTGTGAGGTCATTGGCGTCAAGCACCAAGGTAAAGTCTTTCTCAGTGACATTGCGAAATTCTTTCATGCCAACCTGGAAGGTTACATTTACCTTCATGGGGAAAGTGCGCAAACCAACATCGTCAGGAAAGTTTATTGCTTGTATGGGAAGAGCAAGGGTTTTCTCTACAAGGCGATCAACCTCAACCTCCAATCGTAGCGTGTCGGGCAAGAACTTAGCCCCCTTCACGCGCTGCACGCCTACGGTTGTCATGAGATTTTCCTTTAAGTCAGCGGCATAGAAGGGTGTGGTGCGTACGGTAGTTATCGTGTCGAGTTGGCGGTCGGTAGCATAAACGGTTGCCGTTTCAGGATGCAAGCGCTGACTCACGATGTAATATCCCTCGGATGCGGAGAGTTTGCCCTGCAAGCGTGTGTTCACGGTTTTCTTCGTACCGTAATTGTAGTAAAATTCTAACGTATCGGGACGCAATGCGACCAACTCTGTTGAGGTTTCAAACTGCTGAATAACACTGCGCTTGACATCTTCCTGCGGCACTTTTACGTGTCCACTAGGATTCGTATAATGGGCAAAGTCAACCTTTACGGGTTGTAATTGCTTAAAATAGCGGTAGTAGAAGAGTGAAGAGTTTCGATCGCGCAATTGCACCGTAACGTCATGGGGGAGTTCGGTGGTGACCACGACATTGTCAGGCACATTCGTCAACTCCAAAGGGACAGTCAGTTCAACAGTATTTGTTTCCTTAAACGCCTCAAAGATCCAAAATGCCGTGGAGAGCGTCAAGAAGAACAAAAAAGTCAAGAATGACTTATTTCTCAGAAGAGTTAAGACAATCTTGACCTTTTCGGGGATGAACGAAGGAATCTTCATCATGGGGGAAGTCCGTTTTTACTTGTTTCCGCCTACGGGAGTTGCAACGGGGTTAATACCATCTTTGTGCACACGAATCTTCACGCCTGAAGCAACTTCAAGAGTTACAACGCCATCAACGTCCACGCTACGCACTACGCCGTAAATACCACCAATGGTAATAACTTCTTGACCTACAGTGAGAGAATTACGGAAATTCTGTGCTTCCTTCTGCTTCTTCTGCTGGGGACGAATCATGAAGAAATACATGATTGCAAACATCACCACAAGCATGATAATCATGCTCCAACCACTACCCTGCTGAGCGGGAGCTGCCTGTAAAAATGCAAATAACATAGTTTATTCGAAATTAATTTAATATGATTTTTGAGTAATTAAGAGTGCTATTTTTCGTCGAAGGATTACTTCTTCTTCATGGAGATTTTCATCAAGATACGCTCCTTGTTCAGACGCTTACAGATGCCATCGAGTTGTCCATTCACGAATGCACCGCTTCGGTTGGTGCTGTAATTTTTGGCAATCTCCACGTATTCATTGATGCTCACGTTTAAGGGAATATCTGAGAAAGTGAGGATTTCTGTCAATGCCGTTTGGATAATCACTTTATCCATCAGCGCAATACGGTCAAAGTCCCACTTCAAGCAGTTAGTGCGCAAGTGATTGTTCATTTCCTCACCGCGCTCAATGGTTTGGCGGAAGAGTTGGAAAGCAAACTCGCGGTCTTCTTCAGCAGAAAACTCTGAAAGCAAAGGCATATCGGGTTGTGACTCGCCATTAAAAACGCCTAAAGTCTTTATCACGAATTGGTCAATGATTTCCTTATCATCGTTCCAATAGATGCTGTGATCTTCAAGGGTACTTTCAAGCAATTCGTTGTCAAATAAGAACTCCTTATAAAGGCGACGCAGCAACTCACGATCGGCCTTGATACTGTAATCTCCCTTGTGGATATATTCGTGATAGATAGAACTCTCGGTAAACGACTTATAGATGTTTCGAATCAAGGCGTCGTCTTCCATCCATTCCTGCTTTTCGTTTTCAAGATAGTCAAGCAACATTTTGTTTTCAGACATCTTTTGCAGCAACTTGTTTTCAGCCAAATATTTATCAAGTGGCAACTCGTCAGAAACGACACCTAAACGCTCTGCACGCGCAAGTCGCGCTTCTTCACGGCGCTGGGCAGTGTATTTTACTTGAACAAGTAGCGAAAGCAGCAACTTATAAAGTTCGTATGACTTCATGAGACTAAACTCAAGTTCATTTTCCGCAACGTCAAGAGACTTATCTTCATTCTGAACGTAAGCATACACCAACTGTACCACCTTAGTTCTTATGAGTTCACGATTAATCATTGTTCACTTCGTTTTATAAATCTCGGCAAAGATACTAATAATTATGGATTATTCCCTTACTTACTTGCAAATTATACTGCAAAAATCCAAGAAAAGAACACCTTGCATTTTTTTACACAAAAATATTGCACATGCGCTTGGCAGTTCAGAAAATTCGTTGCAATTTCGCCCCGAATATTTTAAACATCACTTTTGAAACAAATAAACCAGATGAACGGAAAAGTTGACAACGACATTCTCTTTAGTAAGTCAGTAAAAGCAGGTAAGCGTATTTATTATATTGATGTGAAACGCGACCGTCATGACGAGCTCTACCTCTCACTCACTGAGAGCAAACGCGTTAAGGAAGGCACGGAGGAAATGCGCCCCGTATTTGAAAAGCACAAAATATTCCTCTATCGCGAAGACCTTGAAAAATTCCTTGAAGCATTTTCTGACGCTGCTCAGTTTGCCATCGAAACACAACCAGCTCAAGCGCGCTACTCACGCTATGAAGAAGCGCCCGTTGTGACTGAGGAAGTTGCAGAAGAAGTTGCCATCGAAAACGAAGTAGAAGATAGCAATGAAATCAAGCTTGGCGAATTGGAATTTTAACGAAAGAATAAAAAGTGTGTGGACCGCGGTTCACACACTTTTTATTTGCTTTTACTCCTAACTTACTGCCGCTCCATCTTGCGCACCTTTGACTTGAAGTTCAGTCTGAACATGATTCCGGCGCTTGTAAGCCCGAGAGGGAATGACCACCATATTCCGACCAGCCCTAAGTCACACACAAAGCCCAGCACATAGGCAGCAGGGAGGGAGATAAGTACGTAAGCTACGAAGGAGATTACTACCATTTGCTTGACCTCAGATATACCACGAAGCGCATTGGAGAACGTGCACTGTAACCCATCACCAAATTGATATACAACAAAGGGAATCACCAGCGAAGCAACAACAAGCGCCACGTCATGACTGTTAGTGAACCACACGCCTAAGTCGCTTCGGAACGTGAGCATCAGTGCCGACACACCAACTGCCATGGCGAGAATAATGCGAAATCCCGTAGCCACCGTGCGCCTCAAGTTGGGCAGGTCGTGACTTCCATGATAATTACTTACTCGAACCGTGATTGCGGCTGCCATTCCATAATAAAGCATAAAACCTAATTGCCCCACCGTGAGCATCACTTGGTGCGCCGCAAGGGCAAGACTTCCCAACCACCCTACCATAACGGCGGTCAAACTAAACGAAGCGGTTTCCATCGTTATTTGAAGCGCAATGGGGAGTCCTAATTTATTAATTTCCAAAAAGTCGCGTCGGTTCACCTGGGACTTTAAGAACCCTTCACGATACGCACGATAGCGCGACACGGAGAAGAAATAAACCGCAAAGCAAACGACCATCATGATACGTGAAAAGAGCGTAGCGATCCCTGCTCCCAAAAGTCCCATTTCAGGGAAACCGCAATTTCCGTAAATCAGCAACCAGTTTCCCACTATATTTAGCAGGTTTCCGCCTAACAAAAACCACATTGCCGTACGTGTGTCGGTAATGCCATCGGCAAACTGCTTGAAGGCATTGAAGAGCATGACAAACACAATGGAAATGAGCAACGTGAGATAGTAGGGGCGCATCAAGGGCAAGAGTTCATCGGGCTGTCCTAAGCGGTGGAGATTCAAGTAAAGCACAACCATCCCCAAGGTCAGCAGAATGGCCATCAACAGATTGGCAATCAGTCCGTTTTTCAAACGTCCGCCGATTGACTTATAGTCATGCTGACCAAACAAACGCCCAACGATGGGCGTCAGACCGTAAGAAAACCCCGTGGCAAACATAATCACGAGGTTGAACATGTTGTTCACAAACCCAGCAGCAGCCAATTCATCCGTGCCGTAGCGCCCCACCATCAACGTATCGGCAAGACTTAAAATAATAATTCCCAATTGTCCCACAACAATGGGAAGTCCCAATTTCAGCAAAGCAACGCTATGGCACCTATAACTAAGTAATTGCATCATAAACGAACAGATTTTAGCGTTCCATAGATTTCTGCACATAAAAACGAAATTTACGCACACAAACGCTCATTCTCTCACTCAGAAACGCAGTTTTGAGGTGCAAAGGTCGGAATAAAATCCCGACAATCAAGCGCCGGCCTATACAAATCACACTTCCACTC
The DNA here is from genome assembly GCA_937901345.1 of uncultured Prevotella sp. Classification (GTDB taxonomy): domain Bacteria; phylum Bacteroidota; class Bacteroidia; order Bacteroidales; family Bacteroidaceae; genus Alloprevotella. Next base: position 24,420 of record CALCHM010000127.1, on the reverse strand, counting down.
CGCTACATACAAGACAAGAAATCCTAATAAATGTTATTCTGCCACTCGCTGAGTTGACAACTGAAATAATATTATTAACTTTGCCCTCTATTGATTGCAGCATGAAAAAATTCCTTTTTACACTCACTCTCCTTTGTTTCGGGCTCATGGTCAAGGCGCAAATGCGCTTTGTCTCAGCCGATAGCATCATGACTTGGGACAACGACGCTATGAACCTTAGAAACACGGCTCTGAATGTCAGTAAGCAACTTATTCCTCAACCGCTTACTGCCACATTAGCACAACTCCCCACATTAGAAACCGCATGGTTGAAGGCTAAAGAACGCAACCTCACTGCAACAGACGTCTTTTCGGCAGTCAATCGCTTCAACCTCACTGCTCAAATGCTCTTACTCACAGCTGATGCACATTATGCGCGCGAGATGGAACAACTTATCTATGGACCGCTCATTCAAAATGCAACCCAGTCCGAAATGGGAGCGGAAAAGATGGCAGCAGCACAAACTCTGCTGAACGCAATAGGCACTATGATGGCAATTAAGAACGACACCGTGTACGTAAATTTCTATGCAAACGCTTCAGTTATTTTGCCTCATGCCGCAGGCAACTACCAATTAGACCTCATTACAGGCATGCCCTTTCATGAACGTGTAAAAATACGTTTTGCACAGATGCCCACACGGCAAGGATTAAAACTCACGATGTGCATACGATTGCCCGAGGGAGAATGGAACGACACTTCATTTCCCATCTACTGCAATGGTCATGACACCCCTTATCGCATAGAAAGAGGTTATGCCATCATCACCAACACCTGGCGTCCAGGGTTTGAAATATACTTTGATTTGCCACAACCGCTCTTAGAAATGCGTTAACAAACACCTCTTTCGCAAAAATTCTTTCTCTCCCTAATAAAAAAATGCCTAAACTCCTCCGACTGCTCCTGTTGCTACCCATCATCACCATCTCAGCGTCTGCCCAAACCATTATCGACATCGATAAGGGAGGAAATGTACGTTCAAAAACACTACAAGACTACGATCGAGAGGCACATAACCAAACAGCAAAAGCAGATTCTTTGCACTATGCCGACTGTCTAAAACGTGCATTCAGCGCCTTGCATTGCGACTCCTTAACCATTGCCAAGAAGCACTTCAAAGAGGCACTCCAACTTCGTCCCAAGGCTGAAGGGAACTACGTCATTGAGCAACATCTAGGAGAGATAGCAGAAGTTGAAGGTCGCTTAGACGAAGCAGAGCAACATTACAACGCAGCACTGAGACAAAAACCCGAACTGCATCACATCAGAATGGCACGAGCAGTTGTGGAACTGCAACTCCACCACTTTTTGGAGGCAAAAAATGACTGCGACGCCCTGCTCAACCTCACCCCAACGAAAGAAGCACGCACGCGTTTACTCTTCATTCGTGCATCAGCACTCATAGGAATGCGCCTCAACCATGAAGCACGTCAAGATTTAGAAGCACTATGCCTACTTGACCCTAAAAATGAAAATGCGCCTATCATGCTTGCCTTATCACTCCACGAAGAAGGACGCTCTCAAGAAGCCATTGAACGACTCACGCATCACATTAGCGTAAATAAGGGAAACGTTGACGCACTCGCCCTTCGAGCAACAATCTATAGCGCACTCAACCTCCATGACTTAGCACTTTTAGATTATGACGCAGCTATTCACCTAGCACCTCAAAGCGCTGCACTCTACATTGAGCGCGCACAATGCCTTGAACAACTAGGAAAACACTCGCTAGCAGAAAAAGACCGCTTAAAAGCTCGCACCTTAAGTAGAAAATAACGCGCACATCAGCATACCACCGTGCTTTCTCCCCCTCGTTCGTCTTTACGACACCTCTTTTTCATACACAAACACCATATAACTCCCTTACACGTGATCCCCAAACACTTCATCCTACGCCTCTGCATCACCCTCTTACTGACGTGTTGCCATCTGACTATAACAGCCATGCCTCGCGAGTATCGCGCTGTGTGGTTGACTACATACTTAAACCTTGACTGGCCAAAGAAACCTGCTACCACTCCTGAAGGCGCAGAACGCCAAAAAGAAGAACTCCGACAAATGCTTGACAAATATGTGGCAGCAAATATTAATACCGTTTTCGTGCAAGCACGTATGCGTTCAACAACAGCATACCAATCAAAATATGAACCTTGGGACGAAGCATTTACGGGAACACCAGGAAAAGCACCACTCTATGACCCATTAGCGTTCGCCATTGAGGAATGCCACAAACGTGGGTTGGAATGCCACGCATGGGTAGTATCTTTCCCCATATGCAAAGTGCCAACAGAAAAAAAGTTAGGGAAACAAGCACTGCCCCATAAACGCCCCGAATTGTGCCAACGCTGTGACGATGTGTGGATGTTAGACCCTGGAGTTCCAGGCACAGCAGAGTATTTGGCGACCATCTGTGAGGAAATCGTAACCAACTACAACGTTGACGGCATACACCTTGATTACATTCGCTATCCCGAAAAAGCCATTAAATTTAACGATGCCAAGACCTACAAAAAATACGGCAACAAACAAAACAAAGCAACATGGCGCAGAGCCAACGTCACACGCTGCGTAACACAAATCCACACAGCAATTAAGACCGTACGACCATGGATAAAACTCACCTGCGCCCCCATCGGGAAATATAAGGATCTCCCCCGACAAAGCAGTTACGGATGGAATGCCTATTCAGCTGTTAATCAAGAAGCCCAAGAATGGTTGAAAGACGGACTCATGGATGCACTTTTTCCCATGATGTACTTCGACGGCAAACATTTTTACCCATTTGCTGTAGATTGGCAAGAAAATTGTGCAGGGCGACCTGTTGTTCCAGGATTGGGTATATACTTCTTAAACCGTCACTTGCAAAATTGGAGTCTTGAGATTGTAAGACGCCAAATGCATGTCACTCGAGACCTAGGAATGGGCGGACATGCCTTCTTCCGCTCTGAATTCTTGTTAAACAATGAAAAGGGACTCTACGACTGGTTACAACGCGACTTTTACAAATCACCCGCAATGACGCCGGCAATGACGTGGACTGATAGCATCCCCCCTATTGCACCTAAGGCAGAAATAACCAAAAGCGGACATAGCATTAACTTAAAATGGAATGCCGTTGAAGATGCAACACCCATATATTACAATGTATACCGCATCTGCAAAGATGATACTACGCCCAAATGCATCGCCCACAAACTTCGCCAAACCACTTTCCATTATACCCCCGCCTTACCCGAACTCTTGTATGAGCAATATGCGATCACCTCAGTAGACGCTTATGGCAACGAGTCAGCACTCATCCCCATAAACATTCCCCAAGCAGCAGATTCAAACACACTTAGCAGCGCCGAGAAAGTAAAAAAAGCATACGAACACTTGTGGGGTAAAAAATAAAGTCGTAATTTTGCACCCGATTAGAGTCCAAAGGGGCAAAACAAGCGAGTCAAAAGACTACGCCTCTTGGAAAAATCCGTTTAATATATTTATAATAATGTACGCAATCGTAGAGATTAACGGTCAGCAGTTTAAGGTGGAAGAAGGCAAGAAGCTCTTCGTAAACCACATTCAGAACGCAGAAAGCGGTCAGGCTGTTGAATTTGAAAAGGTGTTGTTGGTAGACAACAATGGTCAAGTTACTGTAGGCGCTCCCGTAGTTGAAGGCGCTAAGGTAGTATGCGAAGTAATCGATCCCCTCGTAAAGGGTGACAAGGTGCTCGTTTTCCACAAGAAGCGCCGTAAAGGTTACCGCAAGTTGAATGGTTACCGCCATCAGTACACTCAGTTGACAATCAAAAACGTAATTGCTTAACCCCTTAAAAAGTTAGAAGAAAATGGCACATAAGAAAGGTGTTGGTAGTTCTAAGAACGGCCGTGAATCAGCTTCACAAAGATTAGGTGTTAAGATCTGGGGTGGTCAGACTTGCATCGCAGGTAACATTATCGTGCGTCAGCGCGGTACAGTTCACTACCCTGGTAAGAACGTAGGTATGGGTAGCGACCACACTCTCTTCGCACTCACAGATGGTGTTGTAACTTTCAAGCGCGGTCAGCGTGACCGTAGCGTAGTTAGTGTTGAGCCCAAGGCTTAATTACCAACGAAAATGATTACAATAGGCAATCCTCTCCCGAGGGTTGCCTATTTGCTTTTTCACCCCCTCATCTCTCATATCTCGCCTTCCTTATTTCTCATTTCTAAAGTTTTTGTGCAAAAAAGGAGCATATAGTTTGGCAATTTAGGTAAAATACTTGTACCTTTGCACATAGAATTCAAGTGTGCGTAATTCAGAAATCCAATTACTATTCAAGTCCATTCACAACAATTTTCAACTATGTCTATTTCTAAAACCCGAAACCGCCTTGTAGAATGCGCTCGTGAACTCTTTGTGCGCCAAGGATTTGAAGCCACAACAATGAACGATATTGCTGCGGCCTCGGGCAAAGGGAGACGCACGCTTTACACCTACTTCAAAAACAAAGAAGAACTATATGAGGCAGTCATAACATCTGAACTCGAAATTCTATCAGAAAGATTGGATGAAACCGCAAACAAAATCATCTCACCCGAAGAGAAAATCATTGGCATCATTTACACACACCTCTCTGTAATCAAAGAAGTTGTGACACGAAACGGTTCTCTGCGAGCAGAATTTTTCCGAGATATCAGAACTGTTGAACGCGTGCGAAGAGCATTCGACGAAGAAGAGCGCAATGTTCTCAGACAAGTGCTTCAAGAAGGAGTGGATCGCAATCATTTTAAGATTGAAAGCATCCCACTTGTTGCCGACATCATACACTATGCAATCAAAGGCATGGAAGTGCCCTACATCTATGACAGAGTAGCCAAAGGACTTTCAAGCGATGACAGTAAGCGAATCGTATGTGACATTCTCAACAAAGTGCTTAAGTAATAAAACTTAAAGCCCCAACCAATAGAAATATAACAACCCTAAAGAATAAATAGCAATTAAAATGGGACTTTTAACAGGTAAGACAGCCCTCATCACAGGCGCTGCACGCGGTATCGGTAAGGCTATCGCAATGAAATTCGCTCAAGAAGGCGCAAACATTGCCTTCACAGACCTTGTAATTGACGAAAACGGCAAACAAACAGAAGCAGAAATCTCCGCACTAGGTGTTAAGTGTGTGGGTTATGCGAGTAACGCAGCTGACTTTGCTCAAACAGAAGAAGTTGTAAATGCAGTAAAGGAAGAATTCGGACAAATCGACATCCTCGTTAATAATGCAGGTATCACAAAGGACGGACTCATGATGCGCATGTCTGAAGCACAATGGGATGCTGTTATCGCAGTAAACTTGAAGTCTGCCTTCAATTTCATCCACGCTTGCACCCCCATCATGATGCGCCAACGTAGCGGTAACATCATCAACATGGCTTCAGTTGTGGGTGTACACGGCAATGCGGGGCAAAGCAACTATGCTGCATCTAAGGCAGGTCTTATCGCCCTTGCTAAGAGTATTGCTCAAGAACTCGGATCTCGCGGCATCCGTGCAAACGCAATTGCTCCTGGTTTCATCGAAACAGCAATGACAGGCGCACTCCCTGAAGAAGTACGCAAAGAATGGTGCGCTAAAATTCCTCTCCGCCGTGGTGGTCAGGTAGAAGACATTGCCAATGTAGCAACCTTCCTCGCTTCAGACCTTTCTAGTTACGTTACAGGTCAAGTGTTGCAGGTTGATGGCGGTATGAATATGTAATAAAGGGATGCACTTATGTAATATATGTCTTACGTATATCACATAATGCACCCAAAAAAAGGAAAGAATCGGACGCTAAACATGTTCCGATTCTTTCTCTCATATATACCTCCTATTTAGCAACTAATATGACACCTCTTTACGAAGATAATCACATCATCATTGTCAATAAGGTAGCAGGTGAAATTGTGCAGGGAGATAAAACAGGTGATGCTCCGTTAAGCGATATCGTTAAGGCGTATCTCAAAGAAAAATACAACAAACCAGGCGAGGTTTTTCTCGGAGTCGTTCATCGATTAGACCGCCCAGTGAGCGGAATCGTTGTCTTTGCAAAAACTAGTAAAGCGCTGACACGACTAAACGAAATGTTTCGAAAAGGCGAAGTACACAAAACATACCATGCCATCATACCGAAACACAACCAATTAACTGCTACTAACGCGCCCGTATTGCTCACCCATTACTTAACGCGCAACGAAAAGCAAAACAAGGCTTACGCATTCACTAAAGAGGTGCAGGGAAGCAAAAAGGCTACGTTAGATTACAAACTCCTCCAATCGAGCGACAGATATGCCTTAATACAAGTAAACCTGCACACAGGAAGACACCACCAAATACGCTGCCAACTCGCTACAGCATTGGCACCGATAAAAGGTGACTTAAAGTATGGTTCTCCACGCTCCAACCCAGACGGGAGCATCTGTTTGCACGCAAGAAAAGTTAATTTTATTCATCCCGTATCAAAACAGGAAATAAACATAACAGCCCCCTACCCCACATTGCCCATTTGGAGCATTTTTACTTGCAAAATTTGACTTTTCCCCAACTGCAACGAACAAAAAGAGCTTTTATTGCTAAATTAACAACTCAAGAAGCAAGTTTTTCAAGAAAAATGTAGGAGCGTAACTAGGGAAATGAGTATATTTGCACCGAATATAATGCCGAACTATACCCATTTAATAGTCGGTTGCAAGTTTATAGGAAATAAAACTTAAACATTTTTTAATATCACAATTCACATTACAACTATGAAAAAGTTAATGTTGGCTCTTGCTTTTGCAGGTTTTGCAACAGCAACTACAGCTCAGGAAAATGTACCTGTTAAGAAGCACAGCGTAGCAACTAACAGTTTCTGGGCAAATTGGTTTATCAGTGCAGGTGGTGCATACAATGCTTCATACACTTCACAGGAAACTGGTGTTGATGGAAATCCCTTCACTCACAAGCGTGGTTCTTTCGGTGGGACTTTGGCTGTAGGTAAATGGTTCACTCCCGGTCTTGGTTTGCGCACAGTTGCAGACGCAGGTTGGGTTAGAAATGTAAATGTTGCACATTACGGCATCAACAATCCTCACGCTGAATGCTGCGGTGAAGATCCTCACGGAACAAATAGTTTCCTTTACATCCACGAAGATGTAATGTTTAACCTTCACAACCTCATCGGTGGTTACAACCCCGAACGTATCTGGAGTTTCATTCCTTACATTGGTGGTGGTTACTTCCGCAACTGCTCAGCTAACAAGGCAAACCTCGCGTTCAACATTGGTCTCTACAATGACTTCCGTTTGAGCAAGCGCTTCTCTGCTTTCGCTGATCTTCAGTTCACAGCTACAGACAGCGACATCATCGGCGAACACGGTAATGCACACTCTAGTCGTTTCTCAACTCGCACTTGGGACAAGGTTGCAACATTGAAGTTGGGTGTTACATACCAGATCAGCAAGACTACAACTTGGGAACACACTCCCGACCTCGCTGCTATCATGGCTATGAATCAGGAACAACTCGACGCAGTAAATGCACAACTCGCTGCTGAACAGCAGGAAACAGAAAAGCTCCGCGCACTCCTTGCACAGGCTGAAGCTAAGAAGCCCGAAGTTCGCGTAGTTAAGGAAGTTCAGTTTATCGGTACATCTGCATCTGTATTCTTCAACGTTGAATCTTCTCGCATTGCTTCACGCAAGGACCTCGTTAACGTTAAGGAAATCGCAGAATTTGCTAAGAACAATGGCAAGACACTCGTTGTTACAGGTTATGCTGACAGCAAGACAGGTGCTCCCGCTTACAACCAGAAGCTTTCTGAAAAGCGTGCTGCTACAGTTAAGAAGGAACTCATTAAGATGGGTGTTGCTGAAGATAAGATCGTTGTTAAGTCTGAAGGTGGTGTAGACATTATCGCTCCTTATAGCTACAACCGTCGTGTAACAGTTCAGGTTCAGTAATTAAATACTTTCCTATAAAATAAGAGGGTGTGTCGAAATGCAAAATTTCGGCACACCCTCTTAAGTTGTGTAAGAATGAGTAAAATGCAAGGCGCTGAAATGGAGGATGAAGGGAGTGTACTGAAGTACATGACCAAATCCGAAATTGAGGAGCAACGCAGCAGTTTGCTCATTATGACACAACGCCTTTTATTTATCTGTTTTTATATATGTGGACACCTTTTAGCGTGACATGTGACAATGTGACAATGTAACAACGAAATAGGACGGACACGGTGAATAGAGTATAGATGAAAGATGTCTGTGAAAAATTTCCATGCGGAAACGATTGACTGGTAGAAAACCTGAAGACTAAATACTATTTCGATCACACTATACATCCCGTTACGTAAGATAAGGAAACAAAACCGCATTACATTCATGTAAGAAGTACACATAGGTTTTACTTCATGCAAGGATGCAAAGAGACACAAAGATTAAAAAACATAAAAGTGGTAGTGTAAACTTATGCTACTAACAATGCTGATATTCTGATGTTGTGTAAAAATGGTTTCGTAAACTTTCTCCGCCTCAGAAAGATGAGTAATAAACTTTTGCGGCATTTTCACGCTATAAATGAAGCGGTAATATTAATATTGAGTAAGTATATCAAAAAAAGAACCTGAACAGTGTGTTCAAGTTCTTAAGTTTTGTGCGACAATTGTGATTATTCGCCAGGAACGATTGCACCTGAGGGACATACGTCTGCGCAAGTACCACAATCTACGCAAGAATTGGGGTCAATAGCATACTTTTCGCCTTCAGAAATAGCGCCAGAGGGACATTCGTCAATACAAGTACCGCATGCGATACAATCATCTGTAATTACGTAAGCCATAATTGTAAGTTTTTAATGAGTGATTTGTTATGTTTATGTTTTGCTTTATTCATTGCCTTTGCAAAGATACACCGCCCCTTCCAATAAACAAACTAAAACCTGTTTTTTTTAAGTAACTTCCAAAAGTTTTTCTTGCCATCTCCCGGAATTGAGTTAATTTTGCAGGGCAGAGAAGTATTATTTTCATCCAAATAATGATAGTAAGAACCGGGAGTATTTCCATTCCCCATTATTAGCAATTTTCATCATGAGATACCTTTTTCTTCTCCTTTCCGTCTTCTCCCTGAGTCTATTGGCTCAAGAGCGCAAGGTGCAAAACAAGCCCTTTATCGACGAACGCCGTTTCCACTACGGTTTCTTCTTTGGTATTCATGACCAGGGGATTGAATTTGAAAACAATGGTTATATAGACCCAGCAACGGGTGCGCAATGGAGCGTAGAGAACGACAAAATGAACCTCGGTTTTAGTGTCGGTGTATTAGGAGATTGGCGTGTGAATCGCTACGTATCTTTACGCCTACAACCTGCTCTACACTTTGGCAGTAAGCATCTCTGTTTCTTTGATCATGTTTCAGGGAAGGAAGAGTCGCAGGATATGAAATCAGCTTTGCTATCCGTGCCTATAAACATGAAACTTTCGGGACCACGTTATAACAATTATCGTCCATACGTGGTAGGAGGTATTAGCGCCAACTACGACTTAACAGCCAAGAAGCATACGTTGCTCCAAACAAAACCATTCTCGTTATGCTTGGAGGTTGGTTTCGGATGCGATTGCTATTTGCCTTTCTTTAAGATTATTCCGGAATTAAAATTTAGTTTCGGACTTAATGACATCTTAAAAAAAGATCGTAGCGACCTGCTGGATTCTTCACAACAGGTATTTACACAAAGCGTAAACAAGGCGACAATAAACATGGTGACGCTGACGCTTTACTTTGAGTAAGTTGTAGTCTTACCAGCATAACTCTAAAGACCATTTATCAACTTGAAGACATTTCTAAACGTGCAGGTGTCCAGCAAACCCTTGGGAAGTGATTTCAAAATGAAATGGAGCCCTGCAAACCTGCGGGAAGGAATTTCAAAATGAAATGGAGTTCCGCAAACCAGCGGGCAGTGATTTCAAAACAAAATGGAGTTATGCAAGTTTTCACAATAAAGGAGAAAAAGAAGTGTAATTGCGATTACATCCTCTTTTTCTCCTTTATTGTATAATATATTAATCCATTCTCACCGCCTTCGTTACGTTTTCTATTTTGCGTAGCGCATCACACACGAGGCGAATGTCGTCAACATGATAAACACTCACGAGAAGCGTTCCTTCAAAGATTCCGTCGTTAGTCTTCAACGTAATTTCCTTAACAAGGAATTGTTGGAGGGTTTCGAAGCAATCAGCGATGCTATGAAGCACTCCCTTTGCATCTACACCACGCACAAAGATACGCATATCAAAATAGCGTTGATGCCCCGTATTCCATGAGCAAGCAATAATATTATTGCCATGACGTGTCTTATACTTATTTGCTGTTTCGCATTGACGACGGTGAATTTCAAGCGTTCCGTTTTCAGTAATATAACCGAGAACATCATCACCAGGTACGACATTACAACACGAACTAAACGTACAATGCTGCAAGTTATCTTCATCAAGTGCAAGCACTTTCTTCTTGTTCAACGACTTTACGAATTCACGCGTTTCGAGTGTTGCAACATCCTCAACCAGCGTTGCTCCTTCATGCTCCTTAGGTTTGTTCAAGAAGGTAAGGAACTTTCGCCATCCGTTGTTAGACGTTTTCCCCGTAAGGCGGTCAACATCAGCATCAGTCAGTACCACTTGCTTTTCTGCAACAGCAAAGAACAACTCATCACGAGTCTTCAGGGCATATTGCTTACAAAGTTTCTCAACCATGTTTGTGTTATACGCGAGGTCATGCTGTTCTAAGAACTCTTTCAACATCTGTTCACCCTTAGCCTCCTTTTCACGACGCTCACGTCTCAAGATAGCCTGAATCTTTCCGCGCGCCTTTGCCGAAGTTGCAAAGTTCAACCACTCAGGTTGTACATGTTGCGTTTTCGATGTAAGGATTTCTATTTGGTCCCCGCTTTTGAGTTGATAACTCAAAGGTTCGAGTTTATGGTTTACCTTTGCGCCAAAACAGTGACTACCCAAGAAGGAGTGTATGGAGAAGGCAAAGTCAAGCACGGTGCTACCTGCAGGCATCGTCTTGATTTCTCCCTTCGGTGTGAAGACTAAAATTTCACGCGCATAAAGGTTCAACTTAATCGTATCAAGCAAGTCGAGCGTATCGGGTTGAGGATCGTCCAGAATTTCTTTAATGGAATTGAGCCAACCATCCAGTTCAGAAGCATCGTATTCAGCCCCTGGTGCCTTATATTTCCAGTGTGCGGCAAACCCCTGTTCAGCAATATCATCCATTCTGTCAGAACGAATCTGCACTTCAATCCATTTACCACTACCACTCATGAAGGTGTTATGGAGTGCTTGATAACCATTCGCTTTGGGAGAAGAGAGCCAATCACGGAAGCGTGTGGGGTGAGGACGATAAATGCTTGTGAGTGCCGCATAGATACGGAAGCATTCATTAATCTCTTCCTCGCGATTCTGAGGTGTAAACACGATACGAATTGCCATAATATCGAAAACCTCTTCGAAAGGCACCTTCTTCATCTGCATTTTCTTCCAGATAGAATAAGGACTCTTGATGCGCGCCTTTATAGAATACTGACACCCCATTTTATCCAAAGCTTCACGAATGGGAGGAATGAAATTATTAAAGTTGTCATCGCGCTCCATTTGCGAATTCTCCAATTTCTGAAGGATGTCTTGATATGCCTCGGGGTGCTCGTACTTGAAACTGAGATTTTCGAGTTCCGTCTTAATCTTATTAAGTCCTAAACGGTCGGCAAGCGGTGCAAAGATGTATTGTGTTTCTCCTGCAATCTTATATTGCTTTGAAGGCAACATAGACTCAAGGGTGCGCATGTTGTGCACGCGGTCTGAAATTTTGATGAGAATCACACGAATGTCATCGCTCATCGTGAGCAGGAGTTTCTTAAACGTCTCAGCCTGCAGAGAAGCGCGATCTCCAAAGATACCTCCAGAGATTTTAGTGACCCCCTCTACGATGTTTGCCACTTTCGGTCCGAAAAGGTTGCAGAGATCCTCATTGGTATAGTCCGTATCTTCCTCCACGTCATGCAGAAGAGCGGCACAGATAGAAGTTGAACCTAATCCAATTTCCTCACAAGCCACTTGAGCGACAGCAATGGGGTGAAGAATATAGGGTTCACCAGAACGACGACGCACACCCTTGTGCGCCTGTTTAGCAAAGTTGAATGCCTTAGTGATAATCTCAACCTTGCCTCGATGATTAGAGGCCAAATAGGTATCAATTAACTTTTGGAACGCGGCATTTATAAGGATTTCGTCCTGTATTTCTTGCGGGGTTAAAGTTTTGTCGGACATAGCTTTGAATTTGCGTTGTACATTTGAGATACTTGTTTCCCCATATAGGTTTAGGCACCACAAATGAAATGATTAACATTTTTAAGTCCTATTTCACGCGAAGTTTTCTACCAACTCGGATATTGTTGTTTTTAAGTCCATTCAAGCGTTTGATTTTCGCTACGGTAGTTCGATTTCTCTTTGCGATGCCTCCAAGCGTATCTCCTTGACGCACGGTCACATAAACGGGTTTGTTTTTTTGTTCCGATTTCTTTGCTTTCTTGGATGTAGTTGTTGCTACGGCATTTTCAGTCACATCAACTTCCTTACGGCGCTTAAAGAGTTCATCAGAACGATGGTCATAAATGGTATCTCCAAGATCAATAAAGGTTAATATTTTCTCCTGTGGCAAACGTAAGGAATAGGGTTTTACATCCCCAGGAATCTGATCCAGTTTATATTGCGGATTCAACGCGCGGATAGCATCTTTGTCGATATCGCAGAGTTCAGCTATCTGATCAAAATGCAGATTTCGAGTTATCATCACCGTATCTGTTGCAATGGGATATGCCGTACGCAAAGGCGCAATCTGATGTTCGCAATAATAATACATCGCATAGTTTGCAGCGATGAAAGCTGGCACATAACCACGGGTTTCAGTGGGAAGATAAGGATAAATTTTCCAATAATCTGTTTCACCATTTGCACGATGTATGGCCTTATTGACATTTCCGGGACCACAATTGTAAGCGGCAATTACAAGATTCCAATCTTTATAAATGTCATAAAGTTCCTTCAACATTTGCGCTGCAGCCCAAGTAGACTTCACGGGATCTTGACGTTCATCTATAAGACTGTTCACTTCAAGTCCATAACGCTTTCCCGTTGTTAAAAGGAACTGCCAAAGCCCTACGGCGCCAGCCTTACTGCGTGCTGTTGGATTGAGCGCTGATTCAATTACGGGAAGGTATTTCAATTCCAAAGGCAAACCATTTGCTTCTAAAGCCTCCTCAAACATGGGAACGTAAAAATTACCTGCGGCAAGGCAGAAACTTATGGTGCGACTATTCTTCGTTGTATAACGTTCGATAAACTCTTGTACGATTCCGTTATAAGGAAATTCCATAATTCCAGGAATACGACTCAAACGTTCCGCATAGTCTTCGGGGGTTAAGTTTGACAAATATTCCGATGTGCTCACCTCCTCCTCGGGAAAAAGATATTGGCGCGCATTCCATTGCATCATCAAGGAATCTACACTCAACAACATGCCTTCAGGAAGTCCTATTTGTTCATCAGAACCAATGACATCGTCATGCACAGTAATCACATCCGTTTGTTGTGCGAACAAATTTGTACAACATAACGATGAAGCAAAAAGAAAGGATTTTATTTTGTTCTTAAAAAACATTATTTATTCAGATAAATAGTGGTTTTGGAGTTCATTTTTGGTGCTAAACAGCCTTGCGCTACGTTTTAAGCATTTTCCGCTCCAACCGTGTTTCTGTGTTGTTAATTCTTAAAGTTTCTGGATACACTAAGATGTCCTACAGGTTTTAGAAACTCTAGATACACTAGAATTTCTAGAAGTTTATAGAACATCCTACACCATAAGATTGTTTTTGCATGCGCATGTCTTGCGGGTTGGTATTAATTACCGTTGGTTCAAAGCGCATCGTCAGATCTGGAGTTATATCAAACTCTGAGAGTTGCGCATCTACGTAAGCATCAATCACAGAAAGAATGTACACACCAGCGAAACAGAACACGGAGAGATCGCGCCAACGTCGGTAGGTATTCTTCTTATTTTTAAAGATTTCCTTATAGCGATCCTCACGTCCGCTTATGTCATAGTTAGGAGGCAAAAAGTCTTTATAACTCTGCGTTTGTGGATTATCGTCCATGATGTCAAGATAAGCCTGTGAGTAATCGCTATACATCTGCTGATTCCACGTGAAGGCATAGGTACATCCCAAGAATCCTCCATAGACAAGCGGCAACTTCCAATACTTACGATTGTAAATTTGCCCAGCTCCGGGAAGCACAAGCGCCAACCACAAAGCACGCTGGGGGTTAGGCACGAATTGCGCTTTTTTCAAGTCGCGTTCTTGCTTCTTTAGTTGCTTTTGATCAATAGGAAACTTGATGTTTATCGTATCAACCTTAATGGTGTCTGACATGAAGTCCGCTGATTGTGCCAACGTATCCATGTCAAGCGTCATAGCTACTGTTTTTGCTCTCAAAGAATCGCTCTTTACTTCGGAACTCACCTTCACATCCAGAAGTCGTGCCTGTGCCGACACCACTTGCACCCCAAGACAAGAGAGGCAAAGTATTATAAGCGTGAATAGTCGTTTCATCATAGTTTGAAAAGTACTCAACTCCTCATTTTGTCGAAGAGTTCGATAATACGCGTCAATTCCTCTTCATTTTCGAAGGGGATGCTGATTTTGCCCTTCCCTTGTTGTGAGCATGTCATCTGTACTTTGGTTTTGAAGAAATCAGAGAGTTTTGTTTTCAACACCTTAAATTCCTCTGGAAGCAACACCTTCTTATCTTGAAGTGTGCGCTTGCCGCTCTTTACGGCTTCTCCGGCATTGATTTGCGCCACCATTTCTTCAATTTGTCTTACGGAGTAGCCCTTTTCAAGAACCTCCTTAAAGAACTTCACCTGCATCGCTGGATCAGCAAGCGAAAGCAATGCACGTGCATGTCCCTTGTCGATTTGGCGGTTTTTAATTGCCATCTGCACCTGTGCGGGAAGTTTAAGCAGACGAAGCGTATTGGCAATAGTAGCACGATTCTTACCTATCTTCTCGCTCAATTCTTCTTGTTTGAGGTTATAGCGCTCAATCAAGTGTTGATAAGCCAAAGCCACTTCAATAGGATTGAGTTCTTCGCGCTGAATATTTTCCACCAAGGCCATCTGCATCATGTTTTCATCATCAGCAGTGCGGATATAAGCAGGGATACGCTGAATTCCCGCCATCTGAGAGGCACGCCAACGACGTTCGCCTGCAATAATCTGATAGCGATCCTCGCTTAATTGGCGCAACGTAATGGGTTGGATAATTCCAAAATTTCTAATGGAATCAGCAAGTTCTTCCAAGGCCTTTTCGTCAAATTCTCGACGCGGTTGGTTGGGATTAGCTTCTATTTGCGAGAGCGCAATTTCGCTAATGGATGACGAACCGCTAGTTTCTACCTCTTCTTGGGTAGAAATCAGGGCGTCCAATCCGCGACCGAGCGCTGCGTATTTTTTCTTGATTGCCATAAATGTGGAAGTAAGTTTTACTATTGATTCTTACTGATAATTTCCTTTGCCAAAGCCAAGTGATTCTTTGCCCCCGTTGAGTCAGCGTCATAAAGAATTACTGGCAAACCGTGCGAGGGTGCTTCCGAGAGTTTCACATTGCGCTGAATGACGGTTTTAAATACGAGTTCTTGGAAATGGCGCTTCACTTCATCATAGATTTGGTTGGCCAAACGAAGACGCGAATCGTACATCGTTAGCAAAAAACCTTCGATGGAGAGTGAAGGATTTGTTTTGCGCTTAATGATGCGAATGGTATCGAGCAGTTTCGAGATGCCTTCCAGAGCGAAATACTCACACTGAACAGGAATAATCACCGAATCAGCAGCCGTGAGCGCATTGACCACCATAAGTCCGAGCGAGGGAGAGCAGTCGATAAGTATGTAGTCATACTCTGCCTTAATGGGCGCTAAAACATTCTTGAAAACTCGTTCACGATTCTTGAAGTTTAGCATTTCTATTTCGGCACCTACAAGGTCTATGTGTGAAGGTATAATGTCCAGATTTTCTATATCTGTCGTATAAATGGCTTCGCGGACGTCAATCTTGTTTACTAGGCATTGATAGATGGAAGCATCTATCTGACTCAAGTCTACACCCAAACCCGAAGAGGCGTTTGCCTGGGGGTCAGCATCAATGAGCAAAACCTTCTTTTCAAGCGTTGCCAAAGATGCAGCAAGATTCATCGAAGTGGTGGTTTTACCTACGCCACCTTTTTGGTTTACTAAAGCAATAATTTTTCCCATTATTTTCTGTTTAGGAGTGCTTCAAAATAGCGCCACACAGGCACTTTTACGAACTTTGCAAAGATACTTATTTTTTCTCATATGTATCTCGCTTATAGAATAAATTACTACTTTTGTCGGAAAATATGACAAAGTCTCTGATTACGTTCTGAGCCGTTTAGATGCTTGAGTTTTACCTAATCATTGCTTGAATTGTGTCAGACGTATATTAGAAGGACGTTAAAGTTTGCCCTAACAACGCCAAATGTTAAAGTTGAACTACGTCAACATCACATCCGAACAGTGTCAAAATCTTTAGAAAATCTCTATTTTATGCGCCCTCTCATACTCATTTCTAACGACGACGGTTATACCGCCAAAGGCATTAATTTTCTTATCGAAACGCTCCGCCCATATGCAGATCTTTACGTTATGGCCCCCGATGGTCCTCGTTCTGGCGGAAGTTGCGCAATTACGTCTTCTACCCCCTTGCGTTACCGCACTATTCAAGAAGAAGACGGACTTACGATTTGTGCATGCACAGGAACTCCTGCCGACTGCATTAAGGTTGCACTTAACGATGCCATGACACGTCGCCCTGACTTGGTCATCGGTGGCATTAACCATGGTGACAACTCTGCGGTAAATGCCCATTATTCGGGAACGATGGGTGTGTGTTACGAAGGCGCAATGTCGGGGTTCCCTGCGATTGCTTTTTCACTCGACAATCATAGTTCAAATGCGGATTTCACCCCCCTGAAATCCTACATTATCGCTATTACACAGAAGGTTTTAAGCGAAGGATTACCCTCCTTCACTTGCCTCAACGTTAACTTCCCCAACACTGCAGAATTTAAGGGCATTAAAGTGTGTCGCATGGGAAAAAGTCGCTGGGCAAAAGAGACGCACAAATGCTTTCATCCCACTACGAATCAACCTTATTTGTGGCTCGTGGGTTATCGCGAAAATCTGGAACCCGAAGCTACCGACACGGACATTTGGGCACTCGAGAACAACTACGTTGCCGTTACGCCCGTCACACTCGATGTTACGGATTACGCTCTTTTAAAATCCTTTACTTTTGAGTAATTTTTGCGGAATGAAATACTTTCTCATCGTAGGTGAAGCTAGCGGTGACCTTCATGCAGCCCACCTCATGCAAGCCATCAAAAACAACGACCCCCAAGCTGAATTTCGCTTCTACGGAGGCGACGAAATGCAGCGTGTTGGGGGCACACTTTTGTGTCATTACAAGCACCTGGCCTACATGGGGTTTATCCCCGTTTTGCTTCACTTGCGCACGATTCTCAAGGGCATGGAGCGCTGTAAATCTGAAATCGCAGAGTGGCGACCTAACTGCGTAATCTTGGTGGACTATCCGGGTTTTAATCTCAAGATAGCGAAGTTTGTAAAGAAGCAACTGATTTGCCCCGTTTATTACTACATTTCGCCCAAGATTTGGGCTTGGAAGGAACACCGCATCAAGGACATCCGCGCCTATGTTGACCGTCTGTTTTCAATACTGCCGTTTGAAGTGGACTTCTTTGAAAAGAAACACCACTACCCCATTTCCTACGTGGGCAACCCTACGGTAGACGAAATCAGTCAGTTCCGCGCAACTTACCAAGATACTTTTGAGGAGTTTTGCAAGCAGAATCGTCTTAACCCTAAGCGCCCCATCATCGCCTTACTTGCGGGCAGTCGTAAGCAAGAGATTAAAGATAATCTGTGCAGAATGTGTGAGGCAGCAGCCCCTTATGTGGATCAGGGATATCAGTTGGTTTTGGCTGGTGCTCCCTCGATTAGTCAGGAGTATTATGACCGCACCCTACAACGTCTAAATTGGTCTGCCGAACGTTTGCCACACATCCTTCGCTCCCAAACCTATCCCCTGCTTGCTCACGCCACGGCAGCACTCGTAACCTCAGGTACAGCAGCACTTGAAACGGGACTCTTCCGCGTGCCCCAAGTTGTATGTTATTACATCGCAGCAGGCAAATTCGTTTCCTTCTTGCGTCGCCATCTCTTAAAGGTGAAATACATTTCCCTGGTGAACCTCGTTGCGGGTAGAGAAGTGGTTCCCGAACTCGTTGCAGATGGCATGAATGTCAATAACGTGCGTCAGCATCTCGCTGAAATTCTTCCTGGTGGCATCGCACGCGAGGCGCAACTCAAAGGGTATGAAAAAATGGCTGCCCTACTCGGTGCTCCCGGTGCTCCCCAGCGAGCAGCAAAGGAAATCGTCGATCGACTGAAGCAACACGAACGATAAGATGACGCACAAGTCTTCGCAACACAAAGCATGAGGGACACGGTTGATGCAGCATGACGCAACAACGTAGATGCGCCTCGGTTTTACAAATCGAATGAGATGGCACGCCTACATCAAGAAGACGCTTCTTGCCATTTGTAAAACATCTGGAGCCCCGCACGTCAGCAGCGCCCATTTTTTTCACAAATCTGTTCCCACAAAGTTTCGGGATTCCAGATTTTCTCAAATCACGTCCCGCAAACATGCGAGGGTCGAGAATGAGGAAAAATGACAGTGCAAAGAGAGTAGGCGACTGATTTTGTTCCCAACGAACGTAATTTTTCTTTCTTGGCATGCGTTTGTGGGGCAAAAACTCTGAAATGCAAGGATGAAGTGTGATGATTTTGAAACAAAGAGTTATTACCGCTGTTTGAAAGGCGTTCGAATGCTTTTCGAATGGCATTCGAACGTTTTGAGATCGCCATTTATTGTAACAAGATACATCAGTCGGAAACGAGAGAATTATGGGCAATAAAAAGTAGCGATACAACCACAGAAGAAGCGGGTGTGCCAATTTTTTTTGACACACCCGCTAAATATTTCATAATGTTGCAGCTTCTTATTGTACTACCGTTCCGTCAGGAGCAATCTTGACAATAAAATCTGACATTCCAGCCTTCTCCAAATCCACTTCGTAGAAGTTGCCTGTAGGGGTTTCTACCCAATCCACATCATCTACATGATAGTCGGCATAGGTAGTAGCCAGACAATTTGCAACAGGTTCTGGAAGCGCACCAACATGGTCGGTTTCCGTACGTACCCACAGTCCTTCGGGGGTAAACCATGCTTCGTAATGCTTAGAAGTTTGATAGAATTCTGCCTTGATGTAAGGACCATCAATTTCCCATTCATAGGGTTGCACCTGCGGATAAAGATTTTGGAAGGCATGGTGCACCGCTTCTGTCACGAAGTCAAAGTTATTGTCGTTATCATCATCACACGACACCAGCAACGCTGGAACTGCTAGGAGCAGCAGGGTGAAGAAACTGTTTTTGAATTTCATGGTAATTAGATTTAAAATTATTTGATATTAGATTAGTGGTATTCGATTTCGATATTCTGTTTACAGATTTAGCATCAAATCTTATCGCAATGTATCCTAAGACGTGCTATTCTGAATCTGCATTAAAGATCGATGTCTGTTACTTGGAATTTCTTATTAAATGTAACTTCTGTTCCATTCTCTAAGTTTACTTCAAAGCGACCGTTATCACGTTCAACCTTTGTCACCTTAGCGTTGGGAAAACTAGATTTGAGATAAGACTTAACCTGCTCAGGAAGAATGCTTTCAGGAACGCCTCCTGTGGGACATACAACTTCTGTCCATTGTCCCTTGCCATCAAATTCCAACTTCGCACCATTGTTAAGCGCTACGTCATAACTCTTTTCCAAGATATCGCTTTCAAGCGTAGAAACGACTACCTTACTGTCGGTGAAATGTGTCTTAACAAACTGCTGTGCCTGAGCGGGGAGTTGGTTAAAAGCAACGGGTTTTGCATTATCTGCAGAAGCGTTAAAAACTGAAACTGCAAAGCAAAATGCTGTAACTGTCAAATTTCTGAATAAAGTCTTCATAATCATTAATGGTTTTAAGTAATTAGTAAATTGGATTTAAATTGGTTTTATTTTCGCTTTAAATGTTCCTTATTTCCTTTTTCTGTTGCAAAGGTAAGGAGGAGAAGTGAAACCAAATTTGTTAAAACTGTTAATTTACCTTTCATGAAACACACTTTAACTTTCTGACTAGAAAGTGTAAAATTCTGTTACGCTGTTAGATTAACAAGTTTCTGATTTATACAATGTACCGCATCGTGTAATCATTGCATTCATTGGTTTACGATGCAAAGATAAGAAGGGTTTTAGGATCTAACAAACAGATGAAATCTATAACAAGATATAGGCAATCTATAACAGAAGAAGACCAGTCCGCGAGGACCGGTCTTCTGCGTTTGTATTTAAAGGCGATGGCGATGATTGAGGCATCAGCGTTTCTGCTACGATATGCCACATCATCTTCATGCATTTAATTATCAAATTTCTTTGCTAACCACTTTCTGACAGGTGTATCGTAGCATTTCATAAGCACTATGGCAACGAGAATGCTGCCGCCCATGACGCAAAGCGATTGCCAGGGTGCTGCCGCAAAGGTGTAGTGTTCGTTGGCAATAAGTCCAGCGTAAAAAAGGTACATCAACGGATAATGTACGGTATAAAGCGGATAAGAGAGGTCGCCCAAGAAAGTTGCGACACGATGTGTTCCTGTAGAGACTGAAGCGCAAGATGCTGCAAGCAATACGATTGCGGGGAAGATGAGCATGATGCAAATCATTTCAAACACACCGTTCATGCAAAGCGGTTGCATCGCCTCAATATAAGGCACCGTAAAGAGCGCAACCAGCAAAATGGAGCATAACCAAAACGCACCGCGAACAGGGCGTGGGCGGAAGGTGCGAGAGAGCAACATCCCCAATGTAAAGGGGAAAAGCATGCGCATGAAACCTCCAAAGAAATTCAGCGTGTCAAGCGTCCAACCCATCCCGATACTTCCATAGTCCGAAAGGTTCGATGTGGCAAACCAAAAGTAGGCATTGCCGAGCAGTGTCACCAACAAGGCGAGGCCATTCGTCGAAAGGCGGCGCAACAGTAGGGCGTAGAGAATGTTGCCTATGTATTCAAAGAAGAGTGACCAGTAAGGCCCGTTGAGTGGAAACATTTCTCCGTTGCCACGCACCTCATAACCACACCCAGGCACGGAGGGGATGAACAGGAAAGTGAGTGCAAGGCAGAGCATCACCCTTGCCGTGGGCACCGCTTCACCACTCCAGGTGACACCTCCCTGAATTAGGAAAGTTATTGCGCCAATAATTGCCCCCGCAATGAGCATAGGATGCAGGCGAATGAGGCGGCGATTGATGAAATTGCCTAAGGTTAGTCCTTGATTCCAACGATCGTCATAAGCATAAGCAATGACAAATCCAGAGAGAATAAAGAAAAAGTCAACGGCAAGATAACCATGATTGAACGAGCGGATGTTGCAATCGCCAACGCCATTAGTAGCCTCAGCAAAGGCAAATCCTTCGTTCACATGATACCACAGCACCGCCAAAGCCGCAACGCCGCGAAGTCCATCAAGTAAAGCAAAATGTGGTTTCTGTTTAAGCATGAATGGTGTGATTTTAGGGGATAATATAGCAGTTTACACAGGTATATTTTAGATGCTGAAAGTGCACCCTAGAGTTTTTTGTCAAATGTATTGCTTCTAGGCAAACGTTCTTTATCTAAACGAAGAAACTGCTTAAGAAACGTTTCCCGCAAGATGGTAAAGTTGAAAAATCTAGAAGCATTTTGCACCTTAGGACATAATTTTTTTTCGCAGTGGGACTGTGCGGGACAGCATAGAGAGATTTGCAATACGTGTGGACCTATGCAGATCTGCATAGACGGATTCTGAACGTGGATGGCACTATGCAGTTTGCGCGGACAGATTACGAACGTGGATGGCGCTATGCAGTTTGCACGGACAGATTACGAACGTGGATGGCGCTATGCAGTCTGCACGGACAGATTACGAACGTGGATGGCGCTATGCAGGTCTATACAGAGTGAAATAAAGGTTGAGAGGTGCAAACTTAAGGTTGCCCAGTCGTGATGCATTTTTGCGTCATTAATGAGATGCAAAGTCCCAACATGTGGCAACAACTATATTATCTTCAATTTTTATTAGTGGAAAGGTAAAACGCAAGCATCTAGAAAAAACAAATGCTCACCATCTCAAGAATGAGATGGGAGCGTTTGTTTGAAATTGAGGGGCACCATTATCTATAACGTCTCACATCATGAAACATATCCTCAAACTTCTGGATGCTACTTCGTGACATGTTATATATAAATGTGTAGAGTTGGTGCACCTATATTTTACTGGCGTGAGAAACGGAATCCCTTGAAGTAAGCCTTTACTTCTTCACCTGAGGTGTTGGTGAGTCGAATCTTCTGTGCCTTCATACCGCTGAGTTCGCCACCAGTGTGGATAACAGTGTCGTCGGCAGAGTAATGGAGCAAACTAACCTTACGCCAGTTGCCGTCTTCACCCTGAAGTTCGAGCGTAAATTTCTCAGCCACACCCTTCACGCCAAAGTTGAAGTCCATGCCTTGCATGCTTACCGCACGGTCGGAGTTGATTACGAATTCCGAACCGGGAGCCCAAGTAACAACTTCGAGAACATCGTTAACGCGAACATCATTACCACGCGCTGTAACCGTTAACTTCGCCAACTGAGGAACTGTTGAAGAAATAGAATAAGGTTGGTATTCGCAAACAGGATTGTAAGCGGTGTTGTGAGCAGCATTATAAGCATTCACCGTATTGGCAAAAATCTCATTTAATGTAGGAATCAACACAAGCGAACCGACCTTAATTCCAGGTTGGAGCGGATGAAGGATGTCTGAATTCGCAAGGTTGTACATCTGTGTCTGAATAGAGCGTGCTTCCTTGTAAAGATTTTCAAAGTTCACAAATCCAGTAGCGTTGTCAAGATTAGTTATAGCCGTTGCACAAACGTTCATACCAAACTGAGCAACGAGTTTACCATATTCCAACCAAGGACGTTGTTCTACAATAAGCGCAGGATTTGTCTTATCGGCAAGAAGGATATTAATGGCCAATTCGAGTTCCATGCATTTACCATAGAGTTGCGCAATAGCATTCTTGTCACCCTTCACAGCCGCCTTAGCAATGGGTTGGAGTTCACGACTCTCGTCACGACGGAATCCATGTCCATTAGGTCCAAGGTCTTCGTTATAAGAAGCCCAAATCTTGAGCGCCTCAGCACTTTCAGGAAGAAGATCCTTAAGCGCCTTATCCCAACTTGACATGTAGTCATAGTTCTTCATGTTCCAAGTGTAATCCGCAATACTATAGAGCGCAATCTTTGATGACTCTGCATGTTCCATAGGATTACTTACGAAACCAGAAAGATCCTCAGCAATATCAAGTCCATTGCCATAGGTAGGACCGAGAAGTATGTGGTCGCGCACGAAGTCGGAAACGGGGAAATTCAACCAAATGTAACCCTTGCGCTGAATGCGTTCGTTAATCCACTCCATAGATTCTTTGTCAATAGTGTGAACAACAGAGTTACCCGTCCACATAATTTCTACCGACTTGTCCATATCGCTACCAAGCGTGCGGAGATAACCGCCCTTTTCATTTGCCCAACCACGATTGTATTCCGTAGGACACATCACGAGAGGACTCACGTCACCCTTTGCTTTTACAAAGTTGGTATTGATATAGTTCAAGAGTTCTGCCTGCTTATCAGCCTTAGTGCCTTCGCCCCAAATATCGTCAAAGAAAACGGCGAATGAACGCACACCGAGTTGATACATCACTTCGAGTTTGTTCATCATAGCGTCACGATCGGCTTCTGTCCACTTAATATCTACACCGGGGTGAATGGCCCAATAGAAGTTCACACCATTCTTGTGCGCAGCATCGAGCAGCACCTTTAGGCGCGCAGCTTCTTCGGCATTGAGCCGGGTGACACGCTGCTGATCCTGGGCGATGCGGAAAACGGACTCATCGTATCCAAGCCGGAAGTGCTGGATCAGGTGGCCGCACAGATCGTGAACAACATGAAGAAAGACTGAGGATCAAGAGATGAATACCAACGCTATTTACACCCAGATGGGTGTTTCCGATGCCGTGCTGCGTTTCGGCGACGCGGTACTGGCAGAACTCACCGACCGCTTTGC
>CALCHM010000126.1 GCA_937901345.1 uncultured Prevotella sp. | reverse complement strand
GGCAGCAGCACCAAGCCCAGGGCAAGTGACCGAAGGGAACGGCGCCCTGGGTGGGATGACACACCAGATGGCGCCCTGAAGGGGCAAAAGCGATATGAATAGGCAATGTGGTTTCGTGCTTTTGCCCTTTCAGGGCGCAACGTCCTCGGGGATGGGTACCCAGGGTGTCGCTCACATGCGTTCGCTTGCCCTGGGCTTGGAGCTCGATGGTCTTTCAGACCGTTTGCCGTTCGGGGTGAAATACAAATAAATGGTTGGTGCGAAATGATTTTGGATTCACGCAAAGGCGCAAAGATAGGAGTTTACTCAAGTTTACAGACCCCTCCGCCCTTTGGGCACCTCCCCTAACTTCGGGGAGGATTTTGGGTTACCTCCATCGCTTGATATGTCCAACAGGAATTTCCAATGAGGGAGAGTATCTGAAAATCTCCACCTAAGTTAGGGGGAGTACCGCTTGCGGGGAGGGGGTCTGTGAAAGTTATTGGGGCATCCAATGGTTACGCAAGTAACTGCTATATTTATTGCCAATATAAATCTTCGCGAAGGGCGCAAAGAATAATTCTAAAATTAACCTACAATTAGAAATAGGAAATATGAAGCATGGTTGGGAAATAAAGAAGTTGGGGGATGTGTGCGAGGTAATAAATGGTTTTGCATTCAAAAGTGAACTATTTAGGAAAGAAGGAGATGCAATTTTACGAATTTCGAATATCCAAAAGGGATTAGTTGACCTTACAGATATCGTTTACTTTTCGAAATTTGATTACCCTAAAGTAAATATTGAAAAATATGAAGTTTTGCCAGAAGATATAGTGGTTGCTTTATCTGGAGCAACCACTGGCAAATTTGGCATAAATAAAACAAATAAAAGACTTTACTTAAATCAGCGAGTTGCTATTTGTAGAGAAAAGGTATCAGAGATAAAACACATGTATCTTTTCTATTATTTAAAGACACTATCTAATTCCTTTTTAGAATCAGCAGAAGGTGTAGCTCAGCCTAATTTAAGTACAGAGAAGATAAAACAATATAACATCCCCATTCCCCCTCTGCCCATTCAGGAGCGTATTGTGTCTGAATTGGATTGCATCAATGGGATACTGGAGAAGAAGCGGGAGCAAATCAAGGAACTTGACGCGCTCGCACAATCCATCTTCTATGATATGTTCGGCGACCCTATACAAAATGAAAAGGGATGGGAGGTTAAGAAGTTGGGGGATGTGGCTGAGATAATAGGAGGTAGTACACCTAAAACAAATGATGCATCATATTGGAATGGAGAATATTTTTGGATAACTCCTGCAGAACTTGATGGACGTAAGTATTTTTATTCAACATCAAGAACACTGACTGACGACGGAGTTAAAAGTGCAAATTTGCAGTTGTTACCAATAGGAACCGTATTGCTGTCCTCACGAGCACCAATTGGAAAAGTTGCAATTACATGCGCGCCTATGTATTGCAACCAAGGATTTAAAAATATCGTTTGTTCCGACAGGTTAAATAATGAATATGTATATTCTTTTCTTCTTTATAACAACGATTATTTAAACTCATTAGGTACTGGTGCTACCTTTAAAGAGATTTCAAAGAGAGTTGTTAGTGAAATCCCCATCCCTCTCCCCCCTCTCCCCCTCCAGCAAGCCTTTGCAGCGAAGATTAAGGCGATTGAAAAGCAGAAGGAATTGGTGAAGCGCTCGATTGCGGAGACGGAAACGCTGTTGGCGAGCAGGATGCAGCATTATTTTGAGGCATAAATGATCGGGGAAATGTCCGCAAATATTTTTGCGGCAACTTCTTCGGTGGCGGAAATGTCGGATATCCCGATATCGGCAACTTCCTCGGTGGTGGAAATGTCGGATATCCCGATATCGGCAACTTCCTCGGCGGTTGGAATGTCGGATATCTCGATATCGGCAACTTCTTCGGTGGTGGAAATGTCGGATATCGCGAGAGCGGCAACTTCCTCGGCGGTAGAAATGTCGCATATCTCGAGAGCGGCAACTTTTTAAGATGATTTTTCTTTGGATATAGTTGTAGGTAAGCAGGAATTTTTATACCTTGGTGCCGCAATAATACGTTTTATGGCTATGAATACTGGTTTTACACCCCAATTCTCGTTGGACGAGCTTTACATTTCGCCCTTCTCTGCTGAGCGCTATTTTGACTCCGTTACGGGGCAAGCGCTTTATCGCCCCGTGGAGCGCAACATGTCTCCCACGGGTATTCATCTGATGGACCGCTTCCTGCAGATAGTTTGCCTGAGCGAGCACTATACGGTGAATACTCTCAGAAATAAGTTGGGAGTAGATATGAGAGAGTTTTCGGTCTTCAGCCTCTTGCTGACTGGCATGGATTATGAGAGTTTGCACGAAGCCATTCGTCTGCGCCTGGCTGACGACCTGCTGCGCTTCACCGATTTGGAAATGCGTGACGTAGCGCGCCGCTGTGGCTATAGCGACTACTCGGGGCTCTTCAAGCTCTTCGAACGTAAGTATAAACGCACCGTCGGCGACAGGCAGCGCCAACTGAGAAAGAAAGGCGACGTTGGTCGCTGGCGGATATGAATTAATTGAGCGCCCGAGGATAAGGTCTATAGGGTCAGCGCCTGGGGAATAAGGTCTCTAAAGTCAGCGCCTGGGAATAAGGTCTCTAAAGTCTCTAAGGTCTTTAAGGTCTCTAAGGTCGGGCGCTGCTGGGCGAGGGGGACTATTGAAGACAATTGCGAGAATACTATTAGACAATTAGCGAGTTTTCGCGCTGCACAGGGTGCGCCTTAGAGACTTTAGCGACTTTAATGACCTTAGCGACCTTATTCGCAAGCGCCGACCTTAAAGAACCAGCGCCTGACTTTAACTTTAAATAAACAATCACATTATTAACCATTTTAAATATTCTTACTATTATGCCGGAAACGCTCATTCCTAGTCGTGGCAATTACAAGAAATTGTTGAGCTACCAGAAGGCGGATGCTATCTTTCAGCTGACGTTCTACTTTTGCGAGCAGTACTTGCAAAAGGGCGACCGCACGGTGGACCAGATGGTGCAGGCGGCGCGGTCGGGCAAGCAGAACATTGTGGAAGGGTGTATGGCATCGACCACCTCGGCAAAGACGGAGCTGAAGTTGCTGAATGTGGCGAAAGCCAGTCTGCACGAGTTGCATGAGGACTTTGAGGACTACCTGAAGACACGCCACCTGCGCCAATGGGAAGAGGGTAGCACCGAACTGGAAACGATGCGACGACTGGGACGTGAGCACAACGATGGCGCGTACTTTATGGAAATAGCGCGTACGCGTCCGCCCGAAACGATTGCCAACATGGCGATTGTGCTGCTCAAGCAGGCTGACTACCTGCTGCACAAGCAAATTCAGCGCCTGGCCGACGACTTCGTAAACGATGGCGGCTTCAGCGAGCGCATGATGCGGGTGAGGAGGCAGAAGCGCGGGTATTAAGCCTTTAAGGTCGGCGCCTAATAATAAGGTCTTTAAAGTCTCTAAGGTCTTTAAGGTCTCTAAGGTCGGCGCTGCGGGACGGGAACTAACATTGAAATTTAAGTGAGGATTAACTTTGGCTTTCAAGTGAGGATTAACTTTGGCTTCAAGCGAGAACTAACTTTGGCTTTCAAGCGAGCATTCGCGCTGCACAGGGCGCGACCTTAGAGACTTTAGAGACCTTAAGGACCTTAGAGACCTTATTTCAAAGCGCCGACCTTATTTCCAGCGCCGACTTTACCCACAAGCGCCCGACCTTATTACAAGCGT
This sequence comes from uncultured Prevotella sp., assembly GCA_937901345.1. GTDB lineage: Bacteria > Bacteroidota > Bacteroidia > Bacteroidales > Bacteroidaceae > Alloprevotella. The sequence goes on along the minus strand of CALCHM010000126.1, from coordinate 14,567 downwards.
CAAACATTAACATTAAACAATAACACTTATGCGCAACTTTGACTACATACAATCCTTGGGGCTTACGGACCTTCACCGCTTCTGCGCAGCGACGGAGGAGAACCAGGTGAGCGACCCGGAGACATCGGCCTTCAACGCCAGAAGGGCGATGGAGTACCTGGTGAGGGAACTCTACCAGATGAAGAACATTGCCCTGGGCGAGCGCACTACGCTGGTGGAGATGCTCAACCGCGAGGAGTTTCGCACGTTCATCGGTGATGAGCGCGTGATGATGGCGGCACACTACATCCGCAAGGTGGGCAACAATGCTGCGCATGCCGTGAAGGTGACACGCAGGGAGGCCTTCTTTGCGCTGCTCAATCTGTACAACCTGGTGGGCGCCGTGCTCTTGAAGTTGCAGATGGTCAGTGAGGTGCGACCCTTTGACGGTTCGCTCGTGCCCAATGTCGTAGAACGCCCCGTGATGGTGCCCACGGTGGTGAAGGTGAGCGAGGACGATGCCATGGTGCAGGCTGCCAACAAGGAGGCACTCGAATCGCCAACGCCCGTGCAGCAGTTGCCCACCGACCTGAGCGAGGCCGAAACGCGCCGCATGTACATCGACCTGATGCTGAAGGAAGCCGGTTGGCAGGTGCTCGAGGTGGAGGGCTGCATCCAGCCCCTCCGTGCGTGCATCGAGGTGAAGGTGCAGGGCATGCCCAATGCCGGGGGCGAGGGCTTTGCCGACTATGTGCTCTTTGGTGGCAATGGCAAACCCTTGGCGGTGGTGGAGGCAAAGCGCAGTTCCGTGAGTCCGCTCAAGGGCAAGCATCAGGCCGAACTCTATGCTGACTGTCTGGAGCGCCAGTATGGTGTGCGCCCCGTAATCTATTACTCCAACGGTTTTGAGACGTACATCATCGACGGACTGGGCTATCCAGCGCGCCGCCTGTACAGTTTTCACACCGCCAGCGACCTGGAGTGGCTCATTCAGCAGCGCGAGCGCCGAGACATCAGCGACTTCAGCGTGAAGGACCACATCACGGACCGCGCCTATCAGAAGATGGCCATCAAGGCCGTGTGCGAACACCTGAACAAGAAGCACCGCCGCGCCCTGCTGGTGATGGCCACGGGTACGGGCAAGACGCGCGTGTCTATCTCCATGGTGGACGTGCTGATGCGCAACGGGTGGGTGAAGAACGTGCTCTTCCTGGCAGACCGCATCAGTCTGGTGAATCAGGCGCACAAGAACTTTGTGAAACTCCTGCCCAACGCCACCACCTGCGTGCTGAGCGAAAACGGTGGCGACAAGGACATGCAGGCGCGCATCACCTTCTCTACGTATCAAACCATCATCAACTATATCGACACGGACGCGAAACTCTTCTCCGTGGGTCGCTTTGACCTCATCATCATCGACGAGGCACACCGCAGCATCTTTGGCAAGTATGGCGCCGTGTTCAATTACTTCGATGCGCTGCTCGTGGGACTTACCGCCACTCCGCGCAACGAGGTGGACAAGTCCACGTACGACATCTTTGAGATGGAGCAGGGCGTGCCCAACTTTGCCTACGAACTGGAGGACGCCGTGGGCGAGGGATATCTGGTGAACTTTCGCGGACTGAAGCGCGGTTCGATGATACTGAAAGAGGGCATCAAGTACAGCAATCTGAGCGAGGCTGAGAAGCAGCAGATGGAAGCCGTATGGGAGTACGAGGAAGAGGTGCGCGACATTAGCGGTAGCGAGATATTCAGCTATATCTTCAACGAGGGCACCATCGATGCCGTGCTGCAGGACCTGATGGAAAACGGTCTGAAGGTGCAGTATGGCGAGCGCCTGGGCAAGAGCATCATCTTTGCCTACAACCATCGCCATGCCGAACTCATCGTGGAGCGCTTCAATGTGCTTTATCCCGAGTGCGGACCCGACTTCTGTGTGTTGATAGACAATTACGTGACCTACTCGCAGGACCTCATCAACCGTCTGGAGGTGCGCGACAAGAATCCGCAGGTGGCCGTGTCTGTGGACATGCTGGATACGGGTATCGATGTGCCCGATGTGCTCAACCTGGTGTTCTTTAAACCCGTCAAGTCGCTCATCAAGTTCATGCAAATGATTGGTCGCGGCACGCGCCTTTCGCCCAATATCTTTGGCGAGGGCAAGGACAAGGAGTGCTTCTACATCTTCGACTGGTGCTGCAACTTTGACTTTTTCGAAAAGAATCCTGATGGCAACGTGGCGGGCAGTAGCATTTCGCTCACGGAGCGCATCTTCGGGTTGAGGGCAGAAATAGCCTTCTACCTGCAGCATGGCGACCATCAGCAGGACAACTATATGCGCAACTATCACGACGAGCTGAAACTGCTGCTCCGACAACAGGTGCAGACGCTTGACGAGAACCACATTTCGGTGCGCATGAAGTGGGAGGTGGTGAGCCGCTTCAAGACGGAGGAAACTTGGATTTCGCTCGCCGACCAGGATGTACAGACCTTGAAGTGCGACATCGCTCCGCTCTTGCCCAAGAATACCATGGAGCCCAGCGCCAAGATGTTTGATGCCCTGATGCTCACCATCGAATTGGCATTGCTCAATCTGGAGATGAATGCCGGCAGAAAGATAAGCCAGGTGCAGAAGGTGGCTCAGCGCCTCTATGACGAGAAAGCCACGCTGCCACAGGTGCAGGCCAAGATGGCGCTGATACAGGAAGTAATGTCGGTGACTGCGTGGGAGAACGTGAGCATGGCGTGGCTGGAAAAGGTGCGCGAGGAGTTGCGCGACTTGATGCAGTTCCTCAAGACCACGGGGCGCTGGTTCATCATCGATATTGACGACGTCATCACCGACGATGGCGAGGCTGTGGGGGTGTTGCCCAGAGTGACGTACAAGCAGCGCGTCATCGACTTCCTCGCTACACACCGCGACTTGCCGGTGCTCCGAAAAATCAACCGTCTGGAGCAGTTGACGGAAAAGGATATTGACGAGTTGGAGCGCATCCTGTGGCACGAACTCGGCACTCAGGAGGAATTTTCCAACCTGACCATCAATATGCCTTGTGCCAACAACATCGGTGCCTTCATCCGCTCTTTGGTGGGCATTGACAGGGACGTGGCGCTACGGAAATTCTCCACCTTCATCTCGGGCAACGAACTCAACTATGAGCAGGAGGAATTTCTCAGCACCATCGTGAACTACGTTTGCGAAAACGGTGACATCACCAAGGACATCGTGGTGAACGAAGAACCCTTCTGCGACCAGAACGCTTGCTTCCTGGAATACATGTTGCCACTGGCCAATTATATCGACAATATTCACACCGTCATCCTCCCCCTTCACTACTCCGCTGCCCACGACGACACCTACCTCGCCGCCGCCGAGGATGCGGTGAGTTATGGGTAGGGAACGGAAAACGGAACAGCGTAACATCCAGAAACTCCCCGCTACACTTTGCGTGGCGGGGAGTTGCTTTTGTTATAAAAAAGACTGCTGCAAGCAAAAAAGTTTACTGCTGATAAAAAAAAGTTTGTAAAAGTTGTCACAAAACGAGGTACCTGCCGTTATTAGGGTAGAAAGTACTTTCCCGAAATCCCATTAAAAAGCGTTATCACACATTTACTCCCCATGACTTCCCAAGAATTCGAAGATAAATTCATGCGTCTTGCACCACATCTCTATCAAGTGGCGTTCAGCATGCTTCAGAACCCGCAAGATGCGGAGGATGTGGTGCAAGAAACGTTCGTAAAACTCTGGCGCGACCGTCAGCGCCTTGAGGCATTTGAAAATGCTGAGGGTTATGCCATGCGCATGTTGCGCAATGCTTGTATCGACTGCTTGCGCCTAAGACAGGAGGAAACGGAGTTGGTGACCTACGAAGAGCGCCTTGCCAACCCGGAACCGCCACCCCAATTGAATGACGAACAAAAGGTGAGCTTCATTCTGCAACACCTACCCCCCAAGATGCGACAAATCATCACCATGCGCCACGTAAGCGAATGCTCGATAGACGAGATATGTGAAGTGACGGGCGAAACCCCTTCGAACGTGCGCCAAATCCTTTCCCGCACGCGACGGAAAATTGTTGAACAGTTTAAAACTTTTATATCATGACCACACCTTCTGTTGAAGAACTCCGCAACAAATATTATGCAGGCGATGCCTCCCTGATGGAAGAAAAACAACTTCTGGAGATGCTCCTTGCACCCGATGCTCCCGAGGAATGGCAGGCAGAGGGAAGGTTGTTGCAACAACTCCGCAGGCCTGCTCCCGCTGTGCCTCCCAAGGGATTTGAACGCCGACTCTTGAAACGTCTGGAACAAGAAGCGGATTGGCAAACGCCCAACGCTTCCTCCCCTACCCGACTCCTGCTCAAGCGCCTGACATTTGCCACGGCCATTGCTGCATCAATGGCGGGATTATTCTTTGCTTTAGACTTTTATGCCCCCCCCACCCTCACCGTTTATGAAGACACATGCCAGAATGCAGAAACTGCAGAAGTGGAAGTTGAAAATGCCCTTCTCTTTGTAGCAAACACCCTGGCATTTGACGACCTCAACGATGATTTAGGCGGACCTTGCGAGTAGCGTACAGAGTATAGATTTCAGAGTACAGAGTACAACTGCCATGCGGATTGTTTGTTTTGACCTTAGAGACCTTAATGACTTTTGAGACCTTAATGACCTTAGAGACATTAATGACTTTAGAGACCTTAAAGTCCTCCCCCAACCATTACCCCCAAACCGCAAGACTTTTCTCCTTTCTCATTTCTCCTTTCTCATTTCCCATTATGAACACTTTCTTCAAAATATTAATCTGCAGTATCTGTTGCAGTCCCCTTATTTCCTCAGTTGCAACGGCACATTCCTCAGTGTCAACGGCGCAAGTCATTGCCCGTAGCGAGGCAAGACCCAAGGTAGGTTTCTCCTTCGACCACTTGACAGGCAATCAGAAAGTGCAACGCACGTTTGTCTCTGGCGAAATGCTTGCTATCGCTCGCGAACAACTCCTGAAGAACGACCGCTGGGAGTTTAAACATGTAGTTGACCGCCTGAGCAGCGTCTTGGCATTGCACACGCACAGCCGTTCTACGACGGCCACCATCCGTGGCAACTATGAAGCGGTTTCCAAGATGAAGGACTATGAATTGCTCATGCAACTGAATGTTGACAATGTCGAGATTATAGTCTTTGGCATCCGTGGCAAAGGGCGCAAGTTGAATGAACTCCTCATCTTCCGCTTCCGCGATAATTATTGCTCGCGTGTCGTGCAACTGACAGGCGAACTCACAACCGACGACATCGGCACCATTATCAAACTCAACAAAAAATTATAACCCACTATGCATACTCCATTCCGTTCTTTTAGCATCACGCTCATTAGTTTCCTCCTTTCGCTTTTTGCCTCCGCTCAGGGCGTGGAATTGCGCTCGGGCGAATGCTATGAAATTCGCTGTGTAGAATTTCTTAATGGTGCCGTAGTTCCGGCAAAAACTGACGTCCTCGCGCTGACGCACAGTGCCGACACAAATGCAAAGAATGCACTTTGGCGCATCACGAAACTCAATAGTGGTTACTACTCCATTCAGCACGCTGAGACGGGACTTTACATGACACACGACGGCAAGCGCACAGCGACGCGCCGCTACATGTTGCTCACCGAGGAGATGGACGGCATGGCGTCGCAGTGGAGCATCTATCCCGGAGCGTCGCACATCATTATCACCAACGTTTACAGCCAGTATTTGCTCAACGTGCGCCGCGACTCGCGCATCGTCGGACTTTACAACAATAAAACGAAGAGCGCCACGGGCAACGAGCGCTTCGTGCTCTACGACAAGAAGGGCAAGCAGGTCTCGGTGATTGACAAGCAACCCGTTGTTTTCAAGGCACCCGAACCCGACCCTACGACAGCGAGTCAGCGCAATTATTACAGCACGCAGACCTACCAGTTCAACTTCACCCTTGATGGCAAAGCGCCCGTTTTTGATGCACGCAGCAAGCGCTACCTCCTGTCACTGCCCGAAGCACAGATAGGGAAGAAGGTGGAGCTGAAGTTGGTTTGCACCACTTTTCCCGACGCGCAACTTTTTGTAAACGGAACTGCTGTCAAGACCAATAGTCGCGCAGCGTTTGGAGCGGTGAACGGAGCCGATACGCACCGCCTCGCAGTGGTGCAAAATGGCGACACGATTGCGCGCGCCAACCTTCAATTTACCTTCCTGCCCATCGTAGAAATTACGGCGGAATCTTTCAGTAAGAACCATTGGGGCAAGGGTCAGATGACGGTGCACGACGCTACGCTCCACGCCGATTCTACCTATACGATTCAGGTGAGAAATCGTGGCGAATGGACCACACGTTTCGAGAAGCGCTCCATGGGTATTAAGTTGAAGAGCGCCGACGGCAAGAAGATTGATCGCTCCATCCTGGGCCTTCGCACAGACAACTACTGGGTGCTCGACGCGATGACGATTGACCGCGCTCGTATGCGCAGTCGTGTGGCAATGGACCTTTGGAACGACTTTTCAGCAGCCTCACATTTCGGAAAGAAGGATAAGACGGCGCACCATGCTTCGCGCGGACGTATGGTGGAGGTGTTCCTAAATGGCAAGTACCACGGCATCTATAACCTTTGCGAACGCATTGACCGCAAGCAGTTGCAACTGGCGAAGTCGAAGGACGGCAGCATTGCCGGACTGCTTTACAAGGCGGACCAGTGGAGCACTGCTACAAAATGGGGCGGCAATCGCAGTTGGGCAAATGCCCTCTGGAATCCCAACAGCAAGAGCGAGGAGTGGGAAGGCTGGCAGGCCAAATATCCCGAACCTTCGGCAAAGAAGGATGCGCAGTGGCAACCCCTGCTAGACGCCATTCGCTTTGTCTGCACTTCGAGCGATGCGGATTTCTGTGCCGACGTGGCGCGCTATTTTGATTTGCCCAGCGTGCGCGATTACGCTTTGTTTATCGAACTCCTGTTTGCTACCGACAATTCCGCAAAAAATATGTATTGGGCAGCGCAAAACTATGCAGTTAATCCGCAACTCACGCCCATTCCCTGGGACTTGGATGGCACATTTGGTCGCGACTGGAACGGAAATTCGAGCGGCCTCGAGGCGCATCGCGACTACCGAAAGTACCTTATTGGCGAGGGCCATCAAAGCACGCTGATGGAGCGCCTCTACAAACTGAACCCCGACGGTTGGAACGAGCAAATGGCGGAACGCTACCGTCAACTGCGTCGCACGCACTTCGACCTCGACCGCTTGGCGCAACGCTTCGATGCCTACCTGCAACTCCTGGAGCAGAGTGGTGCAAACGTCAGAGAGGCGGAACGCTGGCGTAATTCGCAGGGCGGACGACTTGATATTCGCAAGGACGTGGAACAGCTGAAGCAATGGTTGGCACAGCGCATTGCCTTTTTGGACCTGTTGTATCAGCAGTGATTTTTGTTTATTATTTCCTACAATTTTATGATTGAAAACTATCCGGGAGTTAGTTCAAACTAACGAGAATTTAGTTCAAATTAACTCCCGATTGGTTTTCCCCATTTAGGGTTGGCACTCAAGCTGACCCTAAGGGAGCTTTTTGCCTAACTTCAAAGTTAATACATACAATGAAACACATATTTATCATCCTGATATCCCTCACCACCCTCGTGGCGCAAGCGCAAGAATATAGCGTGAAGGGTATCGTTGTGGACAAGCAAACGCAGGAAGTTTTGCCCATGGCGAAAGTCACGTTGCAAACTTCCGACACCATTAAAATGGTCAACGCGCAAACCAACAAAACAATGAGTTATCCCGTTGAAGTCGGGCAAGTAACAACAAACGACAAAGGAGCATTTAGCCTTAAAGCAGAAGCCGGAAAACTCGTGGTGAACATTGCGCTGGCGGGTTTCGACACGCTCATTCGCCGCATCGAACTGACGGAAAAGCAGCCCACTCTGGATTTGGGTAAACTGGAACTCACCTCCACCGACTATCAACTCGACGAAGCACAAGTCACGGCGCTCGCACGAATGATGACCGTGAAAGAAGACACCTTGGTGTTTCACACAAAAGCCCTGCGCCTCCCTCCCGGTGCTTCGCTCGCCACATTGATGAGCCAACTGCCCGGCATTTCGATGGACAATAACGGCAACGTAACATTCAACGGAAAGGCGGTGAGTCAGGTACTCGTAGATGGCAAACCCTTCTTCGGCGATGTGCAGACGGCGATGGCGAATATGCCTACGGATGCCGTGAAGGACGTGAAGTTGTACGACAAGACGGATGAGGAGAAGCAGTTTCGCAGTGAACTGGACGCGAACAAGGCTACCGTGGTGGACCTCACGATTAAGGAGGAGTATAAATCCACGTGGATGGCAAACGTAAACTTGGGCGGTGGCACGAATGAGACGTACGTGGGCAAGGTGTTCACTACGAACTTCACCGACCACCGACGCTTGGCGGCGTATGCGCAAGCCAATAACATCAGTGAGAACCAGAGTGTGGACCAAAACGGAAACTGGCGCCACTTCAACGCAGGCAATGGACTTTACACCTATCGCAAGGCGGGAAGCATGTTGCAATGGGACAACGGCAAGGGATATTCCGATGCGGGTTACTTGACCAGCAACGCCAATATCCACGTAACGCACAACGACCAGACCGCCATTAGTTACAACACCACAGAGTCGATTCTCGGAGCTGGCAGTGCGCTCTACACTTACGGAAAGGGCATACGAAAGGAGCATGACGTGAGGGTGAATGCCGATGGGAATCTCACCTATAACTGGAACGCCAGCAATCGCCTCAACCTATCGACAGACCTTAACTATGGCGGGATCGACAGCAAGTATCAGGGCGTAGCTTCCACCTATCATGAGCGTCCCGAATACACAGACAATCTTGCCGAAAGCCTTTGGGCGGACAACCTTACCGACGCTACGCGCCAGCAGGCTACGAATGCCGTTCGCTCTCGTTACACCTCGGATGCAGAAGTGTATTCGGCATCGCTCAATGTGAAATACACGCATCTGTTTAAGAAAGAGGGGCGCACGTTCGACGCTTCTATTGATGCGTCATTCCATGACAAACCAGGTGAGTCGCACAGCACGGTCAACTATCGCTACTTCAATGCGGCGGCTCCGAAACCTTATGCCGACTACCGCCAATTTAAGGACGATCCTGGCAGTGGTTATACCGTCTATACCTCTATAGAATATGGCGAAAAGCTCTCGAAGCCCCTCAAGTTGTCGGCATACTATTTTGCCTCGTACAGTAAGAACGACGATCGCGCCACACTCTACGACATCTATGACGTCCCTTTGAGTTTGCGCCCCACATTGGGCGACTCGTTAGAGTTTGTGCGCAACGTGGAAAACTCCTACCATTCCGACCATTACACCCTCAAAAACAGCCTTACCTTGCGCCTCTCAGGATGGTGGGACAAGGTGGAATTAGAACTCCAGCCCGCCCTCGGCATGCAGAATGAGCGATTGGAATATGAGCGTGGCGACAAGCGCTTTGAGCCTCAGCGCAACCGCCCGTATGCTTCGTTGCACACCTATCTGAAGTATAAGTTTACGAAGCAGAACTACATCCAATTCTCCTACGGCGGAGTGACAAGACGTCCCGACCTCATGCAGCAGCTACCCATTACAGACACGGGAGACCCCATGCTGGAAGTCGTTAATAATCCCGGACTGAAGACGGGATGGGACAACCGCTTCGACCTTCGCGCATATCGTTTCAACACCAAGCGGGGCGATAGTTACAACGCTTCTCTGTATTTCAACCACAACACGAAGAATTGGATTTCTACCGTAGAGCGCGACCCCGCAACGGGTTACACTCGCCGCAGCATGACGAACGTTTCGGGCAATTATGATTGCGGTTTCTTTTTCAGCACCAGCCAACCGCTCGACAAGGAACATGCGTTTACGCTCTCGGCTAAGACCAACCTTGCCTACGTACACGTGAAGGGGCAAGTGGGAGAATTGGGCGATGCGCTCGGACTTTCCACCATCAATCTGTTGTTGCCCACCGTCAATCTCTCGCTGCGTTGGCGCCAAGACATTTGGAGCGTCTTCTTGAGCACTAAGTACTATGGCGAATATGCCACTTACAAACAGGCGCCTCAGTTCAGCCAGCGTGGACATACCTACGAGGTGAACCTCTCTCCGCAAGTCAACCTACCCTTCGGCATGAGCATCCACTCAAACTTCATTTACTACACCCGTACGGGCTATGACGACGCCCTACTCAACCACGACCAGTGGCTGATCAACGCCACCATCTCGCAATCCTTCCTGAAGGACAAAGCCCTCACCTTGCAATTGGAAGCCGTTGACTTACTCCGCCAAAAGACGTCCGAAAGCAGCAACGTAGGTACCGGCACCCGCCAATTTGGTCGCACCGAAACCTTCCACAGCTACGTCATGCTCCACGCCATTTACAAGTTTAAGTTGTAAGCACCAAACACGATGAAAATCGGCAGGTGGACTGGGTTAACAAAAAGATTATGCGACTTCTCATGCAGATCGTGTGTAATATAACATGAGAATTCATAAACAAAAAAATAAAGAGGATGTGTCAAACTGGCACACCCTCTCCTCTATTCCACTCGCCACAGTAACCTTGATAATGCTACGTCCATCCTTTTGATCCTCAGCAATATCAAATAAGCCCATAGCCGAAGGTGAAATGTTGTGCTTTATACGGTCTTTCAACCTCAACATATAATCATCTACATCACTGACGCCTACAGTTGAACCATCCTTGTCAATGCCGATATAGATGTCCCCGCCCTCCTTGTAGTTAAGAAACGCCACAACCTCCTTCTCAATATCAAGTTCAGGAGTCTATTCTATGCGGTTGATTTCTGACATATACTCGTATATTTTAATATTTTTTTTAATTATACTGTCATCTTGAATATATGGGAACTTTGAGAAATCATAGTACTTGGGTTCATTATCCACAATGTAACACATATCTCCATCATAGTTAGCACTACCGAATGCTGCACTTGCCGTTAATTCAATATTTTCTATTCTAAAATCTTGTGAAGAAATGGCCTCACATTTTTCGTAATTGAATATAGTAAGATTTACTCCTCCTGAATGAATCGAACTATTAAATCTAATACCATCATATCCAAGGCTTTTTATATATTCGGCAATAACTTGAGTTGGGATGTAGTCATCAGTGTTGTTTGTAGGTTTTGAAAAAGCCTCTTGTATCATTCTCATTACATGCATATCTAAAGTTGTATCTTTCTCGTTGGATAAATCAAGATCCACAGCAATGTTTGCTACTTTTAAAAGTTCGTTTGTTTTTATTTTGGCAATATTCACAGCATCATAGATAAATGGTCGCACTTCGAAAATAACCGTTGTGAGACTTTCTGTAACATATAGATATTTAACATATTTAGGATTTGCACGACCAGCCGAAACTTTTACATTCTTTGGAGGGACAAACGAGGCCTCTTTCGTTAATCCCTTAAAAGGGTTTGCTTTCCCAACATATTTAACATCTAATTTTTTTCAATCGGGATCGTTATAACATTTATACATCATATGGTCGTTGATACAACTATCATCTATAACCCTTGCCCTATAATAAATTTGACCAGCCTTGACATTGAGAGTATTCTTTTCCATATACTGGGATAGTATATCTAACAGCTGGTGCCTTACAAAGATACGATTCTCATAAAATATCGAATCTTTGAATGCATACCAAAGTTTACGAGCTTCAAAACTCGTATTACTTTCGTCAAAGAGTTTTTCTCTTATTTCGCTATCAACTCTCATACATCTAATTTTGATACTATAGTTTGTAATAACTGTAGGATTTGACTATTAGACACATATCTATATCCCTGTGGAGGGGTAAACGATATATCAATACCCTTTATCGTTTCTAAGGTAATCATAGACTGTATGGTTCTAATAGATTCTATCTCTATCCCTATTGCCTTTTTCCTATCCAAGAAATAGTTGTCATATCTAATTTTATCTATACCTAATTGGGATGAATAAATTCTCCACATTTCATATGGAGAAGTCTCTATTATTTTTTTAACTCTACCAAAACCAACAACCCCTTTAACTGGAGAAGATGCATATATTATTATATAATCACCTTCTTTGATGTTAGGACGAACTTTTCTGAGTTCAATAGTCTTTTCTTTCGCTAATATTTTATTCGCGAACTCAGGTTTTATTGACAAAAAAAGATATTTATTTTGTTTCATGTCCTAGTTTATATATTTCACTATACATATCTTTTGAAATACGCACTGGTGATGCAAAAGTATTCTTTGTTCCAATTATTTTAGTGATTGTTGAGTAATCAATAGGTTTCTCAAATAACTGTGTTTGACTAAATTTAAGAGCTCTTACAAAACTATTAATGTCTTTATTGCATAAATTATATACATGTTTCCACTCATATATTCCATAATGTTTATAACGTCTAAACACGTCCTTTGGTTGTCCGGTCACAACCTCATCTAAGTATGAACAAGCAACAATTGCTTTACTTCTAGTGCTATATTTATCAAAACTCACATACCATAGTATACGAGCTGGACATTTTTCTGTAATAGGTTTTGTAGATCTATAATATACATTTTCTACATTCCATAATCTATTAACATCTGCACCAAATAACGATTCACTAGCTGTTAATTTATCAAATAAATGAGCAGCCCATACAGCTTTAATAGGAACTATATAACAAGGGACATCTATATCCACAATTTTAAGCGGGAATAATTTACGTTCAACATCTATCAATTGGTTTTGTTCAATGATGTCATTTGATATGGGAATGTTGTTTTGAATTACAACATTCTCCAATTCACATGAATCAATGCATTTATCTAAAATATATTTTACATACAACTTATCTTGTCGTACGAATCCAAACTTAAGCAATATCGAGTTATATTTATTTCCAACATTGGATTCACTAATAATTATTTGGTGACATTTATCAATTATTGCACGATTTATAAATTCATCAATCAAACCCATAAAAAGAGTATCTCCATTGCTTGTATCCGAGATTCTAACAATAGGTATTGACAGTATTCCATTTTCGCTTCCATAAGCAAAAAGAGCGATATTTTCACCATTATATTTTACGGTGTTAATAATATATAACGATGAGTTAATCACTTTAAGTATACTATTCCTAAATTGTTTTTTGTTTTCTCTGCCCTTCTGATTCCAGAATTTGTCAATGCAAAGTTCTAATTCATTATTGACAACTTTTGATAAAGAATGAAAAACAGCGCCTAAGATTTGTTTGGGTGAATATGATTCAATATCTATCAACCTATCAATAAACAAAACAAATTCTTGTGGTGTGAGTATTTCCACATCATATTTTAGTTCAATAGTATCCTTAGCATCCAGAATACCTTTGTCAAATGTTATAAAATATCTGACTCCTGCAGCTATACAGGTAGCCAATTGGATACGATCAGAGTTATCATTATCTGTATGTCCAGTAATAAACTCTTCTAGCTCTTGTGCAATCCTTTTTCGATCTTCTATGTTATGCTTGGCCTCAACAAAATGGTTCATAAAGTCTCTTGTTCTTTGAGCTCTTTTGCGATCCTTATCTCTACTTATCTCATTAAAGATTTCCGAAGCGTATAGGAATTCTGTTTCATCAATAAGCCAGTCCGAAAGAAGGCACCGAGGATCTTCCATAGGTGCATAATCATTCTCAATATCTCGTAATTTAATGATAATGTTGGCATCCAATAAGGCTTTAATCTTTTTTGATTGTGTCGCAGCCAAAGAGAATAAATCTTGTCTATTAAAATCGTACCACCACTTATTAAGGTAGTTTTCCTCAACGCTACGACTACGGATTTGTGTTTTAGAAACGAAACCGTATTTTTGCCAAACATTCGTTGCTCCTACATAGTCATTTCTACAACTTAATGATATTCCATTATAACTATAGTTGTATTCATACAATGAACGCAGGTGGTCTAACAGTTTTTGCGTTATACCTTGCCCTCGATAATTCTCTTCAATGCACAAATGAACTACAGATATACGTGAATATCTAGGAACCTCCCTATACATCAAATATCCACATAGTGTATCATATATGTAAGCTACAATGATCCATTTATTTTGAGCATGGTCTTCAAAGCCCCCTTCGGGCATAAATCCCAAAGTGGCAGAGTTTCTCTTTCCCAATGTTTTTACATCTTGGAAGAATCTACTTTCATTATTGATACATTCTATTGTCATAGCAAAAAACGCTTACATATCACTATATCATATCTTTATTTTACACTTTATAAAGTGTCTATCGGATTTGTTGTTCTATTATTTCCCTCCCTTCACTCGATTACAATTTCTGCAAAGCATTTGGCAATTCTCGGCTACGGTTGTGCCACCTTCTTTCCAAGGAGTGATATGGTCGGCTTCCATTTCTTCCAATTCAAAATGTTTGCCACAATGTACGCAAATTCCGTTTTGACGCTCATATGCCTCGCGCTTTTGCTTTTTGTCAAAGGTTCGGAATGACAAGTCACGCAAATCACCACTCAGCACATAGCGATAAATCCCTGCTTTC
>CALCHM010000125.1 GCA_937901345.1 uncultured Prevotella sp. | reverse complement strand
AGAAGGCAAAATCAACTTCGCAGATAAGAGCGTAACTGAAAACACTCGCGTTTCTTACCCAATCCACCACATCAACAACATCCAACCAGGTTCAAAAGCTCCTGCTGCTAAGAAAGTTATCTTCCTTTCAGCTGACGCATTCGGTGTACTTCCTCCCGTATCTATCCTCGATCCCGAACAGACTCAGTACTACTTCCTCTCTGGTTTCACAGCAAAGCTCGCTGGTACTGAACGTGGTATCACAGAACCTACTCCCACATTCTCTGCTTGCTTCGGTCAGGCGTTCCTCGAACTCCACCCCACTAAGTATGCTGAAGAACTCGTGAAGAAGATGAACCAGCACAACGCTAAGGCGTTCCTCGTGAACACTGGTTGGAACGGTACAGGTAAGCGTATCACTATCAAGGATACTCGTGGTATCATCGATGCTATCCTCGACGGTTCTATCCTCAAGGCTGAAACTAAGGTAATTCCTATCTTCAACTTCACAGTGCCCACAGCTCTTCCCGGTGTTGATCCCAACATCCTCGACCCCCGCGACACTTACGAATGTGCTTGCAAGTGGGAAGAAAAGGCTAAGGACCTCGCTGCTCGCTTCCAGAAGAACTTCGTGAAGTACACAGCTGGTAGCGCTGCTGGTCAGGCTCTCGTAGCTGCTGGTCCCCAGCTCTAATCTGAACTTCATTTTGAAGCAATATTAATAAAGAGGGAGTGTCAAAACTGACACTCCCCTTTTTTGCCTTATTCGTTAATGTTGAGAATCACTAGCAAGTGTTTGCAGCGGGAGGCGCAACGTTTCAGGGTTGACTAAATTTGGGTGAATGCTTTATTATCTGCCAACATTTTGTGGTTGGCAAAATATGGGCTAACGGATTTTTTCTGTGTATGAGACCAAAATTTATGAGTAGAGAATTGCTTTGAAAGTCTGTGCTCCTATAAAGAAGAGGCATGATCAACAGGCTGGATGTAAACAAGTCGATTGTCATGCGTGAAGCATGAATCAAATGGGGACCGTCCGTAATGGGCAGTCCCCGTTTTGTTGCTGTAAACAGACTACTCGCTTTGGTGTGCTACCTATCGGTCACCATTATTGTCCTTCACGACCGTCACGGACAATTTTTGCCCTCATTTATTATCCTTCACGACCGTCACGGATAATTTTTGCCCTCATTTATTATCCTTTACGACCGTCACGGACAATTTTTGCCTTCATTTATTGTCCTTCACGACTGTCACGGATAATTATCAAAATATTTTGGAACTATCTCCTTTCTTTTTGCGTCGTTCGAAGTTAGAAATCCTTGCTCGCTCTTCTGTTACCCCTAAAAAATAGACGGGAACAATGCTCTAAGTTTGTTGGGGATGTTTTTTGTTGCCGCTTTATGAGTAGGACTTTCTCCATACATGAAATAGCTGCTATATTATAACCTTGCGTAGTCCTGTCGTTCGAATGGTGTTTGTATGCTATTCGAACGGCAATCGAACGGCAATCGAACGGCGCTTGTAAGTGCGTTTGTTGTAGTGTGTGGTAAATGGTTGGGAATTCACGATGAATGGCAGGTGAGCACCCGTAAAACCGAGAGAACGTATGAACTACCTATAGGAAACTTTCCATAGTACCTTTTAGAGCAAAAGGAGGAGGAAGTGCTAGTTTTAACACTCCCTCCTCTTTTGTATATATTCTAACTTTTAAGGTAGGAATTCGAGTAGCATTTTAAGGGACTCCTCGTCGCGCCAACTCCACCATTGGTCGCGCATGAGTTTCTTAAATGCGTCCATGTGTTCCTTGCTAATTTCTCGTTCAATGTGTGACTCGTTTGCCACTACGCATTTTCCCTTGATGATGAAGAAATATTTATCCTTTACAGGGAAACCCTTTTCAAGAAATGCTTCATTGTGGAGGTCAATAAACTCGTTTTGCATGCGTCCGATGCCGTCAAACTCCAGGTATCCTGCGTTCTGCGTCCCGTCATGCTCTTCGGTATATTGCTTCATGTCGATAGTGCGTACGCGGACAAGGCAGTTGTATTTCTTTTCTGCAATCACAAGTCCCATTTGCTTATTTTCCACCTTGCGATAGGTGGCAGAGTCGAACTGAACCGCGATGACTTTGTCAACGAATGCCTTCTTAATGGTGTCATTCTCAACAAAGCAAAGCGAAGCGTCCTTTAAGAAGATGTTGGCTTCTGCCCAAACGAATTTACCAAAGGGTTGGAGAATCTTGGCACGCTTAAAGTTTGCATTTGCAAAGGGTGTGGCACTGCGCTCTTGTTTTCGTGATTGTTGGGCATGTAGAGAGAAGGAGAGCAGTAGGAGAAGTATGAGTGTGAGGTTTCTTCTAAAAGTCATAGTTTGTAGTTTCATGAATGTGTTACAGGGAATGGTCTGATGGAACTGGATGTTTTGGGTTCATTCAGCGTTTGGGGATGGTGGCGTTGCATCTTGTTGCTTGGGAGTGTGCTGTTCGAGGAAACGCTTTAATTGATCTTGCACCCATAGATATTGAGGTGTAGTAGCATAACCGTTGTGATGTTTCAGCACGTCTTCAACTGGTGCCACGGAGTGTTGGTAAGACGCCAATTCATTTTGCATTTGTTTGGCATGCTCGGCATACTTATGAATGTCGCGTTCGCGCTCTCTGCGTAGCATGTCACAGACCTTGGACGTAAGCAATGCCACGATGCCGTCTAGCAAATCATGACCACGCATAAAGAGATAGGTCGTCTCAGGCGTAACACCTAATTCAATAAGTTCTGCCTTCAAGGGTTTATACCCCTTTTTGGCTTCGGGAAATTGGTGTTGCAAGCGTGCAATCTTGGAGTTTACGCGCCGGCGTAGGTCGTTGAGTTCCTGCTCGGGGTGATACAGGTTGATGTCGTGAAGACGCACAATGCGGTAGAAGTCTGCCATCGAAAATTGCTTGAACTTCCCTTCGCGATAGCACCACACGTTCCATACAAATAACGGATGGATTATTTCTGAGAAATCCCGCATGAATGCCTCAAAGTCGAATACGTGTCGGTCATTAAGTGTGGCTGCAACGCATACGTTATGTAGCGAACTGGCATGACAATGAAAATTCTCAATCGCATAGACGAGCGTGTGGAATACGTAAGGCGAATTGCATACCTGCTCCGAAGTAGGCGACGCTCCTTGCATGAGGTAGTCATAGTCAGCATCCACACAGGCAATCATGTGAGGACCGAGTTGATTGGCCAAGGCAATTTTCTTGCCCTTACAAAGCGAGGTCTTAGAAGGGAGCATGACCTCAAAGTAGCACTCTTCTGTTTCCAACGGACGGAGTAATGTACTCCAGAAAGCGACATCGTCAAAACTTTCTACATAGGCCACAATGCTCTTCCGTGCATGCTTCCCCGCCAAGCGGTTGGCCGCTTGGACGTATTGGGAGGATATGTAGGTAGAGAGGGAGGGCATGGGGGGAAGAAAATGAGAAAGGAGAAATGAGAAAGTCCGTCCGGAGTGTGTTCAGCAAAGTCCTTACAACCTTAAAGCGAAGTGACCTTATAACCTTAACTTAAGACCTTACATCGTTATCTCACTCATCTCCGTCACGCAGTCGGCCCAACCATTCATGACTACTGCAGGTGAATGGGTGGTGAGGATAATCTGGGCGTTGGGATTCAGTTGGAGTACCATATCAATCAAGCGCTTTTGCCACTCGAAATGGAGACTAGCTTCGGGTTCATCCATGAAGAGCACGTAGGGTTGTCGGTCTTGGGTGAGTGCCGTGAGCAGAATGATAAGCATTTGCTTCTCGCCACTTGAAAGTTTGTAGGGAGTGAGTGTTTCCCCAAATTGAGAAAAACTTAACTCGTTGCAGGTGCGGTCAATGCGCTTCCCCGTCTCAGAAAAGAGGTCATCAACAAGATCGAGGAACATGGTTTTATATACCGCCGCCTCCGTAGCTTCCTCCTTGGCATTGGGTGCGCCACTTGTCAAGAGTTGGATCATACGGTTGCCCACGTTCACCTGATAGTCCAAGTAGCGGCGTTGAAGTTGATAGAGTTGCCAGTCTAATTCTGTTGATACCGCAGCATCAGTAAGTGTGCGCAACCGGTCGCCCTGTAGCAGTTGGCGATCGAAGGAACGGATGATGTCATACCGAATGTTTGTTGCGTCAGCAGGTGAGAAGTCGATCGTTACACCTAGGTGGGTCCCACTCACTATTTCTCCGCTCACAGGGGCGGTGCGTAAGTGTTGCTCCATGCGGTTAAGAATCGTGCTTTTCCCAGCCCCATTTCCTCCGCTTAGCACATTC
Organism: uncultured Prevotella sp.; assembly: GCA_937901345.1. Taxonomy (GTDB): domain Bacteria; phylum Bacteroidota; class Bacteroidia; order Bacteroidales; family Bacteroidaceae; genus Alloprevotella. The sequence continues at coordinate 9,903 of CALCHM010000125.1, read as the reverse complement.
ACTCCAGGCTGTAATTCCCAAACGATATGCTTGTGCCCGCTCCACAAACTTTTGATTTCAAGGCGGTGAATGTAGTCGGCGTATTTTATCATAACCTAAGTGTTAAATTCTAATGGGATAACCTCTTACAGACAGAGGGGTGTTGCAAAATTACCATAATTTCTGGATACCACCCAAAGGTCATTATAAAAAAGTAGCGGAGCAACCCATGGGCTGCTCCGCTGACTTTTCTTTTGGCGAAGGGTGACTTCAAGTTTCGTAGTTTCAGTCGTTATTGTTGATATTGCTAGCAACCTGTTGTTTCCTCCTTAATGTCTTATCCGATAGTGATAAGCGTAGTTCCTTCCATCACGCTGTCTCCAGGTGCACAGCAAACGCCAGTAACCTTTCCGTCGTTCTCTGCCGTGATGTTATTTTCCATCTTCATGGCTTCAAGCACAAGTACAACATCGCCCTTTTTTACGGCATCGCCTTCAGCTACGAGCACCTTTGTTACAACACCAGGGAGAGGTGCTTTTACGGGTGTTCCATCTCCTGCAGCACCCTTCGTTGCAGGTGCGGCGGGTTTTACTTCTGCCTTTGCGGGTGCGGCACTTGCAGCTGCGGGGGTTGCAGTTCCCATTGTTGGAAGGTCACCCTCTGCAAGCGCAGAACCGATGATTTCTACGTTGAAGGACATTCCGTTGACTTCTACTGAAGCGATTTGTCCCTTAATGGAGTTGATAGTCACTTCATAATCCACTCCATTTACTTTGTAGTTGTATTGTTTCATTGCTTCAAAAAGTTAGGGAATAATATAGGAGTTATCTGAAAATATTTTGACAGGCCCCTCCCCGCATTCGCGGGACTCCCCCTAACTTCGGGGGAGAATTTAAGTTTGTCGGTAACCCAAAATCCTCCCCGAGGTTAGGGGAGGTGCCCGAAGGGCGGAGGGGGCTGTAGGATAGTAATAACTCTATATTACGACTAAAATTATTTACGCGCGTTATTCATTTGTCGAGCCGGCGAATTCCAAGGCGTACAATGTCTTTGGAGTGTAATAACGTCGGTTTCCTCGTCGTGAACAACCTCTGTTTCGTACGTGAGCAGTGCAAGACTGATTACTCCTGCAATAATGGGCATCTCTTCGGCGGTAGGTTCAAGCGGTTTGCCGTTTACTTCGATAGCGCGAATCGAACCACGCTTTTCATCGAGTGTGATGACCAATTGTTTGCCGCCCACTGTATAAGCGATTTTCTTCATAGTCAGAATGATTAAAAACGGTGGGGAGATGGAGCGTGATTAAAGAGGTTCGTTGCCGTGTTTCTTTGCAGGACGCGTTTCCATCTTCGTTTCAAGCTGTGCCAAAGCGCGACAGATGCGGAAACGTGTGTTACGTGGTTCAATCACATCGTCAATATAACCATATTCGGCAGCCTTGTAGGGGTTCGTGAAGAGGTCGTTGTATTCCTTTTCCTTCTGAGCAAGGAACGCCTTGGGGTCTTCCTGTTCCTTCGCAGCCTTAGCGCTGAGAATAGCAACAGCACCGCTCGCGCCCATTACCGCAATTTCAGCAGAAGGCCAAGCATAGTTGAGGTCAGCCTTGAGTTGCTTACAGCCCATCACGATGTGTGAACCACCGTAACTCTTGCGGAGCGTCACTGTTACCTTAGGCACAGTAGCTTCGCCGTAAGCGTAAAGCAACTTTGCACCATGACTGATCACGGCATTGTATTCCTGACCCGTGCCGGGGAGGAAACCGGGAACGTCAACGAGCGAAACGATGGGAATGTTGAAAGCGTCGCAGAAGCGTACGAAGCGTGCACCCTTACGTGAGGCATTGCAGTCAAGCACACCAGCATAAACCGAAGGCTGGTTGGCTACGATACCTACGCTCTGACCATTGAAGCGGGCGAAACCGATAATGATGTTCTTCGCATAACCAGCCTGAACTTCCATGAACTCACCGTTGTCAACGATTGCACCAATCACCTTATACATGTCGTAAGCCATGTTGGGATTGTCGGGGATGATTTCGTTCAAGAGATCTTCCTTGCGGTCAATGGGGTCAGTACATTCCACTCGGGGAGTACGTTCCATGTTGTTCTGAGGCATATACGAAAGCAACTTGCGAATAAGACCAGAGAATTCCTCTTCTGTCTTCGCTGTAAAGTGACATACGCCACTCTTTGTTGCGTGAACGGATGCACCACCAAGATCTTCCTGACTTACGTCTTCACCAGTCACCGTCTTTACCACCTTTGGACCAGTCAAGAACATGTAAGAAATACCCTCGAGCATCACGATAAAGTCGGTGAGTGCAGGAGAATATACCGAACCTCCGGCACAGGGACCGCAGATACCAGAAATCTGGGGCACAACACCCGATGCTTCAATATTGCGTTGGAAGATGTTAGCAAAACCTGCCAATGAGTTTACACCTTCTTGGATACGCGCACCGCCCGAGTCGTTCAATCCGATACAAGGCGCACCAACCTTCATTGAGAGGTCCATCACCTTGCAAATCTTTTCTGCCATTGTTTCAGAAAGTGAACCACCGTTCACAGTAAAATCTTGGGCAAAGACATATACAAGGCGACCGTTGATGGTACCACTACCACAAACAACACCGTCTCCGAAATATTGCTTCTTCTCCATGCCGAAGTCGTGACAACGGTGGAGTTTGAACATATCCAATTCCTCAAACGAGCCCTTGTCGAGCAAAAGGTCGATACGCTCACGCGCAGTGGCCTTGCCCTTTGCGTGTTGCTTTTCAATCGCAACCTCACCACCGCCAAGGCGTGCCTTCTGACGGAGTTCTACAAGTTGCTTGATTTTCTTTAATTGTTCACTCATAGTTTGATAATACTAAGTATGTGTTTGTTGCACCTTAGCGCTAAGCGCGTAAAGTAACTTTACTAATTCCATTAATTACTTGGAGGAAGAAGAGTTCTTATTTTGGTTTTCCTTAGAAACTTTTTTAAACAAAACGTCACCTCCTTATCGGTGCAAAATTAAGAAAAAAGTGTAATGCTTGCTATATAATTAGGTAAAAAACACCATTTTTACAACATCTTGCATCTTTTCTAACGATTAAATATTAAACAAGAAAATAGACATTCCATTCTTGTGAAAACAATCAAGAAGATGGTGTGAAATAATCCGTTTTTCTTTTTTAGCGTTTCGGGAATATGGTGTCATTTCCTTATTATGTTCCGCTTATTTATTCAGAGATTATTAGTACTTTTGTCCCCATTAAGGACAAAATTAACTTAACCCTTGTCCTAGCAAGTTTTATTTATGTCTTCGTGGATTAGCGAAACGCTGTTTTCTCATTCTGCTGTTCAGGCAGTTATCGTGATATGTCTTATCTGTGCGATAGGACTCAGTTTGGGTAAGATACGCTTCCGGGGTATTACACTCGGTGTAACGTTCGTATTCTTTATTGGGATTCTAGCAGGAAGTCTCGGATTGGAAATAGACAACCAAATGCTTAGTTATGCAGAATCCTTTGGTCTCATACTTTTTGTTTACACCCTCGGTCTTCAAGTCGGTCCTGGTTTTCTTAGTGCTTTTCGAACTGGAGGTACTCAACTCAATATGCTAGCTGCAGGTGTCGTGCTATTGGGCACGCTGATGACACTTGCTATTCTGTGGTTCACAGGGTATCCTTTGGGAGACATGATGGGGATCCTTTGTGGTGCTACAACGAACACACCTGCTCTTGGGGCGGCACAACAAACACTCAAAATGGTAGGCGAGAGTTCTGCAGGTGCAGCATTGAGTTGTGCCGTAACTTATCCGCTAGGTATGGTGGGGGTGATTGTTGCCTTGGTATTGATGAAAAACTGGTTGCTCCGACATGAGCGTGCCGTTGAGGCGAAACCACGTGGCGAAGCCTTTATTGCTTCATTTCGCGTTTGCAACCCCGCAATATTTAATAAGTCGCTCGCAACGATAGCTGGGTTTGACGAAAGCAAATTTGTTATTACGCGTATTTGGCGTGGAGAAAATGCGATTCTTCCTACTTCTGAAACGGTTGTGCAGGAAGATGACCTTGTGTTGCTCATCACGGAATCGAAATTTGTGGATCAACTCACCGTTTTTTTCGGAAAACTTGATCGTACGGACTGGAATGCTAAGGAAATAGATTGGGATTCGCTCGACACGAAACTCGTTTCGCAACGTATTCTTGTGACCCGCGCTCACGTTAATGGACGCCGTTTGGGCGATTTGCAATTGCGTAAGCGCTATGGCGTGAATGTCAGTCGTGTGAAGCGTGCGGGCATTCAGTTGGTTGCTACTCCCGATCTCGTGATTCGCATGGGTGACCGCATCACTGTTGTGGGCGAAAAAGAGCGTCTCAAGCAGGTAGCGGAGGAATTGGGTAATGCTGTTAAGGTGCTCAACGAACCCAATATGGTGACCATATTTATCGGTATCGTTCTCGGTTTGGTGCTCGGATGCATACCATTCCATATTCCCTCAATGACCTTCCCCGTTCGACTTGGGCTAGCTGGTGGTCCTATAATTATGGGTATCTTGATTGGTGCTTACGGCCCGCGCCTTCACATGGTTGCTTACACGACTACAAGTGCCAACCTCATGCTTCGTTCTCTTGGGCTTTCCATGTACCTGGCATGTCTCGGTCTTGACGCAGGTTCTGAATTCCTATCTACGGTTATGCAACCCCAAGCACTTGCGTGGATTGGTTACGGATTACTCATTACGCTCGTTCCTGTCTTCATCATGGGCGTTGTTTCCGTAGTATGGATGAAAAAAAGTGTCCCCACCACAGCCGGAATGCTTTGTGGTGCGATGGCAAACCCAATTGCGCTCAACTATGCGAGTGATATTCTCCCCGGAGATAAAGCCAATATTGCTTATGCCACGGTCTATCCCTTCTGCATGTTTATGCGAGTTATCATTGCTCAAGTATTGGTAATGATGTGGTTGGGATAGAGGAGGATTCTTAGAGCTCGAGAAAATCTAGATGCTCTAGAGACTCTAGATATTCTCAACCGGCAATAATAAAAAGAAACATCCGAAAGTCCCGCAGGATTTTCGGATGTTTCTTTTTTTGTGAGGTTTGGTTTAGCCCTTAGTAGCAACACGCTTTTCCTTGATGCGTGCCTTCTTACCAGTGAGCGCACGGAGATAGTAGAGCTTCGCGCGACGAACCTTACCAATCTTGTTCACTTCAATGCTTTCGATTGCAGGTGATTCGAGGGGGAAGATACGTTCTACACCCACAGTACCTGACATCTTGCGAACTGTGAAACGCTTCTTTTCGCCGTGACCAGCGATCTTGATTACAACACCGCGGTAAAGCTGTACGCGTTCCTTGTTACCTTCGACGATCTTGTAAGCTACAGTTACAGTGTCACCAGCCTTAAAAGTGGGGTGCTGCTTACCAGTAGCAAATGCTTCTTCAGCAATTTTGAGTAAATCTGCCATTGTGATTTAGTTGTTAAATTGTTATCGCCCCAGCGCAACATTCTCAGCCGTTTTCGCTTCGGTTCTGACAGCGGTTACGCGGAAAAGCGGTGCAAAATTACTGATTTATTTTGTGTTGGCAAATAGTTGCGTGTCTTTTTCTGTTGTTTTAGGGTATCAAACTTATTTGAGTTCCGGATATGCGATGCGTGTATGGTAGGCTCGCATGAGACTTTCGATGAGTGTTTGTTTGGCTAGGTCTATATCCGCAAAGGTGATGGGACAGTTGTTATAGCATCCTTCGCGAAGTTGTGTGTCGATGATTTTGTTGACAAGGTTTGAGATGCTTTCCTCGGTGTATTCTTTTAAACTGCGTGATGCCGCTTCAACAGCATCGCACATCATCAGTGCGGCTTGTTCGGCCGTATTGGGATAGTGCCCAGGGTAGGTGAATGCTTCGGGGTTAAACGTTTCTTCAGGATGTTTGTTTTGCCACTGAATAGCAAAGTATTTTGCCATGCCCTTGCCGTGGTGGGTGGTGATAAATTCACGCACAACTTGTGGAAGGGAATATTCTTCAGCTAGGCGTAGTCCGTTATTTACATGATCGATAATGATTCTTGCACTTGTGAGTTCGTCTAATTTATCATGGGGATTTACGCCTGATTGATTTTCGGTGAAGAAGACGGGGTTTCCTAATTTACCAATATCATGGTAGAGCGCACCGACACGGGCAAGTAGCGGTTTCGCACCAATTGCACGCGCCACTTCGGCAGCAAGGTTGCTCACTTGTATGGTGTGGTTAAATGTTCCCTTGGCTTCGCGTGACATGCGACTTAGGAGGCCTTCGTTGAAGTTCATGAGTTCGATTAGTGTAACGCTTGAGGTAAATCCAAAGATGCGCTCTACTACATACATCAAAGGATAGGCCAAGAGTTGGAGACCACCACTGATAGCAAGATCAACGTATCGGTGATAATCAAAACGGAGAATGTCGTCCCAAGACGTGAAGGTTATACCGCGTACCAAATCAAGACTGAAGCACACCACCCATGCCACAAGAATATTGAAGAAGGCTACGCGCAACACCTGTGAACGTTCGGTCACTTCCTTCAGAGAGTAGATGGTGTTGAATCCAACGAGTATCTGCACCAACAGGAACTCGTATTGATCGGTTGCCACGAGTGAAGACAGGAGGGCGATGACTAGCGTCACAACGAGCGAGGTTCGTGTATCGAGGAAGATGCGAACGAACATCGGCACGATAGCGAAGGGGATGATATATACGCTCAGACTGGTGTGAGCAGCCGTGAGGTAGGTGATGAGCGGCAGTGACGTGTTTAAGGTAAACAACAAGAGAAGCACATTGTTGCGCTCCATGTAATCACGTCGGAAGAGGTAGATGTAAGTGAAGAGGGCTAAGAAAACGAGGGTGGCAAACAAAAATTGTCCGAGTAGCACCCACCAATCCGAGTGGTGCTCGCCTTGCCGTTTGTCAAGTGCATCTTTTAGCGAGTTGAGAATGCTTTCCATTCCTGGGGTTACGATGTCGCCCTGACTGATAATTTTTTGCCCTGCTTGAACAAGTGTACTAAATTGTCCGATGCTAGCGTATGCATCCTCCAGAACCGCTGTGTTTTTGCGGGAGTCGTAAGAAAGGTTGGGTTGCAAATAAGCGTTTAGATTGCATGTTTGCAACAACGTGCCCCATCTCTGAAGGGAGTCGGCATTGATGATGGATTCGTAGGCTGTGCGTGTAGAGAAGATGTCGTCCAACTTTTTGTGTGTAGCACGTTGCGCGCTCACAACTCGAATGCCGTTGGGGTAGGTCGTCTTGAGTTCGCCATATTCCTTGGGGGAAAGGATTCCTTCGGCATAGACGCGACGCAATTGGTCCTCAGCAAACTTCAAGCAACCTTGTGGCACGTTGCTGAACTTACCGGCAGCGATGTCTTGTTTGAAGAGCGCCAGTTGTTGTGTGCCAATTTCAGCTTGTACTTGATAATAGGGTTGGTGGGCATTGCGAATGCTATCTCGCAAATGTTGTTGCTCCGTTTCTGAGCGTAACACGGGAAAGTCAAACTCAGCAATGAGCGTAGAGTAGCGCCATGGTTTGTTGGGTTGATATTCGTACCCAAATTGTGTGGTTTGTCGGGGGGCAAATGTCAGCAAGAATGCAGCACAAATAACAATGCTGAGAATCACGATGGCAATACGTGAGCGACTGATGTGTATTTGTTTTTTTGACATAATTACGATAATGGAATGGGCAAGTAAACTTATGGATGAAATGATGACGGCAAGGTGCCTCAGTTTGTAGGCGAGTGCAACGGTTGGTTGAGGGTGATTGTTCTGAATGTCACTCGTTTGCTCGTGCAAAGTTGTTTACTCCCTAATTTTCACTTTGCAAAGCAAAAGTACGAATTTAAAGTATTCGCCAAATAATTACCCTCCTCGATTTTAGAAATCAAGGGAGAATTTTGGCAGTTTTTGGGGTGTGCGTTAATTTTGCAGGTAAAAATGAGGCGAGATATGCCCCGAACGCTCTGAGTTAGAAGAAGGAGCGTACAGCAGATTCCCCCTCATCATCCTCCATTATACCTATTTTTCATTTATGCAGGACATTCGCAATATTGCCATCATCGCACACGTTGACCACGGAAAGACTACCCTTGTCGACAAAATGCTCCTTGCGGGCAACCTCTTTCGCAGTAACCAAAACTCGGGCGACCTCATGCTCGACAACAATGACTTGGAGCGCGAACGAGGCATCACGATTCTTTCGAAGAACGTATCCATCAATTACAAGGGCACGAAAATCAACATCATCGACACTCCTGGGCACTCTGACTTTGGAGGAGAAGTGGAGCGTGTGCTCAACATGGCAGACGGTTGCATCCTGCTCGTTGACGCCTTCGAAGGACCCATGCCTCAGACGCGCTTCGTGCTTCAGAAGGCGCTTGAAATTGGGCTGAAACCGCTCGTCGTTGTCAACAAGGTAGACAAACCCAATTGTCGCCCCGAGGAGGTTTACGAAATGGTTTTCGACCTCATGTGCGACCTCAACGCTACGGAGGAGCAGTTGGACTTTACCGTGGTTTACGGTTCGGCAAAGAACAACTGGATGGGTGAAGATTACGCCACCCCCACAGACTCTATTGAATACCTTCTTGACAAAATCGTAGAAATCATTCCTGCCCCCGAGCGCCATGAGGGAACGCCGCAGATGTTGATCACGTCGTTGGATTACTCTAACTATACCGGGCGCATCGCCATCGGTCGCGTACATCGCGGCGAGATTTCTGAAGGCATGAACATCACGATTGCTCACCGTGATGGCACGTTTGAGAAGACGAAAATCAAGGAAGTTCACACCTTTGAAGGAATGGGACGCGTGAAGACGAAGAGCGTGGGCAGCGGCGACATTTGTGCCGTGGTCGGACTCGAACGCTTCGACATTGGCGATACGATTTGCGATTTCGAAAATCCCGAACCGCTCCCCACGATTGCCATTGACGAACCCACCATGTCAATGCTCTTCACCATTAATAACTCTCCCTTCTTCGGTAAGGAAGGTAAGTTCTGCACGTCGCGCCACATCAACGACCGCCTTGAGAAGGAATTGGAGAAAGACTTGGCGCTGCGCGTGAGCAAGACGGAAGGCGCCGACGCATGGGTAGTTAGTGGTCGCGGGGTGCTTCACCTCTCGGTGCTCATCGAAACCATGCGCCGCGAAGGTTACGAGTTGCAGGTCGGACAACCTCAGGTTATCTATAAGGAGATTGACGGTGTGCGCCACGAACCTATCGAAGAACTCACCATCAATGTCCCCGAAGAATTCTCTTCGCGCATGATTGACCTCGTTACGCGCCGTAAGGGAGATGTTACCTCCATGCTCACTATAGGCGACCGTGTGGATATTGAGTTTAACATCCCCTCGCGCGGCATCATCGGATTGCGCACTAACGTGCTCACCGCCTCTCAGGGCGAAGCCATAATGGCACACCGCTTTAAGGAATACCAACCCTTTAAGGGCGAAATCGTTCGCCGCCAAAACGGATCGTTGGTAGCTCTCGAGGGAGGTACGGCCTACGCTTATGCCATTGACCACTTGCAAGACCGCGGTAGGTTCTTCATCAATCCGCAAGATGAAGTCTATGCCGGACAGGTTGTTGGCGAACACATCCACGACAACGACCTCGTGATTAACGTAACGAAGGCAAAGCAACTCACGAACATGCGCGCATCGGGCGCCGACGACAAAGCGCGCATCATTCCGCCCATCATTTTCTCGCTCGAAGAAGCCTTGGAGTACATCAAGGAAGATGAATACCTTGAAGTAACGCCCAAGTCCATGCGAATGCGCAAGGTTATCTTAGATCATTTGGCACGTAAGCGTGCTGGACGCGAATAAACCTATCATTCCCTTCTGGAGGGCGTTGTGTCATAATGAGCAAACTGCTGCGTTGCTCCTCAATTTCGGATTTG
>CALCHM010000124.1 GCA_937901345.1 uncultured Prevotella sp. | reverse complement strand
CTCACGGGGCAATATCCCTGGCGCAAGGCGGGTACGGACGTGGCGGCGGGCAATGCGGGCATGATTATTGCGCCCGAGCAGGTGACCGTTGCCGACGTATTTAAAGAGGCGGGCTATCGTACGGCGGCCTTTGGTAAATGGCACCTTGGACTTGGTGCGGAAACGGGCAAGCAAGATTGGAATGCGCCCATTACGCCTGCGTTGGCGGACATCGGGTTTGACTATTCCTACATCATGGCAGCTACGGCGGACCGTGTGCCTTGTGTGTTTATCGAAAATGGGGAGGTGGCGAACTACGACCCCTCGGCGCCCATCTACGTGAATTATAACAAGAACTTTGAGGGCGAACCTACCGGGGCGAGCAATCCCGAATTGTGTTACAACCTCCGCTCGAGCCACGGGCACGACAATTCTATCGTAAACGGCATTGGGCGCATTGGTTACATGAAGGGTGGCGGTAAAGCGCTTTGGAAGGACGAGAACATTGCGGATAGCATTACGGTGCATGCCGTGGACTTCATCAAGGAAAACCGCGAGGCGCCCTTCTTTATGTACTTTGCTACGAACGATGTGCACGTGCCCCGCTTCCCCCACCCTCGTTTCCGCGGACAGAGCGAAATGGGTTTGCGTGGCGATGCCATCGTGCAATTCGACTGGAGCGTGGGCGAGATTGTACGTGCGCTCGAAGAGCAGGGTTTGCTTGAAAATACGGTGATTATCCTCACGAGCGATAATGGTCCCGTGCTTGACGATGGATACGTTGATCAGGCAGAGGAACTCGTGGGCGAACATAGTCCTACGGGCGGTTTGCGTGGCGGTAAGTATAGCGCCTATGAGGGTGGCACACGCGTGCCGTTCATCGTGCATTGGCCCGCCGTTATTAAGGAGCAGGCGGTGAAGCATGCGCTCGTTTCGCAAATCGACTTCCTCGACGTGATGGCACGCATAGCGGGCGTAAGCAATGGCGAAGCACGCTCTACGGACGGTATGCCTGGCGAAGTGGCTACTTGGTTTGGCAATGACGAAAAGGGACGCGCCTTTGCCATGGGCATGGCTCAGAACCACACCCTCACGCTTCGCACGGAAAGTTGGAAATTTATCGAACCCAAGGGCGGTGCGGCAATGATTCCTTGGGGACCCAAGATTGAAACGGGGTATTCCACTACGCCACAAATTTTTGCCTCCGTTAATGGTGAGTTTGACGAAACCGTAAATAAGGCTTCGGCACATCCCGAGGTGGTGAGCAACCTCACGAGTCAGATGGAGATGATTCGTAACCGCAAATACGACGCCATCACCATCATAGCCAAGGCGGGCGAAGAGATTGACCTGACGCCTTATTTCGGTACCCCCGAAGGCGCCGTGGTGAGTGGTGACTTCATGGAGCAGGATGCTACGGACCTCAAGCACGTGAGCGTTAAGGCGGACGTGAGTGAGGGTGCGCACATGGGTGTTGTAGCGCTTGCCGACGGCACCATACGCCTCTTCTCCGTCATCATCAACCCCGAATTTCACGGGGCGTACCACATCAATTATAACGGCAACCCCCTTTTCATAGGTTACAACACGACACACGACAATAGCGGGAGTGAGGGGTTTAAACTCATCTCGCCCGACCATTATTCCACCACCGCCGCGGGCGATGAAATCTGCATCGTGCAACCCTCGGGAGTGGGGTTTACACTCTCGATGCAAGGCAAGGTGCTTCAAGAACCCAAACTCACCAAGTGGGGGCACATTATGTTCTCAGACAATCAGAGCGAGGCGGGCATCTACCTCTTTGAAGAGACTTCAACCCCCGACGTGTACAAAATCCGAAGCAGTAGCGAGGGGATTAATTACATGAACGTGTACAAGGAACACGGCGTGGCGGGCAATGACAAAGCCACGAAGGCGGGACTCGCCACCTACACCATTGAGGAGGTCTCGACCTTTCCACTAACCCTCACCGAAGGGGGCGTGGCGCCATTGTGCTTGCCCTTCAACGTGGTGATTCCCGAGGGCATCATTGCCTACGACGCCACGTTGAGCGACATCAAATCGGGCGAAGCGGGCAATTACACATGCACCATGCAAGCACTTGCCCACCCTGGCGAAACACTCAAGAGCGGCACCCCCACCATCGTTAATGGGAGTGCGGGCACATATCAATTCGTCATCACCATGTCGGATAGCGAAACCGTGAGTGCACTCCCCGCCTCCTTACTAAAGGGCAACTACGTGGCGAGCACGCTCTCGCAAAGCGGCGATTCAAAGAAATTCATCCTTGCCGAAAAGGCATTCCAAACCTTCGACGGCACCACCAACCTCCCCGCCAACCAATGCTGGTTAGAGTGTAACCTCGCGCAAGCCTCAACGCTCGCCATCAACTTCTCCACACCTACCCACATCGAAGGCATCACCGCACAACCCAACGCCACACCTTCCACCATCTATAACACCGCAGGCCAACGCCTCACCACTCCCCAAAGAGGCATCAATATTATTGACCAAAAGAAGGTGATGGTGAAGTAAGGGGGGGAGAACAGAGTACAGAGAACAGAGTACAGAGAACAAAGTACAACTACCATGCGGAGTGAAAACGCCCTGTAAGGGCATAATCTACATAGCGAAGGGCAACGCCC
>CALCHM010000123.1 GCA_937901345.1 uncultured Prevotella sp. | reverse complement strand
CGGAACGTCGGCAGCTAGAAATATTGGATTAGAGATTGCTAATGGTCAATTCATAGGTTTCGTTGATAATGTCCATCTTGCCCGCTTCAATCTTGGCTTGCGCAGCTTTGCGCTTTTGCAAGGCACGGTCGTAAAGTTGTGAGCGCAGGAGTCGCATGGCATTCTCGCGGTTTTCAAGTTGCTTGCGGCTCTCCGTATTTTCAATGAGGATTTCTTCCTCTTCGCCAGTGTCAGGGTCTTGGTATTGGTAGCGGAGTCGCACCCCCGTTTCAACCTTGTTGACATTCTGACCACCCGCTCCGCCAGATCGGAACGTATCCCAACTGATGCGGGCAGGATCTACGTACACCTCAATAGAGTCGTCAACGAGTGGCGTGACAAAGACAGAAGCGAAACTCGTCATGCGCTTACCCTGAGCGTTGTAGGGACTCACGCGCACCAAGCGGTGTACTCCGTTTTCGCTCTTTAAATAACCATAGGCAGAGTCGCCTTCAATTTCCATAGTCACGGTCTTGATGCCGGCTTCGTCGCCGTCTTGCAGGTTGACGATGGTGACTTTATAACCATTGGCTTCGGCATAGCGCATGTACATACGCATCAGCATTGATGCCCAGTCCTGACTCTCCGTGCCACCAGCACCAGAGTTGATTTTTAGGACGCAATCCATCGGGTCTTCTTCCTGACGGAGCATGTTGCGGAGTTCCAATTCTTCCAAGGCGCGGAGCGTGTTGGCATAGGCTTCGTCAACCTCTTCTTCCGTAACCATCTCTTCTTTGTAGAAATCGAAAGCAAGGGTGAGTTCGTCGGCAAGGGTTTTAACCTCACGGTACCCTTTAATCCACTTTTCCAATCCCTTAACCTTTTTCATCTGCTCTTCTGCACGCTTTGCATCGTCCCAAAATCCGGGGTCTTGCGTGCGGAGCAATTCTTCCTCGTGCTCAATAATCTTAGCATCAATATCGAGGTAGCGGTTGAGCGCCTCTACGCGCTCAGTGGTTTCTTTGAGTTGTTCAATCGTTATCATATACTGCGGTGTCGCGTTTATACCAGTGGGGTGTAAGTTAGGGTTGATGGTGCCTTACACGTCACTCTGCATACATGCCGTCAATAATGTCGGCATACTTTTCGTAAACCACGCGACGCTTAATCTTCAATGTGTTGGTGAGTTCGCCCGTCTCCATCGTGAAGGGTTGGGGTAAGAGAGTGAAACGCTTCACCTTTTCGTAGGGAGCAAAGTCTTGTTGTAGCGTCTCAATATTCTCTTGAATCATTTTGATAATTTCAGGATGCTGACAGAGTTCTTCGTTGGTTGTGCAATTCAGCCCGTTGTCAGCGGCATATTGGCGCAAAAGGGCATAGTCGGGCACGATGAGCGCAGATACAAACTTACGCTTGTCGGCAATGACAACAACCTGTGTGTTATAGCGGGTTAAGACGAGTTTGGTTTCAATCATCTGCGGTGCGATATACTTACCGTTAGACGTCTTAAACAAGTCCTTAATGCGCTCCGTGAGGAAGAGTTCGCCATCCTTCATGTAACCAGCATCACCCGTGTGGAACCATCCGTCCTTATCAATAGCGGCAGCCGTTTCTTCGGGTTTCTTGTAATATCCAGGGGTAATGGTCTTACCGCGAAGCAGAATTTCATTGTTTTCGCCAAACTTACATTCGAGTCCGTCAACGAGGCGACCTACACTACCCTTGGTGAAGGGTTTGCCAATGACGTCGCAAGAAACGGTGGCGGTAGATTCCGTCAATCCGTAACCTACGAGCATATTCAACCCTGCGGCATGTACGAAGGTCTCTACTTCAGGAGAAACGGCCGCGCCAGCGGTGGGGAAGAAGTAGGCGTTTTCCAAACCTAACGTCTTGCGGAGGAGGTGAATGATGGTGTGGTCATAGAACTTGTAGCGCATGCGGAGCAACCACGGGATGGGTAAGCACTTTGATGTGTATTCCAACCAGCACTTTGAACCAACGTCAAGCGCATTCTTGATGAGGGTGCGCTGGATGAACGAACCTGATTCCATCTTCTGTAACACGCCCTGATAAACCTTTTCCCAAAAACGGGGAACGGAACACATGCAGTTGGGGTGTACCTCCGTTAACGACTTCTGAATGTCAAGCGGACGCAAATTCACGGCAAGGTGGAGACCTTCAGCCAAACACCAATAGGAGAACGCACGCTCGAAAACGTGAGCAAAGGGAAGGAAGTTAATGGCGGTGTCGCCTTCGCGGATGGGTACCGCCTTAGAGTTTACTCTGAGCGCTTCAATGTACATCTCATGGGTGAGAATTACGCCCTTGCTTTGCCCAGTCGTACCGCTTGTATAAAGGATGTTCGCCAAATCCTTGGGTTGCGCTTCCTTCTGTCGCTTTTCACGCTCCGCATCCAAAGCGGGGTCAGTGTTGGCAAGGAATTCATCCAAATATACAGAAAGGGTGTCGCCCTCGGTGCGCACTACTTTAGGGTCAAAGATAATCACCTTCTTCAGCGTCGGACAAGCATCGCCCAGCGCCATCATGGTGTCATACTGCTGTTGTTCGCCAACGAAGACATAGCGCACTTCGGCATCATTAATCATATAGACCACCTGTGCCGTGCTGCTTGTGGCAAAAAATGGAATGGTGATGGCACGGATAGCATAGGCGCCAAAGTCTACAAACAGACATTCGGGTTTGTTTTGAGAGAACACGCCCACACGTTCTTGCACCTCAACACCATGGGCGAGCAAAGCACGCGATAGCAACACCTGCTTCTCGGCAAAGGTGTTCCATGAAATAGGAATCCACTTGTTTAAGTCATAATCGCGATACGACATTACATGAGTGTCGCCATACTTGGCTGCTTGTTCCTGAATGAGGGTGGCAAAGTGTGAATTGTTGAGCATAAGTCGTGGTGTGGGGCATTGTAACCCTACGATGTAAGTTTGTTGGAACCCCTAAAACGAGGTTTATTTCGGACAAAGTTATAGGTTTTTCTGCATCCGAGGGTAGTTTGTTGGTAATTTTTTTTAACAATCCGAGCAATTTACCCAACTTTGCAGGGCATCAAACGGATAACAAAAACAGGAAACAGTCTCTTGATATGCAACAACTTTTAACGACGCTTATAAGCATTCCTGCCATTAGTCGCGATGAGGCGCAAAAGGCGGATGCGCTCGAACACTACATGCTCAAACAGGGACTTCACCCCCAGCGTGAGGTCAATAATATATGGTGTGTTGGCAATACATTTTTGCCCAACCGTCCCACCGTGTTGCTCAATGCGCATCTAGACACGGTAAAACCCGTGAGTGGGTGGACGCGTCAACCTCATGTGCCTACGCTTGAGGGTGATTGCCTCTATGGTTTAGGTGCCAATGATTGTGGGGGCGGACTGGTGGCATTGCTTTTCGCTTTTATGCAATTAAATAATGAGGATGATGGACAATTGCCCTATAACCTTGTTTACCTAGCATCCGCTGAAGAAGAGGTGTCCGGGCGCAATGGCATTGAGCGCGCCTTGCCCTTATTGCCTCCCATCGATGTAGCCATTGTTGGCGAACCCACGGGTATGCATCCCGCTATTGCGGAAAAGGGATTGATGGTGTTAGATTGTACTGCTCACGGAGTGTCAGGCCATGCTGCTCGCGAGGAAGGGGTGAATGCTATTTACAAAGCCTTTGATGATATAGTATGGTTGCGCACGCATCAGTTTGAGCGCGTGTCGCCACTTTTAGGTCCCGTGAAGATGAGTGTGACGCAGGTGAATGCGGGGACGCAACATAATGTGGTGCCCGATGCATGCACGTTTGTTGTGGACGTACGCACCAATGAATGTTACTCCAATCAGCAGGTTTTAGATGAAATAGCGGCGCACCTTTCTTCCGACGTGAAGGCGCGAAGCACGCGTCTTAATTCTTCTTCCATCCCTGAAACACACCCGCTCATTCAGCGCTGTGTGGCGCTCGGAGGGGTGCCTTATGGTTCGCCCACGCTAAGTGATCAGGCGCTGATGTCCTTCCCTTCGTTCAAACTCGGACCTGGTGAATCTGCACGCTCGCATACGGCCGATGAATTTATATGTTTGAGCGAACTAGAGCGTGCACTCGATGTTTATCTTCAGTTGTTGAGATAGTCTTTAGGGGAATTGCTTTTAGAGCAAACACCATTATTAATAGGATCGAGGAGGATGTGCTAGATTAATTTTGGCACATCCTCCGTTGTTATTTACGTTGCGAACAGTCTTCAAATGCCATTCCTCCCGCCTTCGACGCAAGCATAGGACGGGACGTGCGCTCGTTTTTCTTGTTTCGCCTAACGCGATGTGTGGCGCTCCTTTTCGATTGGGCGTGGCTCCCTAACATCCTTCGGTGACGGATTTTTGACCTAAATTTTATCAAACGTCCCCTGTCGTGATAAATTTGCGATTCGATTTTTATCAAACGTCCTTTACTGTGATAAATTTGTGGTTTGAAATTTATCAAACTCCCCTTACTGTGATAATTCTGCATGTTTGTTTGCCGCTATGCATGGTGCGACGTTCGTCATTAAGTTATTTTCATCGTGCCAGCACGTTGGAAGGGGGCCTATGTTTTTTTATGGAGTATATCAACTTCTCGTTCGCTTCAGATGTGTTGGACTTGCAAGTACACATCTTGTGTAACTATGAAAAGAGGCTGTGCCGTATATACAAAATACGCCACAGCCTCTTTTTTTCTTACCGTTGTGATAGTTTAGGGATGCTTGCTCCATTCTGTTTTAGCGCTACAAAGTGCGGATGCGAACCAAATGAGTCCCAGCATCAACATGCCTAGGTTCCATGCTGCAAGCGGAATGAGCATGAAACCTGCAAGTTGTACGTGTAGCAGGTGGAGCACTTTGCGCAGGGTGATTTCTTCGCCCAAAATTTCACTATAAAGTGCGGCAATACAGGCAAGACATGTGAAGTTAGAAGTTGTCTTTTGGTCTAAACGCGTTGTGAGGGTTGCTGTGTTTTCCATAGTTTATTTGTTTTAGTTTATAATCAGAATAAGAGGGACTTGCCATTGTATGGAGCAAACCGACGGTGGGATACAAGAGCGTTGCACGCGTAAATGGTTGTCTTGCCCTGAACGGTTTCGTTCCTTGTTCTTGTGGTTTGACGTCGCAAAGTTCTGAATATATCTGGACATATAGTGTCAAAGCTCAATTCTGAGTGTTAAAGTTTTTGATATTTTTAGTAAAATTTGATTTATTCCCCCAAAATGCAATCTGTCACCCCTCAAAAATGCGCTTTCTGCCCTTTGGTGTGTTCAATAAGCGGGCGAGGGTTTGCAAGCGGGAGGAGGGTAGGTGGGTTTTACCTATGGTTCTTGTTGTTGTATTTGTCAAAATCCTCAGGTAAGTGCGAAAACTTATTTTTCAAGAGAAAAGATTGCGGGCTTTATGCGATATGTAACGTTAAAATCTGTAATTTTGTAACGTGTTAGGGGAGTACGACCGTTTTGTGTCGTCCCTAGTGATTCGCAATGGATTGCCTGCCGTAGCGTTTTGTTAGAATGAAATGCAGCGAGGGACATAATTAAGATAATATAGACAATGCAATTTGAACTCATCGCAAAGACATTCCAAGGTCTTGAAGAAGTGTTGGCACAGGAGTTGATTGAACTCGGTGCGGACAATGTGCAAATAGGTCGCCGTATGGTTTCATTTACGGGTGACAAGGAAATGATGTATCGCGCAAACTTCTGCCTCCGTACGGCTGTGCGCATATTAAAACCCATTAAACATTTCAAGGCAGGAAGTGCAGACGAAGTGTATGACGGGGTGCGTGCCATCAACTGGTCAGAATATTTGGATAATGATACGACCTTTGCGGTGGATACAGTGGTATATTCCGATGAATTCCGCCACTCTAAGTTCGTTGCTTATAAAGTGAAGGATGCTATCGTAGATTACTTCCGCGACACTACGGGCGATCGCCCCAATATTAGCATTTCTAACCCCGACATCCGCTTGAATATGCATATAGCAGGAGACGTGGCAACGCTCTCTCTTGACTCTTCGGGCGAAAGTCTGCACTTGCGTGGTTATCGTGTGGCTACCGTTGAGGCACCGATCAATGAGGTGCTTGCGGCAGGGCTTATCAAACTCTCGGGTTGGGATATGCAGAGCGACTTCGTGGATCCCTTCTGTGGTTCGGGTACATTGCTCATCGAGGCGGCTCTTATGGCACGCAATATCTACCCTGGCGTATTCCGCAAGGAGTTTGGTTTTGAAAAGTGGAAGGATTTTGATGCCGATCTTTTCGATCGTATTTACAATGATGACTCGCAAGAACGTGAGTGTGATCATAAGTTCTATGGTTATGACTTGAACTTGCGTGCGGTTGAGGCTGCTCGTGCAAATGCTAAGAATGCGGGGGTTGCAGACCTTCTGGTGATTCAGCAACGTGATATTCGTGATTTTACGCAACCCGAACAACCTGCCATCATGATTACGAACCCTCCCTACGGCGAGCGTCTGAAACCAGAAGTTCTCTATGAAGTGTATCGCACACTCGGCAATCGCCTCAAGCATGCATTCAAGGGTGGTGAAGCACACGTGATTAGTTACAAAGAAGACTTGTTCCGCGAAATTGGTATGCGTCCTTCGCTCAAGACTCCTCTTTACAATGGAGCGCTTGATTGTGAACTCCGCAAGTACGTCATCTTTGATGGCACAATGAAGGATTTCCGTGCTGAGGGAGGCGAGGTGAAAACAGAGGGTGAATTGCGCAAGATGGGAGAAAAGCGTCGCTTCAAGCGCGATCGTGGAGATTTTAACGACCGCCCCCGACAGATTGAGCGCAACGATGACTACGATCCCGCTTATGAACTCTTAAAGCGTCGCCATCAGGAATTCGTGCGCAATCAAGACGCACTTGAACGTCGCCGCCGCCGTGAAGCGGAAGGCGAAGAAAGCGACTCTGAACGACAACCTCGCAAGTTTGAAAAGCGTGAAGGAGGCAAACCTTTTAAGGGGGGAAAGTCCTTTGGTAAGGACGGTAAGTCTTTCGATAAGGGGGGTAAGTCATTTGACCGCGCAAAGAAGTCCTTCGATCGTAAAGATGGCAAGAAACCTTTTGCTCGTAAGTTTGGGCAGAAGTGATAACAGCGATGGTGTGTGAGAGTGGCGGAAAAACAGTCGGTAATGCCCCCGTAGGAGGGCACACTTGCCTAACCGCGGGTGAGTGAAACGAACCTGCGGAATGGCGAGCATCCGTCTGCACTCCCATACGGTCCCCGTAGGAGGACCCACAACATCCAGCGTATACATCCTGAATTTCCTGCATTGAGACTCCTGTTGCTGTGGGCCCTCCTACGGGGACCGATAGAGACTTCCAATTGCTTCCCCACTACCGCAGGTTCACTGCGTTCACCAGCGGTTAGGCAAGTGTGCCCTCCTACGGGGGCATTACGGGCATCTTCCCTTTAGGCAAAATTATATTAGGTGACATTATGAGTTACACATCATTACTTTATCATATTGTATTCCGCACGCATCGTAGTGTGCCTGCGATAACTGAAGAGTATGAGAGGGAACTCTATAAATTTATCTATGGTTTTGTAAAAGGAAAAGGATGTGTGTTACATAGAATTGGCGGTATGCCCGACCATATTCATCTGCTTCTTGAAATACCCCCGACATATGCGCTCTCAGATTTAATGAGAGAACTTAAGATTTCTGCAAGAAATTATATAGAAGCAAATGCACAACTTTTCCCTAAGTTTAATGGGTGGGCAAAATCTTATGCTGCCTTTACCTATGCAATAGGAGATAAGGATGTGGTCAAGAATTACATTCAAAATCAGAAGGAACATCATCGTAAGCGCAGCTGGAACGAAGAAATGTTTGAACTATTCCGGGAATATGGTTTAGAAGAACGATTCCCGTTCTACTGCAAGGAGGAATAAAGTGAACTCCAATTTTAATAAAACCCCTTAATCAACCTATATGTTTAGCAAATATCTTAAAGGAGCCCTGCTTGTCGCCCTAGCGCTCCTTCCAACGTTTATGACGGCACAATTAAAGCAATTTACGCTCGATGATTTGATGTGGGGCGGTTCGAATTATTGGAACTTGCAACCCAAGAATCTCTATACGGCATGGTGGGGAGATAACCTCATGCAGTTGGACGTAGAGGAAGTGACGCAACTTGCGAATGCTAAAGGAAAACTCTTGAAAGAAGCCAAAGTGCTCTTTACGGAAGCTGAAGTTAATGCAGCTTTAGATGAGGAAAAATACGGCAAGGTGCGCAACCTTCTCAATGCTAGTTTTCCTATTGCAGGTGAAACTATTGCAGAGTTCAATACGGGCAAATACTTAGTGCGCTACGATTGGGTGAAGAAGCAAATCGTGTGGACGCTTGCCCTTCCTGCTGGTATTCCTGAAGGAGGCGTGGCGCGTGCAAGTAAGTGTGTGGCGTATTTGAAGGACTGGAACCTCTTTGTGCAAAAGGCAGACGGCACGGCATCTCAAATCAGCACAGATGGTTCTCGCGAAATGCAATACGGTTTAAGTGTACACCGCGATGAGTTTGGCATTCACAATGGACTTTTCTGGAGTCCGAAGGGCAACTTACTTGCGTTCTATAAAATGGACCAAACGATGGTGACGGATTTCCCCCTTGTGGATAATTCTCCCCGTGTAGCAACGCTTGCACCTGAGAAATATCCTATGGCAGGGATGACAAGTCATAAGGTTTGGGTCGGTATTTACAATCCTGCAACAGATAAGACCGTTTACCTCCAGACGGGTGATAACACGGATCGTTATTACACGAACATTGCGTGGAGTCCTGACGAACAAACGGTATATGTTATTGAAGTACCCCGTTCGCAAGATAAATCAGAATTGGTGGCCTATGATGCAACCTCTGGAGCGCGCAAGCAGGTGCTTTACACAGAAACAAATGCGCGTTACGTAGAACCCATGACGCCTATTGTGTTCTTGCCTTGGGATGACACCAAGTTTATTTACCAATCACGTCGTGACGGATATAACCACCTCTACCTCTTTGATGTAACTGGCAAGGGATTGGCGCAACTCACGAAGGGCAATTTCGAGGTCATTGATGTGTTAGGATTTAATGAGAAAGCGAAGAGCGTTATCTATAAGTCGAATGAAGCGCTCCCCATCCGCCACAATTGTTATAGTGTGGACGTAAATACCTTGAAGCGCACGCTTCTCGATAATGGTAAGGGCGTACACAGTGCGCGTCTTTCGGCAAGTGGAAACTATCTTTGCGATACGTGGCGCGCTCCTGGCGTTTACCGACAGATTGATCTTCTGAGTACAACAAAACCCGCAACAATTACGCTCCATCAGGCAGGTACGCCTTGGGATGGTTACAACGTACCCGAGTTTTCATGCGGTACTATTAAAGCGGCTGACGATAGCACAGATCTTTACTTCCGTATGGTGAAGCCTGTGAATTTTGATCCTGCGAAGAAGTATCCAACTGTTGTTTATGTGTATGGTGGACCTCATGCACACAACGTAGATGAAAGTTGGAACTACGCAGCGCGTCCTTGGGAAATCTATATGGCGCAGAAGGGATACTTAATCTTTGTTGTCGACAATCGTGGTTCGCAGTATCGCGGTTTTGAGTTTGAGAGTTGTACGCACCGTCGTCTCGGTGTCGCTGAAATGGAAGACCAGATAAAAGGTGTAGAATACTTGAAGTCGCTTCCTTATGTCGATGCAGACCGCTTGGGTGTGCATGGATGGTCATTTGGTGGTTTTATGACTACAAATCTCATGTGTTCATATCCCGACGTGTTTAAGGTTGGTGTTGCGGGCGGTCCTGTAATTGACTGGAAACTTTACGAAGTTATGTATGGCGAACGCTACATGGATACCCCTCAGGAAAACCCTGAAGGTTATGAAGGTTCAAACCTTCTTAA
Organism: uncultured Prevotella sp.; assembly: GCA_937901345.1. Classification (GTDB taxonomy): domain Bacteria; phylum Bacteroidota; class Bacteroidia; order Bacteroidales; family Bacteroidaceae; genus Alloprevotella. The sequence goes on along the minus strand of CALCHM010000123.1, from coordinate 25,440 downwards.
CAAGGCAAAGAACTTGAAGGGCAGACTCCAGATTATTGTAGGGTATAACGACCCGACATGTATATTGCAGCACAGTCTCTCCTTTCTTCGTGCAGCAGCTGATGCTGGCACACAACCCGACTATTTTGTTTATCCTGGACAAGGTCACAACATGATGGGCAAGGACATGGTGCATTTGCACGAGCGTATCACGCGTTACTTCGATGATTACTTAAAGTGATTTTTTAGGTTTTAAGGTTATGAGGTTATAAGGTCCCATCTGGTCTGTATAGTCCTCAAAACCTGTAACAACAATGTCTGCATAACCTTAAAACCTCATAACCTATAACCCCATAACCTCAAAAAATGAAAACTCAAATAGCAACAACCAAGGCTCCCGCAGCAATTGGGCCCTACAGTCAGGCTATCGAAGCCAATGGCATCGTATTCGTTTCTGGTCAGCTTCCTATTGATCCCGCCACGGGTGAATTTGCCCAAGGTGGTGTAAAGGAATTGACGCGTCAATCACTCACAAATATGCAAAACATCCTTGCAGAAGTGGGTTTGACGATGGAGAACGTGGTAAAGACCACCGTCTTCCTTGCAGATATGGCAGATTTTGCAGATATGAATAGCGTTTATGCTGAATTCTTCCCGGGAACTTGTCCTGCACGTTCGGCTGTTGCCGTAAAGACACTTCCCAAGAATGCGTTGGTAGAAATTGAATGCATTGCGGTGCGCTAAAAATGTTTAGAGATCTAGAATGCCTAGAACATCTAGATTTCTCCTTTCAAAAACACATTTAATAAATACAAATATACTATGGCAAAGAAAGCTCTCTTGATGATCCTCGACGGTTACGGAATTGGTAACAAGGGTAAGGGTGACGTGATTTTCCAAACGGCAACTCCCTACATGGATTCGCTTTTCGCAAATTATCCGAACTCACAACTTCAGGCTTCTGGTGAAAATGTAGGTTTGCCTGACGGACAGATGGGTAATTCTGAAGTTGGTCACTTGAATATTGGTGCAGGTCGTATTGTTTATCAAGACCTCGTGAAGATCAATCGCGCATGTGCTGATGGTTCTATTCTTCAGAACCCTGAAGTAATCTCTGCTTACGAATACGCTAAGCAGAATGGTAAGGGACTTCACCTCATGGGACTTACTTCAAATGGTGGAGTACACTCTTCTCTCGACCATCTTTTTAAACTCATTGAAGTGGCGAAGGAATATGGTGTTCAGGACAAGACATTTGTTCACTGCTTCATGGACGGTCGTGACACAGACCCCAAGAGTGGTAAGGGCTTTATCGAACAACTCCAGGGTGTTTGCGACGCTAACGGTGCTGCAATTGCTTCTATCGTAGGTCGCTTCTACGCGATGGACCGCGATAAGCGTTGGGAACGCGTGAAGGAAGCTTACGATCTTCTCGTAGAAGGTAAGGGTAAGCAGGCAACTGACATGGTGCAGGCTATGCAGGAAAGTTATGATGCGGATGTGACTGACGAGTTTGTCCTCCCCATTAATAACGCAAACGTTGACGGCACAATCAAGGAAGGCGATGTGGTGATCTTCTTCAACTACCGCAACGACCGTGCTAAGGAACTCACTATCGTGCTCTCTCAACAGGATATGCCCGAAGCAGGCATGAAGACAATTCCTGGTATTCAGTTCTACTGCATGACACCTTACGATGCTTCGTTCCAGAATGTTCACATCCTCTTCCCAAAGGAAAATGTAACGAATACGCTCGGCGAATATATCGCAAGCAAGGGTCTCAAGCAGTTGCACACAGCTGAAACAGAAAAGTATGCTCACGTAACCTTCTTCTTCAACGGTGGTGGTGAAGCTCCCTACGAAGGCGAAGACCGTATCCTCGTTGCATCTCCCAAGGTGGCAACTTACGACCTTCAACCCGAAATGTCTGCTTACGAAGTGAAGGACAAGCTCGTTGCTGCGATTAAGGAAGATAAGTATGATTTCATCGTAGTGAACTTTGCAAACTGCGACATGGTAGGTCACACAGGTATCTATGAAGCAGTAGAAAAGGCCGTTAAGGCTGTTGACGCCTGCGTTGCTGAAACGGTAGAAGCAGCTAAGGTTGTAGGTTATGAAACTATCATCATCGCCGACCACGGTAACGCTGATAATGAACTCAATCCTGACGGCACGCCCAATACAGCACACTCACTCAACCCCGTTCCCTTCATTTATGTAACAGAAAATAAGGATGCGAAGGTAGAAGATGGTGTTCTCGCGGACGTTGCGCCTTCAATTCTTCACATCATGGGATTGGAACAACCTGCAGAAATGACAGGTAAGAATTTGATTAAGTAAACGAGTAAACAGGGTACAAGTAAACAAGCGGTTACTGAGTTGAACGCTTGTTGGTTGACCTATAAAAAAGTAGACGAGAGCGCTGTCCGGAATACCCTCCGCACGGCGCTCTCGTCTACTCGTACCTTGTCTACTCGTCAACTAACTAAAAAGAGCAACGCCCTGAGGCGTTGCTCTTTTTGTTTACTTCTTAAAATATCTGTTGAAAAGACCTTCAAAGCCCTTGCCGTGGCGTGCTTCATCCTTTGCCATTTCGTGAACTGTGTCATGGATAGCGTCAAGATTCTGCGCCTTGGCATTGCGAGCAATGCGGAACTTATCAGAGCAAGCTCCGTTTTCTGCCATCATGCGCTTTTCAAGGTTAGTCTTTGTGTCCCAAACAACATCACCGAGAAGTTCTGCGAACTTAGCTGCGTGTTCTGCTTCTTCCCATGCGTAACGCTTGAAGGCTTCAGCAATTTCGGGATAACCTTCGCGGTCAGCCTGGCGACTCATTGCGAGGTACATGCCAACTTCTGTGCATTCGCCCATGAAGTGCGCATTGAGATCCTTAATCATTTCTTCATCGCAACCCTTCGCAACACCAAGTTCGTGTTCTGTCTCAAATGCCAAACCAGCAGATTCGTCTACTTCCTTAAACTTTGTAGCGGGAACCTTACATTGAGGACATCTTTCGGGAGCAGTTTCACCTTCATGAACATAACCACATACTGTGCAGATAAATTTCTTAGCCATAGTCGTATTAAATTAAATTTGTTGTTGATAATTGTTTTTGTTTTCTGATGCAAAAGAACAAACAAAGTTTTGATAAGGCAAATTTATTCTTTGAAAAATGACATATACAAATTCTATTGGCTAATTGATGTTGTTGATATCTATAAGGTGGTTGCTGCTTATGTGATTACTATGCCACCATGCCTTCTGTACGTTTGCAATGCTCGAATTCCAGCATTAGAGTATGTATGTTGCTTAGTTTATAATAGGATGAAAAATGAAATGCTAGATGATTGCTTGAAGATGGTTGGGGGTATATAGGGGGCAACTTTTGAATGTTGAGGTGTATAGATAAGAAAACAGGATTGTGTCGATTGACACAATCCTGCTCGTTTGCTTTTGCAAGAAGTTTGGATTACTTGCGGAGACCGAGAGCCTTCACGATAGCGCGGTAACGGTTGATATCGCGATCCTTCAAATAATTGAGAAGTGCACGACGCTTACCTACCAACTTCACAAGCGCGCGTTTAGTCGTATTATCTTTACGGTTAGCGCGCATGTGCTCCGTCAAATGGGAAATACGGTAAGAAAACAAGGCGATCTGGCTTTCAGCAGAACCAGTATCCGTGTTAGACGCGCCGTATTGTCCAAAGATTTCTTGCTTCTTTACAGAATCCAAGTACATAATGTAAATAAATTTGGTGATGAATAATTTGTTTGTGCTAAAAGCGAGTGCAAAAGTATTAAATTCCTTTTGATTGGCAAATATTTGCCTCTGATTTTTCCACTTGTTTATCTGTTTTTGTAGAAAAAAGTTAATTTTCCTTTCTTTCATTTTGTGCTTTGGTGTGTGTGACTTACCTTTGCAGAAGGTTAATATTGCCTTATTGTGTCCGCATGTTTACGTGACGCTTGATTTTTTTGCGCGTTGTAAATTGGATCATTGGATTTGAAAAATCATAACAATTTTTAATTCACTAACTTTTTTAACTCAATTAACTTCATCTATGTGGTTATGTAATTCATCCATTGGACGAAAAGTGATTATGTCAGTTACTGGCGTAGCACTTATTTTGTTCCTTACGTTCCATGCATGCATGAACGTAGTCGCAATCTTCTCTGCAGAAGGTTACAACATGATTTGCGAGATGTTGGGAGCGAACTGGTATGCTTTGGTCGCTACTGCAGGCCTTGGCGCGCTCGTTGTGCTTCACTTCCTCTACGCAATTAAGCTCACGCTCCAGAACAAGAAGGCGCGTGGTAACAGTGCTTATGCTGTGACAGATCGTCCCGCTAAGGTGGAATGGGCTTCACAGAATATGTTTGTGCTTGGTGTGATTGTTGTGCTCGGTATGGGGCTTCACCTTTACAACTTCTGGTACAACATGATGCTTCAGGAATTGCTTCCTGCAGGTAATCACGAACTCGCTACCAATGGTGTTTACTGGATTCAGCAGACATTCTCTTGCCCTGTTTACGTGGTTGTTTACCTCGTGTGGCTTGCTGCTTTGTGGTTCCACCTTACTCACGGTTTCTGGAGTGCAATGCAGACAATGGGTTGGAATGGTAAGATTTGGTTCGCTCGTTGGAAGAACATCTCTTACATCTACTCTACTGTCATCATCTTGATGTATGTAGCAGTGGCATTGTGTTTCTTTGGTCGCAGCCTCTGCGGCAGTGCATGTTGCTAATCTTGGCGGTTCTCCTGCCTAAATCAATTCTTAATTAGTTTATGGACACTCATTATATAAATGAGGGTTTACACTAAACAATTCCTTACAATGGCTACAATTGATTCAAAAATTCCCGAAGGTCTCGTTTCAGAGAAATGGACCAATTATAAGGCTCATCAGAAGTTGGTGAACCCCAAGAACAAGCGTAAGCTCGACGTTATCGTAGTAGGTACTGGTCTTGCTGGTGCAAGTGCTGCTGCTTCACTCGGTGAAATGGGCTTTAAAGTAAAGAACTTCTGCATCCAGGACTCTCCCCGTCGTGCACACTCAATCGCTGCACAGGGTGGTATCAACGCTGCGAAAAACTATCAGAACGATGGTGACTCTGTTTACCGTTTGTTCTACGACACAGTAAAGGGTGGTGACTATCGTGCTCGCGAAGCAAACGTTTACCGTTTGGCTGAAGTTAGTGCAAGCATTATCGACCAGTGCGTGGCACAGGGTGTTCCCTTCGCTCGTGAATATGGTGGTATGTTGGCTAACCGTTCATTCGGTGGCGCTCAGGTAAGCCGTACTTTCTATGCTAAGGGTCAGACAGGTCAGCAGCTCCTCCTCGGTGCTTATTCAGCATTGATGTGTCAGGTAAATGCTGGTACTGTAGAACTCTATACACGTTACGAAATGCTCGACGTTGTAATCATCGACGGTCGTGCTCGCGGTATCATCGCTCGTAACCTCGTTACTGGTGCTATCGAACGCTTTGCTGCTCACGCAGTAGTTATCGGTACAGGTGGTTATGGTAATGCTTACTTCCTTTCAACTAACGCAATGGGTTGTAACTGTTCTGCAGCTATGGCTTGCTACCGTAAGGGTGCTTACTTCGCTAACCCCTCTTACGTGCAGATTCACCCCACTTGTATCCCCGTTCACGGTGACAAGCAGTCTAAACTCACACTTATGTCTGAATCACTCCGTAACGACGGTCGTATCTGGGTGCCCAAGAAGTTGGAAGATGCTAAGAAACTCCAGGAAGGTAAGATTCAGGGTAAGGATATCCCCGAAGAAGACCGTGACTACTACCTCGAACGTCGCTATCCCGCATTCGGTAACCTCGTTCCCCGTGACGTTGCTTCACGTGCAGCGAAGGAACGTTGCGACAAGGGCTTCGGCGTAAACAACACAGGTCTCGCTGTATTCCTCGACTTCTCTCAGGCTATTAAGGACTTCGGTCGCAAGGAAATCGAAGCTCGTTATGGTAACCTCTTCGACATGTATGAAGAAATCACTGACGAAAGCCCCTACGAAACTCCGATGATGATTTATCCCGCCGTTCACTACACAATGGGTGGTATCTGGGTTGACTATGAACTCCAGACTTCGGTTAAGGGTCTCTTTGCTATCGGTGAATGTAACTTCTCTGACCACGGTGCTAACCGCCTCGGTGCTTCTGCGTTGATGCAGGGTCTTGCTGATGGTTACTTCGTGCTTCCTTACACTATTCAGAATTACCTCTCTGACCAGATTACAGTTCCCCGCTTCTCTACAGATCTCCCCGAATTTAAGGCGGCAGAGGAAGCAGTTAAGGCACGCATCCAGAAACTCTTCTCAATTAAGGGTAAGCGTTCTGTTGACTCTATCCACAAGGAACTCGGTCGTATCATGTGGGATTACGTAGGTATGGGTCGTACAGCAGAAGGTTTGAAGACTGGTCTTGCTAAGATGAAGGAACTCCGTAAGGAATTCTATGCGAACCTCTTCGTTCCTGGTACTGCAGAAGGTGTGAATGTTGAACTCGAAAAGGCTATCCGCCTTGAAGACTTCATCATCATGGGCGAACTTATCGCACACGATGCACTCACACGTAACGAATCTTGCGGTGGTCACTTCCGTGAAGAATACCAGACAGAAGAAGGCGAAGCTAAGCGCGACGACGAAAACTTCTTCTATGTAGGTTGCTGGGAATATCAGGGCGACGACACTAAGGAACCCGTTCTCCACAAGGAACCCCTCGTATACGAAGCAATCAAGGTTCAGACTCGTAACTACAAGAACTAATTCGTAGAACCCAAAAAGATTTCTAACAATGGCAAAAAATATTTCTTTCACCATTAAATACTGGAAGCAGAATGGTCCTAAGGATGCGGGTCACTTCGAACAGCGTGAAATGAAGAATATCCCCGATGATACTTCATTCCTCGAAATGCTTGACATCCTCAACGAAGAACTTATCAACGACGGTAAGGAACCTTTCGTATTCGACCATGACTGTCGCGAAGGTATTTGCGGTATGTGCTCGCTCTATATTAACGGCACACCCCACGGTAAGACTGCTACAGGTGCTACAACTTGTCAGCTTTACATGCGTAAGTTTAACGACGGCGACGTTATCACAGTAGAACCTTGGCGTTCAGCTGCGTTCCCCGTAATCAAGGACTGTATGGTTGACCGTTCAGCATTCGATAAGATTCAGGCTGCTGGTGGTTACGTAACAGTACGTACAGGTCAGCCCCAGGATGCTAACGCTATCCTCATTCCTAAGCAGGATGCTGACGAAGCTATGGACTGTGCAACTTGTATCGGTTGTGGTGCGTGCGTTGCAGCATGTAAGAATGGTTCAGCTATGCTTTACGTTGCTTCTAAGGTTTCTCAGTTCGCTCTCCTTCCCCAGGGGCGTCCCGAAGCTGCAAAGCGAGCTAAGGCAATGGTTGCTAAGATGGATGAACTCGGTTTCGGTAACTGTACAAACACTCGTGCTTGTGAGGCAGTTTGTCCTAAGAACGAAAGCATCGCTAACATCGCTCGCTTGAATCGTGAATTCATTAAGGCAAAGTTGGCTGACTAAGTTCGCAACTTAGAATTAAGTGTCATCTTGAGATAGGATTAGATTTTCATTAAGTTTATTTCTGATTTCTGATATCGACACTTACATTCATAAAACATTAGAGGGTATGTCCGAAGGGCATGCCCTCTTTTTTTGCTTGTCATGTTGTTGGTGTGATTGTTCTTGCCCCGTCAAAATAGATGTAAAACCGACTGCTGAAACCTTATTTTGACACGCCCAAAGGTGTAGTGGTGATTGGCGACTTCATGAAGGAGGATGCAACGGACCTCAAGCACGTGAGCGTCAAGGCGGACGTGAGGCTGTCGCTTTCCTTTCTGAAAAGTAACACCAATTGCGTAAGGGGGGCAAATCAAACATCATTTTTGGGGGCACATGTGGGAGATGATAAATACAACGATTTGAATTAGATTTGTTAGGAGTACATTTTGAAATCATCCAGTGTCATGCAGGTGTGTAGGGACTGATGTGGAAAATGTCTAGCATAGATAGATTTTGAAAACGTAGGGCACCACGCTGGTTTGCAGGGACAGATTTTGAAATCAACTGGCGCTATGCGGTGCGCATAGATAGATTTTGAAAACGTAGGGCACCACGCTGGTTTGCAGGGACGGATTTTGAACTCATCTGGCGCTATGCAGGTCTGCATGGGAAGATTTGTAAAAAAAATGGCGTGCTGCAGGTTTTCTCCCTATTTTAAGAAATTCTGGTGTGTCGCAAACATATACTCTCCCTCATACATTATTAAGTTCAGTCACGGGTTGAATCTCGTATGTCAGCAAATAATTAAGAAGGTCCTCGGCTGGCATTTTCAAGCATCAAAAAATGCCAGCGGGAACTCAGCGAGCATTTTCATGCGCCAAAAAAACGCCAGCAGGAGTCCAGCGAGTGTTTCCAAGCGTAAAAATACGTCAGTTGGTCCCCATCAAGCATCTCCAACTCATTAACAGTGCAAAACCTCAGGAAAACGACTTGTTTGAATTGCCATGTTCGTTATCCAAAAAAAGTAGGAAAAAAAGAGGGAGTTCCTTTATAAATTGTAACTTTGCACGACATTGTAGATACCTCAGTATGCGTAAATTGCTCTCCAATATACTCTCTTGTATTCAGCAAAACCGTTTTTGGTTATTGCTGTGTGTGGTGTGTTGCAATAGTGCAGTTGGTTTTGCGCAGTATGATGCGGCATTTATGCGCTATTGGCAGGTTGAACCCATGCTGAACCCAGCTGCCGTAGGTCGACAAGATGAGTTGAATATCAACATTGCGATGCAAACACATGCTTCGGGGTATGAAGATGCTGGAAGCACGCTTTATGCTGGTGCAGACATTGCTTTTGCTCTCGGAACTACGCGCCACGGTGTGGGGCTCACGTTGATAAACGACGAAATAGGTCTGTTCTCTCATAAGCGTTTTTCCGCTCAGTATGCCTATCAGCATTCTCTTTGGGGTGGAAAGTTGGCTGGCGGTTTACAAATCGACATGTTGAGCGAAAGTGTGGATGGCGGGAAAGCAGAAACGAACGATCCCAATGACCCCGTATTCTCAGGTGGAGATATGAGCGGTTCGCAGTTTGATGCCTCCGTAGGTTTGTTCTACACCCATCGTCGGTGGTATGCAGGTTTGGCAATGCAGCATTTGAGTGCTCCCAAAATATCTTTAGGTGACAAGAGCGAATTAAAGGTAAATTCTGCCTATAATTTCATGGCGGGTTACAATATTCCTACAAAATATCCGTTTATTACATTAACGCCCTCCGTGCTCCTGCGTTACGATGGCACGGATTTCCGTACCGATTTAACGGCTCGTGTTAAGTATAGCGGTGAGGGGCGAACGCTCTATGGCGGTGTGAACTATGCACCTCAGTATAGTATCGGTGCCTTCTTTGGTTTCGTATTTCATGGTTTAGATATCTGCTATGGTTACGAAGCAAACATTAACGGCATGGGAATTTCTGCAGGCAATCACGAAATAACCCTTGGATATAAAGTAGAACTCAACCTCGGAAAGAAGGGACGTAATGCCCATAAAAGCGTACGCTGGTTGTAGGCGGTTATAGTTCTTATGGCGACTATGATTCCAAACCATAGATATTATTCTGAAAATTAAAATAAACTCAAAATATGAAGCAAATCGTATTTCTTTTCACTCTCTTAGCGCTCACGCTGCTTACGGCTTGTGTGGGAAGTTCGCGTGCAATGCGTAGCGGAGGCGAAGTAACCGGACAACGCTCCGTAAATTATAATGAACCAGCACCTTTCGGCATGATTGAGGTGAAGCGTGGTTTTTTGCGCGCAGGCATGGAGACAGACTCTTTGTGGGGACTCCCTGTTCCACAGCGCGAAATCTCTGTTGAAGGATTTTGGATGGACCAAACGGAGGTGACCAACTCCATGTATCGTCAGTTCGTTGAATGGGTGCGCGACTCTATTATTCGCGAGCGCCTTGCTGACCCTTCTTATGGTGGTGATGAAACTTATAAGATTGAGGTCGATAAATATGGCGAACCCGTAACGCCTCACTTGAATTGGGCAAAACCCATCCCTTGGCGTAAACCCGATGAAGATCAGCAACGCGCGATAGAAAGTGTATACACTACGCACCCCATTGATGGCACAAAGATGCTTGACGTGAAGCAACTGGTATATCGTTATGAGATTTTCGATTACGAAAAGGCTGCACTCCGTAAGTATCGACTCGATCCGAAAGAACGTAACCTCAATACGGATGTTGCTGCGGCGCTTGATGAGGTCATTATGATTTCAAAGGATACTGCTTATATCGATGACGATGGAAATATCGTGCGTCAAACGATTGAGCGCCCCTTGAGTTCACTATACGACTTTCTCAATACTTACATTGTACCAGTCTATCCAGACACAACCGTTTGGGTGAACGATTTTACAAATGCTAGCAACGAAACATACATGAAGCATTACTTCACCATGCCCGCTTATAACGATTACCCCGTTGTAGGCGTAACTTGGGAACAAGCAAATGCTTTCTGCGCATGGCGCACAAACTATCTCCTTCAAGGGCTCGGTCCTCAGGCACGCTATATTCAGCGTTACCGCTTGCCCTCAGAAATAGAATGGGAATTTGCAGCTCGTGGACGTGAAAATAATCCTTTCCCTTGGACGGGAGACAGTGCGAAGAGCGAAAAGGGTTGCTTCTATGCCAACTTTAAACCAGACCGCGGTAACTACACCGAAGACGGAAATCTCATCACTTCGAGGGTGGGTATTTATGGCGCAAATTCAAACGGTCTCTTTGATATGGCGGGTAATGTTGCCGAGTGGACCAATACGGTTTATACAGAAGCCGGCGTTGCCGCTATGGCAGATCTTAATCCTGAACTAGTTTATAATGCAGCGGCAGAAGATCCTTATGTCTTGAAGCGTAAAAGTGTTCGTGGTGGTTCTTGGAAAGATCCTATTTCTTTGATACGTTCTGCTTGGAGAAGTTGGGAGTATCAGAATCAACCCCGTTCTTTTGTGGGTTTCCGTTGTGTTCGTTCCAAGGCCGTGACCAAGTAATCTCCTAAAACCTAGAATTGATTATGTCAAAGATAAATATCGTAACCCGTTTGCAACACTGGATGGATAGTGTTCCAGGGCAGACATTCTTAAATTACGCTTATTCGTGGGGTGCCGCAGTTGTTATCCTCGGTGCGCTTTTTAAGTTGACCCACCTTCCGGGAGGCAATGTGATGCTTTTCTTGGGAATGGGCACAGAAGCCGTCGTGTTTTTCCTAGCGGCATTTGACCGTCCATTCGATAAAAATGAAATCGGCAAGGCGCTTCCTGATGAACTCGAAACAGATGAACAAATTGAAATGGCTGAAGGACTCTCCGAAACAACTTATGTTGACACAGATATCTGTGAAACGGTAGATGCTGAACAGCAAGAGTTGGAACGTGCGGCAGCAGCCGTTGGGGCAGGTCCTGCCGTTATTGGTGGTTCAGCGATTATTGGAGGCGGCACTCCTGTTGTTGGTGGAAGTGGCACAATCATTATTGGCGGTAGTGCGACGACAACTTCTAGCGGTGCACCTGCATCCACAACGCTTGTAGAAAAGGCCGAACTCGCAGCACAACATCCTGTAGTGCAGGCTGCAGTTGCCGATGCGACAACGGAAGAAGAAGCAAAGAAACTCGCTTCAATCATTCGTATGGCTAACGATGAACTCTTGCAGCGTGCTCAAGCTGTCCTTTCTCCCGAAATGGAGGCGGCAACACAAGTGTATATCGATAAGTTGCGCATCTTGACCGAAACCTTCGCTAAGGTTGACGAACAAACAGCTCGCCTTACCAAGGATAGTCAAGAGATGGAGAACCTCAACCGCACGCTTATTGGCATCAATAAAATTTACGACCTCCACTTTGCCAGCATTTCCAAGCAGGTTAATACGATTGAGGAAATCAACGACCAAACTCGTGGCCTAGCAGCAAAGATTCAGGAAGTGAACGACGTGTATGCCCAAATGATTAAGAAACTTACCGCTATAAGCAATCCGCTTGCTAATTCATAAACAATGGCAGTAAAGAAAAAACCTATATCTCCGCGTCAGCGCATGATTAATCTTATGTACATCGTGCTGATGGCTATGTTGGCGTTAAACGTTTCGAGTGATGTGCTCAAGGGATTTACTCTTGTGGGCGACAGTTTGAATCGTACGACGGTCAATGCGATGCAGGAGAATCAGACACTTTATGATAACTTTGCCGAAAAGTTAGAGCAGAATCCCGCTAAGGTGCGTCCTTGGTATGACAAGGCAATGATGGTTAAGGAAATGTCCGACTCGCTTTATGGATTTGCTGAACAACTTCGCTGGGCCTTAGCGCGTGAGGTGGATGGCAAGGATGGTAATCCCGATAACCTTGAGAATAAGGAAGACCTAAATGCCTCAAACATCGTGATGCTATCAAGGTATAATGGCAAGGGGCAGCAATTGTACGATAAGATTGTTGCTTACCGTGAAACGATGATGGGATTCATTTCCGACCCACGCGAAAAGGCAATTATCGCTTCCAACCTCTCGACAGATGTACCCAAGAGTGAAGATAATTTGGGCAAGGACTGGAAGCAATATATGTTTGAGGAAATGCCCACAATTGCATCAATTACGATGCTTTCAAAGTTGCAGAATGACGTTCGCAATACGGAAGGTGAAGTACTTCGTGTGCTAGCCGACAATATTGATATCAAGGATATTCGTGTGAACGAACTCAATGCCTACGTGCTCCCCGAGGCAACTACGCTTTACCCAGGTCAAACTTTTAAGTCGCAGATCTTTATGGCTGCAGTGGATACGACACAGCGTCCTGAAATCTATGTGAACGGAAAGTTGCTTACAACAGATGGCGCATATGAGTTTACGGTGCCAGGACCTGGTGAATATAGTTTTAACGGTTACATCCAAATGCCGAATGCCGCAGGCGAAATCATACGTCGTGAATTTACGCAGCGTTATAACGTTATTGCTCCTCCTCTGGGTGCTACGGTCGCAGCTGATTTGATGAATGTGCTTTATGCAGGTTTTGACAATCCCGTAAGTGTAAGCGCTTCTGGAGTTCCTGCAAATAAGGTTTCGCTTTCGATGACAGGAGGTTCCTTGACTGCACAAGGCAACGGAAAATACATTGCGCGTCCAGCTAAGATAGGTGAACCTGTCACCTTTAATGTGACGGGAGTGGTGAATGGTCGTACGCAATCAATGGGGACATATACCTTTAAGGTGCGCAAGTTGCCTGATCCGACTGCGTATATTACTATTGGCGGCGATGTTTTTCGTGGCGGGCGTTTAGCCAAAGGCACGATTCTCGGACTCACCACCTTGAGTGCTGCAATAGATGATGGTTTGCTTAACATCCCCTTCCGAGTGCTGGGTTTTGAGGCGGTCTTCTTTGATCGCATGGGTAATACCGTGCTTTCGGTTTCTAATTCGGCTAATTTTACTGACGCACAAAAGGAACTGGTACGCCAACTTAAAGGCGGTCAGCGCTTCTACCTTTCTAGGGTGCGTTGTATAGGACCTGATGGAATTGAGAGAACGCTCCCGCAACCCCTCGAAATTATTGTGAAATAATCCCGATGTCTAATCGGAGAAATTTTTTGCTACTTCTGTTGAAATTTTAGACACTTAATAAAACGTTGTTGTCAATAATTTCAAGAGATTCAGGTATTATATCTCGCCTCTCAGAATGAGAAGAGAAACAGTTCGTTTTGCTGAGGCGGAACTTCAACTAACAACAATGAAACAGTTACTGTTGTCCTTCCTTTTCTTGGTTTGTGCCCTCTCAATGATTGCGCAACCACCCGCACGCCGCAAGGCTACCGAGTCAGTTACTCCCGCTCAGACCACGGCGAAACCAGTGGCTTCGACTCATCGTCTTTTCCCCACAGCACCCACAATGCCCTCAGAGACGACATGGCGCCGTGATATTTTCCGCGAACTCGATCTCACGGAAGATGCTAATGCCGTGCTTTATTTCCCAACGACAGCAACGGCAGACGGACGTGAAAACCTCTTTAATTATCTCTTCAAACTCTTACTTCGACGTCAGATTAAGGCATATGATTATAAACTTGACGGCAACGAACGTTTTGAGGCTGATAATGTGGTTACTCCCAAGCAACTCATGGATCGTCACGAGATTTTATATGAAGAGCGAGATGGACGCTTCCGTGTGAATGACGCTGATTTGCCCAATGAAGAGGTTAAATCTTACTTCATTAAGGAGGTTATTTATTATGACCGCACAATGTCCCAGTTGCGCACGCGAGTTACCGCTATCTGTCCCGTTATGCATCGTGCAGATGATTATAGTGGTTCCATTCAGAAAATTCCTCTTTTCTGGGTGAATTATGACGAAGTCGCTCCCTATCTTGGCAAACTCATGCTAATGGGTAGCAATTATAACAATGCATCGATGCTTTCGGCAGATGATTATTTCACACTCTCGCGTTATGATGGTGATATTTATAAGGTGTCAAACCTTCAAGATCGTTTCCTTGCTGCCTATTGTCCCACTGATACGGCAATGAAACGCGAGCAAGAGCGTATAGAAAAGGAGTTGACGGAATTTGAACGCGTGCTCTGGAAGGGCGATACGACGCTTGTTGCTGTTGATACGTTGACTGTGGTTCAAGGTGATTCCATAGTGTCAGTTGAAAAGAAAAAAGTGCGTCGCTCTTCGCGCCGAGCAACTACCGACAAGGTGAAGAAAGAAAAGAAGATGAAGGAACCCAAAGTGAAGCGTCAATCATCACCTTCGGGAGGTAGCGGACTCAGCGTGCGTCGCCAAAGAAGATAAGAAGTGTAGAAGTTATAGAAAATACAGTAAAGACTCTCTGTTGTTTCTATAACTTCTATGCTGTTTGTATTTATTAAGCATCAACACTTTTTGATTCTTTAGTTTAGAACAACGGAATTACGAAGGTTCAGAATCTTGCTTATATCTAAAATCAACTTATTTATATCTCATAATGTTTATGAAGAAACTTTTACTCTCTCTCTGTGTGGCGCTTTTGACCCCTATCTGTGGTGTTGCTCAAGACGTGCTTCCCTTGATTCCTCAACCCCAAAACCTCACATTACGTACTGGTACTTTTAAAATGCCAAAGAAGGTGCGCGTTTATGTTCCCGCTTATGAGAATGATAGTGTACAAGGCGTTGTTGATCGTTTCGCTGCTCAGTTGCAGCATAGTTTCGGTCTTGAAATGAAAGCAGCGGTTACTCCTAAGCGTTGTCATATCGAGTTGCGCATCAACCCCAACATTCATGACGAAGGTTATCGTCTTGAAGTGGAACAAGAAAGTGTTTTACTTGAGGCTTCTCGTCCCGCTGGTTTTTTCTATGGTTTCCAAACCTTAAAGCAACTTATGCCTGCTGAACTTATGGCAGGTGTTGCTACGGCAGAGAAGGTGCGCCCTGAAGTTCCTTGTGTGAGCATTACGGATGAACCTCTTTATGGTTGGCGTGGCTTTATGTTGGACGAAGGACGCCACTTCTTTGGTAAAGATGAAGTGAAGCGTATTCTTGATATGATGGCCACATACAAGATGAATCGTTTCCATTGGCATCTTACCGAGGACCAAGGATGGCGCATTGAAATCAAAAAGTATCCCAAACTTACTGATGTGGCAGCTTGGCGTGAAACGAAAAAATTGGGTTGGGGTAGTGAGTATCCCACGGATGGCGAACACTATGGAGGTTTCTATACTCAAGAAGATGTGCGCGAGATTGTAGCGTACGCAAAGGATCGTTTTATTGAAATTCTTCCAGAGATCGATATGCCTGGTCACTTTCAAGCAGCCTTAGCGGCATACCCCGAACTTTCGTGCACTCCTAATGAGAAACATGAAGTTTGGCTCCATCAAGGTGTTTCTGCTGATGTGATGAATGTGGCAGCCCCCGAGGCCATACAGTTTACAAAAGACGTCGTTGATGAACTTACGGCGCTCTTTCCCTTTGGTTATATTCACTTAGGTGGCGATGAGTGTCCCACGCACAAGTGGGAGCATAATGCTCTTTGCCAAAATCGCCTCAAGGAAATAGGTAGCACTAACTTCCGCGACCTTCAAACGGACTTCTACAAGCAGATTCAAGATTATATCCAGACAAAATCAGAGAACGAGCAGCGAAAGTTGATTTTCTGGAACGAAATGCTTCATGGAAATACGTCGCAGTTGAAGGATATAACCGTCATGGCTTGGATTGGTGCAGACGGAGCAGCAAAGGACGCCGCACAGCGTGGATTTGATAACATCCTTTCTCCACAAATTCCTTACTATATCAACCGTCGCCAAAGCACAGACCCCAACGAACCCCGCTCTCAGGGACACGGTCATGAAACCTTAGAAAAGGTGTATGCTTACATTCCCGCTAATGGTATCGATAAGTCGTTGCTGCCTCGCTACAAGGGAGTTCAGGCGAACTTTTGGACGGAATACGTGTTTGAAAATGAAACTTTGGAATACCTCACTTTCCCCCGCTTGATTGCAGTCGCCGAAGCAGGGTGGACCGTTCAACAGCGTCGCAATTACCAGAATTTCGTTCAGCGCCTCAATCAGCACGTTCCCTTCTTTGAACTCTTTAAATTGAGTTATGGCAAACATGTTGTGCCCGTAGAACGATAAGAAAAACTGAATATAAGCGTTGTCTGAAAAAGTTTCTCGCATGAGTTTAAATTAGTAGTGTCTAATTTGAATGAAGAAGAGAAACTTTTTTAGCGAACGAGACGGGAACATTCTAACTTAGATATTCGACATTTAGAGATGTTTTATCTTTTGTCCTGAAAATAAGGTTACGAGAAGAAAGTGACAGGCGAGAGTTGCATTTTTTAACTCGCTTTCTTCAAAAAAAGGTAAATTATCGCAAAAGAAAGGTTTTCGTGAAAACAAAGTGTGAAAATATTTTTACTCTTCGGGGAAATTCGTAAATTTGCTTCGCGGTGAGAAAGGTGTTTACACACTTGTTTTTCACAATTACGCACAGCTAACTAATTACAATTTACCATTTATAAACTTTAATTACTTATGGCAACATTGGATTTGAGCAAACACGGTATTACCGGTGTTACTGAAATTGTCCACAACCCCTCTTACGAAGTACTCTTCGCAGAAGAAACAAAGGCTAGCCTCGAAGGCTACGAAAAGGGTCAGAACACTGAACTCGACACAGTGAACGTAATGACTGGTATCTACACAGGTCGTTCACCTAAGGATAAGTTCATTGTTATGGACGCAAACTCTAAGGACACAGTATGGTGGACTTCTGATGACTATAAGAACGACAACAAGCCTATCACTGAAGAAGCTTGGGCTCAGCTCAAGGACATCGCTAAGGAATGTCTTTCTAACAAGCGCCTCTTCGTTGTTGACTGCTTCTGCGGTGCTAACGCTGACACTCGTATGTCTGTACGCTTCATCATGGAAGTAGCTTGGCAGGCACACTTCGTAACTAACATGTTCATCCAGCCCACTGCTGAAGAACTCGCTAACTTCGAACCTGACTTCGTTGTTTACAACGCATCTAAGGCTAAGGTTGAAAACTACAAGGAACTCGGTATCAACTCTGAAACTTGCGTAGCGTTCAACATCACAAGCCGCGAACAGGTTATCATCAACACTTGGTACGGTGGTGAAATGAAAAAAGGTATGTTCTCTATCATGAACTACCTCCTCCCACTCCGTGGCATGGCTTCTATGCACTGCTCGGCTAACACTAACGAAAAAGGCGAAACTGCTATCTTCTTCGGTCTTTCTGGCACAGGTAAAACTACTCTCTCAACTGACCCTAAACGTCAACTCATCGGCGACGACGAACACGGTTGGGACGACGAAGGTATCTTCAACTTCGAAGGCGGTTGCTATGCTAAATGCATTGGATTAAAGAAAGTTAATGAGCCCGAAATTTATAATGCAATTAAATTTGGAACTCTTCTCGAAAACGTTATCATCGATGATAATGGCACGCCCGATTATTTTGATGGAAGCTTAACTGAAAATACACGTGCAGCATATCCTATTGAATACATTACAAATGCTAGTTTGGTAGGCAAGGGTGGTATTCCAAAGACAATTATATTTTTAACTGCAGATGCATTTGGAGTGTTACCTCCTATTTCACGATTGAGTGAAGATGCAGCAATGTATCATTTTGTTTCTGGGTATACAAGCAAGCTTGCTGGCACGGAACGAGGCATTACTGAACCAACTACAACATTTTCTACATTGTTTGGTGCACCATTCTTCCCTCTCAAACCAGAAATTTATGCTGAAATGCTTGGACAAAAATTAAAAGAAACTGGTGCTAAGGTTTATCTTGTTAATACTGGATGGTCAGGAGGTGCAGCAGGCGAAGTTCCTCGTATCAAATTAAAATATACTCGTGCTATGGTTGATGCGGCTATTTCTGGTGAATTGAATAATGTCGAATTCATCCACGATGATTTATTTAATTTAGACATCCCTACAAGTATCAATCCTATTAAAGTTCCAGATGAAATTCTTAATCCTAAAAATGTTTGGAAAGACCAGGAAGCTTATTCAGTAGCCGCAGAAAAATTGGCAAAGGCATTTAAGGAGAATTTTGATAAGAAATATCCAAATATGCCAGACAACATTAAAAATGCTGGACCAAAAGTATAAATATAAAAAGACAGATCTGATTGATCTGTCTTTTTTATATCACATTAATGTTCTTTGGGCTATCGGATATTCCATAAAAGGAATGAAATTATGATAAACGATAATGGAATTAAAACAAAGGAGACCAATTCAGGCAAAAACGTTTTCTTTCCATTAGATTGAAAATTATATGGCTCTTGCCATCGATGTGTTAGGGAAAGGATAAGGTATACCGTCCAATATAAGCAAGATGGAAGTGAAACAATACTTGTCCATATACCATTTGACAACGATATGTCTTTTTCAAACAACAAAAAGCTAATCCAAGACAGAACCGGACAAGCATAGTGCAATAGAATATTTACAACTTGCGGACTGCAACCAGGATAGATATCATCTTTTGTGATTTTAGACTTCTTTCCAGCACCGAGGAAAACAATAAAAATGAACATGGTAGCTACCAATCCTGATGTCGCAATATATCTCAATCCCTCAACATATTCCGGTATTGTTGTATCTGAAATTATGCATGTTAATACAGCAATAGAGAAAATCATGCTTGTGATTAGTGCTAAAAAATTCTGTAAATATGTATAATATTTCAAAATGTTCAATTTGTTTTTGATATGCCATAATGCATATGATTCGCAAAAAACAATACTAACGTTTATTAATAATGCACATATTAGCATTTTAACAACCTCCGGTTTTTAATATCCTTTTTGTTATTATAGTGCATTTTATATGCTTATAGGGAATACATGATAAAAAGCAATGGAACCACCTTTTAAGGTGGTTCCATTTATAATTGGGTTTAAATTAAACAAGCATATAACTTTGAAGAGAAATATAGTCATCAGAGTTGTATGTGCTTTTAACCTGATTAGCTGCTTTTGCGATATCCATTGCGTTAACTCTGTCAACAAATGAACCGTCACTACATACAAATCCCTCGACATAATCGTACTTTTCTGGACGTGCCAAAACGTACATGTCGTATCCAAAGCTCAAAGCTTCAAAACAATCGGCATGACAGTATCCAGTTACGATAATATAATCGTCGTTTGTATTGATTTGGCGGCATTTTACCGCAGGACTGATAATTGTATTCATGGACATTCTCCTTTTAATCGATGGGCACATAACCATCATCAGTTTTGCGGAAATATCCAATGAAACAAATCTTTCCAGTTGGCTGACAATTATTTGCATTATAGAAGTCTCGATGATCTGCGTCATTAAAATACTTGTTCAGATTATCAACTTCCATAATGTCGATAGGCAACCACTTGGTCCCAGTCATATCCTGGACTTCAATTCGATAGCCTCGTGCGAGGTTAGGTTTGTTGCCCATGTCAACATGTGCAGTCAACTCAGGCCAAAGCTCGTTCGCCAAAACCCATTCCTTAACGGAAAATACTTGATTGTTTTTCAACTCAATGTAATCATCATCCAGCCAATAGCTGTTAATGAATGGAAGGACATCTTCGATAGTGACACCATAAATCATCGATGCAAGCCAGTCAGCAAACTGATTTGGTGCAATGCATTCATGCTTAATACCATACATGATGATATTGTAGATTGTACCCAAATAAGTACGTTCCACATCCTGCTGCGTTTCCAGGTGTTTGATAAAACCTTCTATATTAATTACATTGTTTGTTGTAAGAATGGAAATTGCTCTGTCAAATGCCTTTTCTCTACTGGATGCTGTTTCAATATGACCATACGCTGTAATCATATAACTGGTACCAGTAGGAACAATCCTAATTTGATTAGTTAGATTAGATAGAGTAAAAGATCCGTCATTACAAGTTTCAAGCATAATTTTCATAATTATTTATCCTTTCTTTTTTATCATAACGTTAAATCCGGCATTGGAAAATCCGGCTTTTTCATAGAACTTGACCAGCCGATCACAGTGGTTATTAAGAGCGTTAATATCCATGCCTTCCATATCATCCAACACACCAGTATAAAGCACAACGCTGTCAATGCTATGATTGTAAGCGTCATTTAAATATACAAGTATGTTTTGCATGATAATGGAACCGTAGCCATTATTCCTATATTCGGGTTCAATACGAATATTATCGAGAATAACAAACTTATCTTCAATTGCAAATGACTTTCTGATAAATCCATCCATATCACAAATTTGTTCTGCGATAGTTAGCGTATCACCAGGAACCTGATATGCCATGTCATAAAGATTGACATCCCCCGAAAGCTCATACATAGTCATGTTGCCGATGATTTCGTCGTCAATAAGTATTTCGCCCGTAATGGTTACATATTGGTCTCCACCAAATGGAATTACTCTGTAATCATACAGCCCATATGCATCGCTTTGAGTTCTTGTTAGTTTTACCTTAAGCATTGTTACCCTCCCACTGATTGCCAATGATTTTTACATAGTCTACAACCATGTATTCATCAACATATTCCTGCTTCATAATCAGTTCATAAAAACTGATAAAATTATCAGAGCTACTTTCAATCGGAATATTATCGCTTGTTCCAATGCCAAATGCACCGGCTTCAAAGCACACAGTTCCAGTAAAATAGTTGATACCGTCATTGTATTCAACAATGTCGCCCTGGAATATAAGCTGGGGTAGATCAAAATCATCATATACACCAGCTGTCATGCCAACAGTATCCATCTCTACTTTGAGTGCAGGAGACATGAGTGTCGATTCTGCTATTGCATAAGAAACAGCAGATTTATAGGGAGTAATAAATGCCATGCTTTTGGTAAGTTGGAGATATCCAATTACCCAATTACCTTTCAACGTTCGATCGCCTACAACAATGGTTTTATCACCATCGTCTGTACAGTGAAAGCCTCTATATAAGAGTGCATTTCTGAATTTTTCCATATCCATTTCCTTTCTGTATCACCAATTTGTATTGGATTTTTACATTTATATTATAGTGTAAAACGCATTCAATCATGAAGATTTGCAAATACTTCTTTCTTCATAAGTTTATTTAATATTCAAGCAAAAGGACCATTTTGCACTATCATAACAGTATAAAATGTATTGAGAAAGAAGGACGAATAAATGAATATAAATAACAAAAGCATTCAGAGTCTGTTAGAACAGTTGGCACGCTCTGATGAGCCTATGCTTGATGGGTTGGAAGAGTGGGCCGAGCCCATTGCTGATTATCTTAGTAAACATGGCGTGGTGGTACATCCAGTACAAATTGGGCAGACAGTTTATGTTATTGACAAAGCTGACCTGAACACGCCAATTAAAGAACAGACGGTTGTAGAAATTAGATATGGATATAATAAACACGTATTCGTATTGCAACATCGTCCAACAATGTTACGCATTGAGCATGTCTTTTATGATTTTGGTCGAACTGTATTCGCAACATATAATGAAGCCAATATGGCAATAAAGAAAGCAAGAGGAAACTAATTATGAAATATTTTGTACGTGTATTTTTCAACTTACCAAAGGTTGCACCTGAGGAGACGATGAATTGTTATCGTGCTGCCATTGATGATGTGATGACACATGCATTTGGTGATGTTGTGGATAAGTGCAGCTATAATATTGTTTATCCTACGCAGGAAATGATTGAGAAAAAGCGATTTAGATATGAAATCAACTTTATGGTTGATGTCATTAATTCGGTAATTACATCTAAGCAGCTTTTTGAGTATCTTTATCCATTCAATCCTAACATTGTGGTTCAGATTCAAGACGCTCGATTTGTTGCGGCTGCCAATAAACGATATTATTGGACCAACGATGGTGAAACCACATATAGCGATGGAACTACGTATGTAGAGCCTGAATATATTTTTCATGCAAACGAATGTTCAGATTATAGAATTGTTCATATTCCGACATACCTTGATAATCATCAGAGATTTAATTCTGCAAGGAAAGAGCTACTGGCAGAACATACATTTATGTGGGAAGCAACTGCTTCTTCGCATAATTTTATGAAAGCAACCACAATTGAAGATGCAATTGCGGAGTTTGAAAACATATATTATGCAGATATGTGGAAGGCAGTTAGTGCAACTTAACAAGAACTCGAAGAGGTGCTCAATGAGTTTAAAATGTATTCAGAATATAAAAGAGGCGAGAGCAATGGAGAAGACTGAAGTAATTGATCTTTTAGATAAGATTATTCAATATGCACAAGATCAAATCGGTTTTGAAGATAGCTTTGAGCGAGATAAATTGATTGATTTTATTGCCAGACAAAAGCTAAATCTCTAAAACAACTTTATAAACGTCACAGGGGGCTAAAATTTGCCCCCTGTTCATTATTTGTTCATATTTTGAGTATTTAGTCATACAAAAAACATATGGCTTAAAATGGCCTTAAAACGCCTTATAAGCGGTATTTGAATTTCATATTTAACAAATGAAAAAGGACCCCAATCATAATGATTAGGATCCTTTAAGTAAATCACACAGAAATTAGATTTCTCCTTTCATAAGCTTATTGGCAAAATCAATAATTTTAGCCTCGTATTCTTCGAGCGTACCGTCGTTAACAAGGTTAACTGCAAACGGATATCCTCGAAGTGCGATTTCGGAAGGGGGATTACGCTGCTCTTCGGTAAGACCGTTATCATAGCCGGGACGAGCGATATCAACAGGAATGGTTACGTAACCAGCATCCTTATAAGCATCGATTTCGTTAGGGAAGCGGGAATCGGGGATGATGACGTAATCAATGTCGCCATCAATAAGGTCAAGCTGGCCAAGTACGTGTTCTACCCAGTAATCGGGTCTCATCTTGCGAACCTTATCGGTGCCAAGATACTGAAGTAGGCCTCTTCCATATTCGTCTTTCTGACCGTCCCACTTATAAATGTCCTTCGCCATCTGTTTAAGGAGATCGGCATGGTGAGTAATCCATACTTTCTTGCCCTGAGAAGTCATATACTTCTCAAAAAAATTGGCACCTGTATCCTTTCCGCTCTGTGCACCCGTTACCGAGGCGGCAAAGGGAAGAACAATAGTCTTTCTGTTGTGATTTTCAATGTGATGCGTGTACATATTCTTAATCCTTTCTAATGTAAAAATTGGAACAAATCCATTACATAATAATTTTATGAATATTAAATTGCATTTAAAACTATATTAACTGTTTTCATCGCTATCTGCCTGCGAACGATAAGATATATTTATAAACATAACTGAATATAATATAGCAATCCATATAAAAAGAAAGGATGAAAACTATGTTCGGTAATGATAAAAAAATGATTGCTGCACAACAGAAAAAAATTGAAGCTCTTGAAGAGCTGGTAGCAGCACAAAAAGAACTTATTGCGACACAAAACAATCTTATTGCCGCAAAAGACGATCTTATTAAGATGATTAAAGAAAGGAATTCAAAAAATGAAAATGCAGGAAAGATTGACTAAAACGCACGTAACTTATGGAGAAATGATCGGAAAAGTTAATGATCTGATCATTGCTGCCGAAGCGACCCGTAAAACTTTGTGTATATCAAACACTCCTTGTTCCGCCGAAGCTTGTGCAGAGCTTGATGCAATCGTTGTAAAGCTTGGTGAAATCAGCGGTCTGCTCGCCAAAGATTACGTTGATGAAATGCAATCCATCAGCAATACTTAATTATAAAAATAAGAGGCTTTTTGTGAGCCTCTTATTTTTTGTAAACACGATATGATAGTAATGAATATTCTAAGTCTTCTGGATTGACAGTCTTTGTGCCATATTTTCGACTGGCCAATGGAGACTTGTCGATTTTGCGATAAAACAAGAACTTAAAAAGTCTTTTCATTATAAACCTCTTTAGATGATTTTTCTATATTATAGTGTACGAACCACATGCTAAAACAAAAAGACGGTCGCGAAACCGTCTTAATGTTGTTTAAAAATCTTTTTGCCATTCAGGAAGAATGTCCATTAAACCTGTAAAGAACATCTCTACATATTTAGGCATAAGTCTTTCTTCAACATGGATGCTGATGCCATCGTATCCGAAAGAAACCGTAAAGTTAATTTCCGGGAATCTTTCTTTGAGACGATCTCTCAATGCGTACGCTGCAACCATCATGTCATCATGCGAATAAAAGAAACTGATGTATGCTCCATGATTGACAATCATCCTGTAATAATTTGGCTTATGCATATTCTTCACGTATTCGTCTTCCGTGATGTATTTGGTAATCCATAATACCTTCTTTGCGAATACCGGCGAAAGCAAATGTCCTCTACAACAAGCACGCGTAGAGATACCATGATGCCACATGCTCAATAAAAGCTTCTCAAGTGCGGGTGATCCTTCCGCAAATGTTTTTGCAAAGCTATGGATGTTTTTTGAATTTGCAAATTCACGATATAAAATTCATATTGACTAACGGAGGGATTTATGTACGAAGAGTTTATTATTGGTTATATTATTTCTGGATTAGCGGTACTCTTACTGGCGGTTGTTATCGTTCTACAGTGTATCATTCTCAAAAGAATATCTCGTGAAGGAGTACGCCCAAATAATGTGACATATACACCTTATTCCAAGGGTAATGGATACACGGGTGAAAACAGAGGAACTGCGATTTGTCGCAATTGTGCGACTCAGTTCGATGCGGTGCACACTATCTGTCCCAAGTGTGGCACACAGAGATGATTGTAGGATAGACCAGAAATATATAAATATGGGGGTCTAAATAATGAATGCGGCTAAGCGTATATTATTGTTACTGATAATAGGGATTATCATGATGGGAGTATGTGGGTGTATGAAACATAA
>CALCHM010000122.1 GCA_937901345.1 uncultured Prevotella sp. | reverse complement strand
AAAGTTAGGGGGACGAGCAACTTTAGTTGCGGAGGGGGTCTGTTAAAGTTCTTGGATCAACCAGAGGTCACGCAAGTAACTCCTATATTATTGCCTTGTTTTTTGAAAAAATCGTGTAGTTTACACCAACTGGATACCGTCGGAAAGGAGTTCCACCTTACGCTCACGATACAGCGTACCAAGTGCCTTCTTAAACGTCTTTTTGCTCACTCCAAATCGTTCGGCAATTTCCTCTGCAGGAGTTTTGTCGGTAAAAGGCAAGAATCCTTGGGGCGCTGTTTCTAAAGCGTCAAGGAGTTCTTCGGCAAAATCGCGGAAGCGTCCCTTACCTATTTTCTGTACACTCAAGTCAAGTTTTCCATCAGGGCGAACGCTGACCACAGTACCACGAACGCGCATGCCGCTGTGCAGATTTTCGTAAATCTGATTGTCGTAGATTTGCCCCTGATGTTGGTTGTTCACAATGACCTTGAACCCAAGATCTGTTTTCTGCCAAATAAGCATATCAACCTCCTCACCCTTGTGATAATCGTTAATGCTTGCTGGCTGTATGTAACGTTCAACCTTTGCCGAAGCGACAATGCGCGCAGTTTCAGGGTCCACATGAACGTGCACCGTATAACTATGATCCTTCACCATGCGCAATTTCTGCTCACGGAAGGGAACAAAAAGGTCCTTCATCAATCCCCAATCCAAAAAAGCGCCGTATTCATTCACCCACGCCACACGCAGATGCGCAAAATCGCCCACAACGGCGAGTGCCTGTTCTGTTGTGGCCACCAAACGGTCTTGCTGGTCAAGGTAGACGATAACCTCCACCTCTGTGCCCGGACGCATTTCGGGTTTCACATATTGCTTGGGCAACAAGATATCACCCAATTCTTTGCCTGCGTCAAGGTAGGCACCATGGTCGGTGAAACGCACGATGCGAAGTGTATTGTATTGTCCTATCTTAATCATTGAAAATGTGATATTTAAGTCAGCCTATACATCAATAATGACGCCATCCATCATGTGAATGGTACGATCGGTGATTCGTGAAAGTTCCTCGTCGTGGGTGACAATGACAAACGTCTGATCAAAAGTGTCACGCAACTCAAAAAACAACTGATGCAGTTCGCGTTTGTTGTGCGTGTCCAAACTACCCGAAGGTTCATCTGCAAGAATCACATCCGGACGATTCATTAAAGCACGCGCAACGGCAACACGCTGTTTTTCACCGCCAGAAAGTTCCGAGGGTTTGTGGTCAATGCGAGAAGACAGTTTTAAATAGTCAAGAAGTTCTGCTGCACGCTTTCGCAAGTCGCGCTCTTTCTCACCAGCCAAAAGACCTGGCACCATCACATTTTCCAATGCCGTAAACTCTGGGAGCAACTGATGAAATTGAAACACAAAACCCAAGTGGCGATTGCGAAATCTGGCAAGTTCATCTCCCTTTAATGACAATACATCTGTTCCGTTAATATGCAACAAACCTGAATCGGGTTTAAGGAGGGTACCTAAAACTTGCAACAACGTCGTTTTGCCTGCCCCACTAGGTCCTACAATGCTCACGACCTCACGTTTGTCAATATGAAGATCGATACCCTTAAGCACCTCAAATGTGCCAAAAGATTTATGTATGCCTTGAAGTTCTACCACAGCGCCTACTTCTTTTTAAGTTGTTTTACGAGGAAATATATCGCTACTACAGCAAGTACTGCGAGTATCATATAACCTATTATATGACTGTATTCTGCAGCCTTATCAGCAACTTTCTGGGGCGTATCTATCGATGGGAATAACTTATAAATAGCATAACCAATACCTGCCAGAACTAAATTCCAAGTACCTGCACCGAGAGTGGTGTAGAACAAGAACTTCCAGATATTCATACCAGCCAAACCGGCAGGAATAGAAATCAACTGACGCACGGCAGGAACCAAGCGACCCACAAAGGTGGACATCGCACCATTCTTCACGAAATATTCTTCGGCATATTTCACCTTCGCTTCGTCAATCAAGCAATAGCGTCCCCAGCGACTGCGCGCAAAAGAATATACCACAGGGCGACCCAAGAACTTGGCCAAATAGTAATTCACCAATGCACCGATGTTTGCACCAATCGTCGCAAAAATTACCACCCCCCAAAGCGTCATTTCTGCCGAAGAACCCGTCTTCCAAGCTGCAGGAGGAACTACAACCTCAGAAGGGAAGGGGATAAACGAACTCTCTATGGCCATGAAAATGGTAACTGTCCAGTAATTGAGGTGATCCAACACCCAAAGAATAATCTCTTGCATAATACGCGCTGCAAATTATAAGTTATAAACATTTCTGCCCACAAAGTTACGCATTTCTGGGCAGTTATAAAAAAGAGAGGTCCTCCAATTTGAAAGCCCTTTCTGAAAGTGGTGTATTGGCTGATAAATCATTCGCGAATCGAGATATTCGTCTTCAGGAGTTTGCCCAAATTCACAGCATCTTCCGCCCCGCGGGCAGTTAACCTCACTAACTCAGTCTTCTTCCTACTCGTAAGGCGAAGTACAACCAACTTGTCCGCTGCTCTTTTTTAGAGTCTTAATTATGCGAACGTTCAGCAGGGAAATTCCAATGAATTGAGGACGCACGCACCGTGCGTCCGTACCAGTCAAGTGGGAAACCCGCAGGGAATCTGTTTCATCTGTGAAATCATGTTGATTATTTGTCTCCAGCGTATCACGGGAATCTACGCGTATTTGTTTGCACACAGAAAGCACGGAATGCACAGATTATTATATTTTATCAACGTGATTACACGGATTAAACTGATTTTTGGGGCAGGAGGAATGTTTGATTGGCGGGTACGGACGTACGGTCCGTGCGTCCTTCATTCATTGGAATTTCAATTGCTGAAAGTTCGCTTGGGAAAGGACGCACTCTAAGTTTGCAGAGTAATGCGACGCAGTCGCATCAAGAAAAAAA
>CALCHM010000121.1 GCA_937901345.1 uncultured Prevotella sp. | reverse complement strand
AGGGGGACGAGCAACTTTAGTTGCGGAGGGGGTCTGTTAAAGTTCTTGGGTCAACGCCTATATTATTGCCTACATTTTTTTACGTTGAGTGTTGGTAGGGTGTTAAAGTTTCTTTAAATTTGCCGACGTGAGTAATATTTAGAAAGAAAAATTTGCTTATGTCGAACAAAATGTTAGCAAGCAAGCAAGCAAGCAAGCAAGTAATCGCTTACATGCTCGTGTCGTTCCCATCGGGGGCGATGCAGACGTGTGCCTGTTGACATACTGAGCGCCTCGCTGGCGGAGTCATCTCCGCCAGCGAGGTGCTTGTGTTTTACTGGAATAACAACAAATCAAAAACATAAACCTTATGAAACAAAGACTGCACCCCCTCTGTGTTGCCCTCCTCGCCCTCGTGCTCTGCAACACACCCCTCTTTGCCGAAGACTTCACGGTCGATGGCATTTATTACAACATTACGTCTGAAACGGATAAGACGGTGGAGGTGACTTATCAAGGAACGTCCCATACTCAATATGAAAATGAGTATTCAGGTTCTGTTACTATCCCTGAATCGGTAAACTACAATGGAACCACCTACAGTGTCACAACTATAGAGAATAATGCTTTCAATATGTGCCAAAGTTTGACGCATGTCACCATCCCCAATAGTATTACATGTATTGGGTGGGGGTGTTTCACTTCTTGCTCAAGTTTGACTGAAATCACCATTCCCAATAGTGTTATATCAATTGGGCCACGCGCTTTTGCTAATTGTCCTAGTTTGACGCATATTACAGTATCGAAAGACAATCCGATTTATGATTCGAGAGATAATTGTAACGCGATTGTAGAAACTCAAACGAATACCTTAATAGTAGGGTGTTGCAAGACGACTATTCCCAACACTGTCACAGCTATTGGAGACTGGGGGTTCTATGATTGCACAAGTTTGACTGAAATCATCATCCCCAATAGTGTTACTACAATTGGACGCTCTGCTTTTCAAGGTTGCTACAGTTTGATACATATTACCATCCCCAACAGTGTCTCAATAATTGAGGAAAGTGTTTTCTCTGGTTGCTTCGGTATGACGGGAATCACTATCCCTAACAGCGTTACAACAATTGGAAACTTTGCTTTCGAATATTGCTCCAGTTTGATGGAAATCACCATCCCTAATAGTGTGACAACAATTGGGTATTATGCTTTCTCTGGTTGCAAAAGTTTGATGGAAATCGCCATCCCCAATAGTGTCACATCAATTGGGGTCTGGGCTTTCGCCAATTGTTCAGGTTTGTCGCATGTTACCATCCCCAATAGTGTTACAACAATTGAGGGTGCGCTTTTCTATGGTTGCACAAGTTTGACGGATGTCAACCTCTCGAACAGTATCACAACAATTGGAAATCATGCTTTCTATGGATGCTCCAAGTTGACGGGAATCATCATCCCTAACAGTGTGACCAGCATTGGGGAATGGGCTTTCCGTGAATGCTCCAGTTTGACTTCCGTGGTGATTCCCAACAGTGTAACCAGCATTGGGGAGTCTGCTTTCGAAGATTGCTCCTGTTTGACTTCCGTGGTTATAGGCAACCGTGTGACAAGCATTGATAGTGCTGTTTTTTCAAATTGCACCGATTTGCTTTCTGTGGAGATTCCCAATAGTGTGACCAGCATTGGGATTTATGCTTTCCGTGAATGCTCCAGTTTGACTTCCGTGGAGATTCCCAATAGTGTAACCAGTATCGGGGATAATGCTTTCTGGCTATGCTTCAACATGACTTCCGTGGAGATTCCCAACAGTGTGACCAGCATTGGAATTGATGCTTTCGCAGACTGCTCTGCTTTAACAACAGCCACAGTAGGTTGTTCATGGAAAAAGAATCCGCTGTATGACTTTGGTGCAAACGTAACGGTGAACGTAACGCTACATAGCTATGAAAATGGTATCTGTACGGTTTGCGGTGACAAAGGGAATATCGAACTTGTAGAAGGAACTAATTTTGCAAATGAACTGCAACAAGAGGTGGCACAGGTTACTTACAACCGCACCCTTCCCAACCTTGAGTGGAATGCGCTCTACTTGCCCGTGGAAATTCCTGTCGCTGCATTGAGCGAAAATTATGACCTCGCGTACTTCAACAACATGCATGCCTACGACCGCAATAATGACGGTACGGTTGATGAAATGGATATGGAGGTGTTCTTAATCAACGAAGGTACGCTCCATGCCAACTATCCTTACTTTATCCGCGCAAAGAGTGAGGATGCGAAGCAGTTGCAGTTGGTGTTGGAAGACGTTGTTTTGCATGCCGCAGAAGAAACGTCGTTGACTTGCTCGTCTGTATTTATCGACTTTGCGCTCACCGGCGTTTATGCTCGCAATGATGCTGAAACCCTTTCAGGTTGCTACGCTATCAACACTTCGGGTGCATGGTCGCCCATCGCTGCGGGAAGTTACTTGAACCCCTTCCGCTGCTACCTCAAGATGACCGCCCGCAACGGCACGCCCGTGAAGGTGGACGAAGCGCTGCAGACCATCCGCATCCGCGTGAAGGGCGAGGGTGAAACAACGGGCATTGCAGACGCCTTTGTCAACGGTCAACAACCCGCCGCCATCTACGACTTGCAGGGTCGCCGCGTGATGGTGCCGCAGAAGGGTAAGATTTATATCGTTGGCGGTAAGAAGATGGTGTTTTAAGTTGTCGTTCATGAGGAACACGAGGAGCGGGACGCCAGTGCGCTCTTCTCCTCGTTCCTCCTTAACATATACACACAGAAAATGAAACAGACGTATATACATCCCGAGATGGAAACCGTAGTGCTTGAAGCAGAACAGATGCTGGCGGGTTCTGACCGTATTCCAGTAGATCCAAATGATGGTATTCCCGCTTCGCGAGAGCGCAAAAATCCTTGGAGTTGCTCCAATTGGTCGGAGTTTGAATAGCCAGCGTGTTCTTGCTGGTTTACTTATAATTTGTTTCACCCAGCCGCTTTACCGTCGAAAGGAGCGGAGTAGCAGTGCGGCGCACGTGTTCGTTCTTTGATTTTTTGTTTCGAAATTGCTCTTGCAGGTTGCAAGAGGCAAATCGGTCTTCCGAAAATGCTCTTGCAGGTTGCAAGAGACAAATCGGTCTTCCGGAAATGCTCTTGCAAGTTGCAAGGGAGTAGATTTCGAACGTTCACCTCAATATTTTAATATTATGGATGTAAAACAAGTGGATTTTATGCCGCTAACAGAATTGAATGTAGCGTTGCATAATGATTTTATGAACCAAGTGTTGTCACTTGCCAATGCGCATGGTGCAGAAACGCTCCATATTGAGGCACTTGCTGCAGAGTTTGACCGCTTGGTGAGTTTAGAAAATAGTATTGTTAATCGTGATACAGCCTATGTAAGTACGAAGGTATTGCTTGAGTTGGACCGAGTTCGTGACACTGCGCTGCGCATCCTTTTGGGTATCATCGATTACCACTCACGTTCTACCATCACGAAGAAGGCCGATGCTGCCAACGTGTTGCTGGCATGGGCGGCACCTTATCAAAATGTGGAACGCAGTGACTACCGCTCTGAAACGCGTGAAATCAACGGACTCATTACGAAGTATAGTACCGAAGCGGCTGCGGCGCATTTGGCAACCCTTCACCTTACGGAAGAGTTGGAGCAGTTGATTATTAAGAATACAGAGTTTGATATCGCAATTCAGGGTAAGCAGGTTGAGGCTACCGACCGTTTGGATCAGACGGATATCGATACCGCAGAACTCCGCAAGCAACTGGATACCGTTTATAACGACATCGTCAAGACGGTGAATGCCTTTGCCATCGTGCAACCTACGGATGAACTCATATCCTTTATCAACAACCTGAATGGTATCATCATGTTGACGAAGCAGGCAGCAGCATCGGTAGGCAAGAAGCAAAAGAAAACCGACAAGACCGACAAAACCGACACGACACCAGAATCGACTCCAGAATCGACACCTACCGACGAACCCACCACTCCTTCGGAAGAACAACCGAGTGAATAGTGCATGACACAGGCCATTCGCAA
The DNA here is from genome assembly GCA_937901345.1 of uncultured Prevotella sp. Taxonomy (GTDB): domain Bacteria; phylum Bacteroidota; class Bacteroidia; order Bacteroidales; family Bacteroidaceae; genus Alloprevotella. Next base: position 13,224 of record CALCHM010000121.1, on the reverse strand, counting down.
GGAATGCTGCCAGAAGTTACACATTATATAATATAATAAGAGGCGTCGCGCATGAGGTGTGGCGCCTCCGTTTTTCGCAAAACTAAGGGGTGAGGAGTAGGAAAAAGCGGTGTGGAAATGTCTTTTTGTACATAAAATGCCCCTTGTTCCAACAAAATGTATGCTAAAAGGGGTGTGATTACAAGCAATATGGTAGATTTTATCATTTTTTTACAAAAAGAATTTGCTAAGCACGAAAAAAATAATACCTTTGCGACCTGTATAGAAAATTAAGGATTTTTAAAATTTAACAAAATAAAAACTAAACGACATGAAGAAAATGTTTTTCTATGCCGCAGCGCTCTGCTTGACTGCGGTAGGTTTCGCTTCTTGTACAGCAGAAGATGAAGCATTCCCCGCTCCCGTTGTGAGCATCACAGAAGAAGAAGTTGCAGTTCCTGCTACAGGTGGTGCAGTAAGTTTCAACTTGACAGCTCCCACAAACGAACCCTTCACAGTGAAGACTCCTGAATGGATCACTTTCAACGAAGATGCAACTATTTCACGCGGAGTGAACGCATCTGCTCCTTACCGCTTCACTGTTGCTCCCGCAACTTCTTGCCAGGAACGTACAGGTACAATCTACATCGTTGCTGCTAACGGTCTTCAAGACTCTTTGGTAGTAGTTCAGGACGGTATTGAACTCGCTGTTGATAAGACAGCCGTTGAAGCACCTGCTGCTGGTGGCGAATTGGTAGTATCACTCACTGCTGCTAACGGTTACAAGGTATCTTGCCCTGAATGGATCACAATGGTAGAAGATCCTGCAACAACTCACGTTGGTGTTCAGACAGCTAATGTTACTTTTGCGATTGCTGAAAACACAGAAGCAGGTCCTCGTGCTGGCGAAATCGTAATTTCATGCGGCGATGCTTGCGGACAGGCTGTTACCATTTCAGTTGCTCAGAAGGCTGGCATGGATATTTCAAAGATGGTGAAGTATTCAGGTAAGATGATTTCTGAAGCTTATGGTGACGAATATGACGCAACAATTGGTCTTATTTGGGACGAAGAAGATCCTAGTTTGGTGACAGTTTGTAACCTTGATCCTTACTTCGCTCAAAATGGTTTGACAGTAGAAGCTGGTTTGAACTTTGTTAAGGCACAGTACTTCAGCGAAGAAAACGTGATTGCAATTCCTTTCCAATCTTCACTCAACGTGGTATTGAACGATCCTAACTACGGTTTGATGGACTTCTCAGTAGGTGCTTTGGATGCTCCCACGCTCGCTGCAGCTCAAAATTATGACCATGTATATCTCGAATTGAGCGCAGACAAGTCAACAATTACAATCGCTAATTGCTTGTGTACTTTGGTTACAGTGAATGGAGAGTTTGGCGGTTACTATGACGTATATCGTGGTGGTATCGTTTTGACAAAGGTTGCTAAGTAAATAAAAAACAACTCGTATATTCCAAAAAAATACTGTCGGTGCATGCATCGGCAGTATTTTTTATGGCAATAATATAGAAGTTTACCCTCTACTACAGACCCCTCCGCCCTTTGGGCACCTCCCCTAACTTTGGGGAGGATTTTATATACTTCCATTCGCTTGTTATTCCTAATTAGAAACCCAAACGAGGCAGACTAACTAAATTGTCCCCCAAAGTTAGGGGGACGAGCAACTTTAGTTGCGGAGGGGGTCTGTTAAAGTTCTTGGGTCAACTCCTGTATTATTGCCTTTTTTATTTAACTGTAGTAGCAATTTATTTCATTATAAACTATTGCCGTCGAGACTTACGCCCTTAACCAACGGTCAGCGACCTTTTGTTTAGGCTGTTACATCTCAAAACTTTACTGGACACCAATAATTATAAACAGTTAAATGTAAGAAATCTTGCATTTTTTCAGTGAAAAGAACTGATAATCTTTAGATTTTTCTTAATTTTGCGCGACAAAGTGGATACCCCCCGCTTTTCCTTAGTGAAATTAATAATCAATAAATAAATAAACTAATGGCAGCATTACAAACAATCAGAAACCACGGAGCCTTGATCGTAGGTGCAATCGGTCTTGGTTTGTTCGGTTTCATTGCCGGCGACCTTTTCAACGCTATCGAAACTACAGCAGCGTTCAACAAGCAGCAGGCAGGTGAAGTGTATGGCACTTCAATCGACATCAATGAGTATCAAAGTCTTGTGGAAGAAATGACACAAGTAATGAAGATGCAGCGCGCATTGCAGGGGCAGTCAGAAAACCTCTCAGACGCTGAACTCCTTCAGGTACGCGAAATGGTATGGCAAGACTTTGTGCGTTCACAAATTATTGCAAAGCAAGCCGCTGAAGCAGGTATCCAAGTAACTACTGCAGACATGCAAAACGCGCTCGTTAAGGGTGACGCACCCAGTCTCGCGTTGTTGGCAGCAGTATTTGGTTCACAAAACGGACAGTTTGACTACACTGCACTTCAGGAATTCTTGAAGACTAAGGATGCAACCATCGCACAGGCTCAGCAAACTCAGAACGAAGCGCTTCTCGAACAGGTGAACATGATTCAGACTGTATGGAAGTTCACTGAAAAGCAGTTGCGTAAGGACCTTCTCGAAGAAAAGTTCTACTCACTCATTAGCAATTGCTGTGTGGCAAACCCCGTTTCTGCACAGTTTGACGCAAAGACTAGCGACCCAAAGCGTACAGTTGTTGCTTCGCTTCCCTATGCAGCAATCAACGACACTACTGTCGCTGTTACAGATGCCGACATGAAGGCTATCTATGACGCTAAGAAGGATTTCTACATGCTTCATGCACAAACTCGCGACGTTAAGATGATTGACGTTGAAGTGAAGGCAAGCACAGAAGACCAAGTTGCGCTCATGGTTGAAGTAAACGAAGTTGCTGACGCACTCCGCGCAGGTAACGATGTCGCTACAACAGTTGCAGCAAGTAAGTCAACAGTTGCTTACAACGGTGTTCCCGTTCGTAAGGATGCGTTCAAGGGTATGAGCGATATTTATAGCCGTATCGACACAGCTTCTGTAGGTTACGTTTCTCCCGCATTCTACACTGTTGCTGACAATACAGTGAATACTTACAAGTTGGTTGCAAAGGTTGAGTCTCCCGACTCTGTGCTTTACCGTCGTGTGTTCGCAGTTGCTGCAGATATCGAAGCAAGTAAGGTTCTCGCAGACAGCATTGCAACAGCCGTTAAGGGCGGTGCAAGCTTTGCAGAACTCGCTAAGAAGTATCAGCAACCCACAGACTCTATGTGGATCACTACTGCACACTATGAGAATGCAAAACTTGATGTCAATACAGCAAACATGATTAACCTTATCAACAATACGAAGAAGGGTGAAGTTGCTGTGCTCAAGATGGATAACAATTACAGTCTTGTGATTGAAGTTCTCGACGCTAAGAACGTTATTACAAAGTATGACTTGGCACTTGTAAAGTGCAAGAATGAATTCTCTAAGGAAACTTACAACGCAGAACTCGCTAAGTTGAATAAGTTCCTCTCAGAAAATACAACAATCGAAGCAATTGAGAACAATGCTCTCGCTGCTGGTTATATGGTTTCTGATCAGATCATTTCTGGTCCTAACAACTCTCTCGAAGCACAGATGTCTGGTGCGAAGGAAGCAGTACGTTGGGCGCTTGATGAAGCTGAAGTAGGTAGCATTTCTCGTATTTACGAATGTGGTTCAAATAAGGAACACCTCGTTGTAATGGCTGTTGCTGGTATCAACGATGGCGAATACGTAGCTTGGGATAATAAGAATGTGAAGCCCGAACTCAACCGTCTTGCTATGCAGGATAAGAAGGCAGCAAAGGCAATCGAACTTGTTGGTACTCCCAAGTCATTCGAAGAAGTTGCAAAGGTTGCAAACGTAGTTGTAGATACAATTTCTGCAAGTTTCGCTGCGAATGCGCGTGTAAACTACGTAGGTATTGCTGAACCTGCCCTCTCAGGTGCTATCGCAAGTGCTAAGGCTGGCGAATTCGTAGGTCCTATCAAGGGTGCTGGCGCTGTTTATTTCGTTCAGGTATTGGAAGAACTTCCCTCTGTTGTTCCTTACAACGAAGCAAATGCACTTCAGCAGGCAACTCAGAACTTTATGAGCAACATCTTGCGTTATCAGTACTATGGTCAACCCCAGGAAATGTTGATCAACGCTTTGAGACTTGATGCAGAAGTTGTAGATAACCGTTACAAGTTCTAAACTAACGCTTAGAAGTAAAGCAGGTGGTTGTCACTTGCTACTCAAGAATAGAATTTTGGGCTGCGTCAGCAATGACGTGGCCCTTTGTTTTTTAAGCAACTCATCTATGAAATACCTTCGCATAATTGTTATCGCATTTTTAATTTGGACCATCGGAGGTGTAGTCCTGTTTCGATTTGTTCCAGTGCCATTCACACCAATGATGCTTCGTTATTGTATGGGCGAAATCTTTGACGGCAAGTGGCCAGCGCTCACGCATGATTGGGTTGCTATGGAAAAGATTGATCCGAACCTGAAATATGCTGTAATCGCCTCCGAAGATCAGCGTTTTTATGAACACAATGGTTTTGACTTTAAGGCGATAGAAGAAGCAATGGAGGAACGCAAGCAAGGCAAGCGCAAGCGTGGGGCAAGCACGATTACGCAACAAACGGCAAAGAATGTGTTCACCTTTGGCACAAGCACGTGGTTACGTAAGGGTTTTGAGGCGTATTATACAGTTCTCATTGAACTCCTTTGGTCGAAGGAACGCATCATGGAGGTCTATTTGAATAGCATCGAAATGGGGCGCGGAATCTATGGTGCTGAGGCTGTTGCGCAAGAGCATTTTAATTGTTCTGCCGATAAACTGCGTCGCTCCGACTGCGCGCTCATTGCCGCCACCCTACCTAATCCCAAAAGATTTAGTTCCAAAAATCCTTCGCCCTATATGCTTAAACGTCGCAAACAGATTTTACGACAAATGCGGTTGATGGGGAAGTGATTGTGCGAACAATTTGCATCCGCATCCTGTATGTAAAAACTTATATGTTTCGTGCTTAAAACTAAGTGTCGATTAATTTGAATTAAGTACCGATTAGTTCAAATTATTCGGCACTTAATTTTTTGCTATAACGGTTGTAGTTTTTATTGTTTCAGAAATTGTGGTTGTAACATCTGAAATAAGGTCTGCTAAAACTGACTTTTGTATTGACATTTGAGGTAAAATATTTCCTAATCCTGTTTGTTGTAAAAAATAAGGTGCAATTTTGAAATTTTAAGGTACTATGTACTGCAAGGTACTAAAATTAGTTTTATATTTGCCGTGTAATTACAAAATACATGAGTTATGAACATTGAAAATGCCAAATCTCAGTTGCGTAAGGGCATGCTGGAATTTTGCGTATTGCTCCTGCTAAAAGGGCGTCCGGCATATACGAACGATATTATTGCGAAGTTGAAGGCGGCAAACTTGATTGTGGTGGAAGGCACGCTTTACCCCCTGCTCACGCGCTTGAAGAAGGACGGACTGCTCTCGTATGAGTGGCAGGAATCGACGCTGGGACCGCCCCGAAAGTATTATTCGCTCACGTCCGAGGGTGAGGCCTTCTTGTTGGAACTTGATGCGGCGTGGCAAGAGATTGCCCACACGGTCAATGTCCTGCAACAAGAAGCGTAAGCGCCCAACGAACTTCTATATGACTTCTAAAATAAAAACTCTATCCCCATTATAGCATCATGAAAAAGACTATTAATATTCACTTGTGCAATCGCATATTTACGATTGACGAAGATGCGTGTCAACTCCTGGAGAGTTACCTCACGAATATGCGCACCTACTTCTCAAAACGGGAAGATGGAGCGGAGATAGCTGACGATATAGAATTGCGTGTGTCGGAATTGTTAGAAGAGTTGAAGCAAGCTGGCACAACGTGCATTACCCTTTCTCAGGTGCAGGAACTCATTGCGCGTATCGGAAATCCCGAGGAAATGGAGGGCGATGAAGCGCCCGTTGTTGATGAAGAAACGGTAACGGATGGCAGTGCTGACGCCGAAACGCATGAAGAATTTGAAACCAGCAGCGCTCCTCGCTCGTTGCGACGTGATCTGCAGGGCAAAATGTTGGCAGGCGTCATCAGTGGTTTGGCGCGTTATTTCGGTTTCTCCGACGCTACCCCTTGGCGCATCCTCTTCCTTATTGTGTTCGTGTTTACGATTCCCGTTGCCACCGTTTGTTACCTCTTAGGGTGGTTGATTATTCCCAGTGATGCCGACGTTACGACGCAACCCTCCGCACCTGCATCTGCTGAACGCCAATTGTTCCGCAATGGGAGCGACAAAATGCTGGGCGGGGTAATTAGCGGACTCTGTGCGTACTTTGGCGGAAAGGACGTGACGCCCTGGCGCTTGCTCTTCGTCGTGTTGTGCTTTATGAGTGCCTCGCTGTTGCTGATTTTGTACATCGCCATGTGGCTCATCGTGCCTGAAGCCGTTACGGCAGAAGACCGCCTCCGCATGAAGGGCGAGAAAGTAAATTTTGAGAATGTCAACCGCGAGGTGATGAGCGAAATGCGCACCTCCGAAGGGCATTCGTCAGTTCAGAAACCTGCTGCATTTCGCTGGGGACGCATCCTGCTTCACATAGCATTGCTCATCATCGTTCTGCCCATTATATTCACCCTGTTAATGGGGGTGATTGCGGCAATCTCCTTCCTGCTGATACTTACGGCGAGCGTGACCAATGTGTGCAGTTGGGCAACCATGCCCCATTTGCCCGAGTTGACCGCCTGGATTACGGTGCAACCCACTGGTCTTTCTTGGTTGCTTTACACCAGTACAATCTGCGGTTTTCTCATCGTCGCCATTCCCCTTTACGCCCTTATCCGCAGTGTCTTTGTCTCGGATTCGCCGCTCTCCAAAGGCGTTAAAATTACGCTGACAACTCTTTGGATGCTCGCCTTGAGCATCGGTATCGCTGCAGTTATAACGACCTGTTATTTCTGCGTGCCGATGTAGTGAAATTGCCTCCCTTGCTCCCGTGCGGAGTAGGGGAGTTTTTTGTTCTTGTCGCTATGATATTCCGTAGAAACAGCGCCTCCATTCCGTTTCTTTTATGTAACTTTGCCAAATAACAAAATCTCGTAAACATGTTGTTAGGTGTGGGCGGATGAGTGATGTATTTGCTTTCTCGCTCCCCTCAAGACCTACCAACCTTATAACCTCAAAACCTTAATTATGGCAAAGAAAGAATTAGAACTTCAAGTTGATGATAAAAGCGAAAAGTTGAAAGCGCTCCAAGCTGCAATGGCAAAGATCGAGAAGGACTTTGGTAAGGGTTCTATCATGAAGATGGGCGATGATAAAGTTGAGAGTGTTGAAGTAATTCCTACGGGTTCTCTTGGTTTGGACTTGGCACTCGGTGTTGGTGGTTATCCCAAGGGACGTATTATTGAGATCTACGGTCCAGAAAGTTCAGGTAAGACCACACTCGCCATCCATGCGATTGCTGAGGCACAGCGTCAGGGGGGCATCGCAGCATTTATTGACGCTGAACATGCCTTTGATCGTTTTTATGCCGCAAGTCTTGGTGTAGATACCGACAACCTGCTTATCTCACAACCCGACAATGGTGAACAGGCGTTGGAAATTGCTGACCAACTCATCCGCTCGGCTGCTATTGATATTGTCGTTGTTGACTCTGTCGCAGCACTTACTCCTAAGGCAGAAATCGAAGGTGACATGGGCGATAATAAGGTGGGACTTCAAGCGCGCCTTATGAGTCAGGCTCTTCGTAAGTTGACGGCATCTATTAATAAAACCAACACCACTTGTATCTTTATCAATCAGTTGCGCGACAAGATTGGCGTGATGTTTGGTAATCCAGAAACGACAACGGGTGGTAATGCGTTGAAATTCTACGCATCAGTACGCCTGGATATTCGCAAGGTCACTACGCTCAAGGATGGTGACACACCCATTGGTAATCAAGTGCGTGTTAAAGTCGTTAAGAATAAGGTGGCTCCTCCCTTCCGTAAGGCAGAATTTGAGATCACCTTCGGTCAGGGTATTTCGCAAATTGGTGAAATCGTTGACCTTGGCGTAGAAGCAGGCATCATCAAGAAGAGCGGATCGTGGTTCAGTTACGGTGACGCTAAGTTAGGACAGGGACGCGAAGCGGTAAAGCGCATTATCGCAGACAACCCCGAACTTGCAGAAGAAATTAAGCAGAAACTGTTGGGTGATTACGAAATTCCCGTAGAACCTGAATAAGCGTGGGTTTTTTATTAGAAATTGCTTGAAGTTTGACGCTATGTTGTTCAAAATTAAATCCGCATTCTTTATTGCGCTCTTTGCGAGTCTGCTTCTTGGGTGTTCGTCTCCAGTTGTCGATCAGTATATTCAGGAAATCGAACGCACAACAATGGAGATTAAGGCAGCAACGTCGATAGAAATGATCACTGCGGCAACAGAACGCCTAATGCAGTTTGAGCGTGAGCATTACGATGCGCTCCACGATGAACTGGACGACGATAAGATGAAGCAAGCCTCCGTTAATCGTGCCTACGAAGAATTTATGAAAGCAGGTATGTCGCGCACGTTCGAATTGGCTGGCGCAACCGTTAGGGATTCCGTGCCTCAAGTGGAGGATCCCATTCATTTGCCCGCGGTTGAATAACAGTTCGTTGAAGTCTTGGTGCTTCTAGAGACTGTAAAATAGACGAGTATCTCCTTGCGTGAGTTGCCTGACAACTTACTGCAAGGAGATGCTTCTTTCTTTCACTAAAGTCTCCCTATTCGGTAGGAAACCCTTCTCGCATATGCGGCAAAAACGCACGGCGAAGGTCGAAATAAAGAGCGACTTCGCATAAATGCTTTGCGGCGGATTTTGATTTGACAGAACCCAGATTTCTCAATTTGTCATTTGCGTTTTACAACGTGTATTTTACTTCTCTTTTTCTGTATTTCTTTCTCTTAAAAATGCTTAAGATGCTAAAGAAATACGTAAATTTGCATCTGATTGTTAGAATAATAAATCTCAAATAAATATCACTATGTCAGCAACAAAGAAAATTAAGACAGCATTGGTGTCTGTATTCCACAAGGACGGTCTTGACGAACTCCTTACAGCACTTCACAACGACGGTGTGCAGTTCCTCTCAACTGGTGGCACACGCGAATTTATCGAAAGCCTTGGTTTCCCCTGCCAAAAGGTTGAAGATGTTACTACATACCCCTCAATTCTCGGTGGTCGCGTAAAGACGCTTCACCCCAAAATCTTTGGTGGTATCCTTGGTCGTCGCTCTCTTGAAGGTGACCAGCAGCAGATGGCACAATACGAAATCCCTGAAATCGACCTCGTGATTGTTGACCTCTATCCCTTCGAACAAACCGTTGCTAGCGGTGCTTCTGAAGCCGACATCATTGAAAAGATCGACATAGGTGGCATTTCGCTCATCCGTGCAGGTGCGAAAAATTTCAACGACGTAGTCATCGTTCCTTCAAAGGCTGAATACCAACCCCTCCTTGATATCGTGAAGGCTCAGGGCGCAGCAACTACGCTCGAACAGCGTCGTTGGTTTGCAACTCAGGCTTTTGGCGTAAGCAGCCACTACGACACTGCAATCCACACTTACTTTAAGGGTTAATAAGGGAGTTTGATGCGTATGAGTTTCTTGAAGAATGTCTTCTCAAATTTCTTTTCGCTCAAACAAGAACTAGCAATTGACCTCGGAACGGCTAACACCATCATTATTTGTGATGATGAAATCATCGTTAACGAACCTTCGGTGGTGGCGCTTGATCGCCACACGGATGTGATGAAGGCTGTTGGGGGAAAGGCTAAATTAATGTACGAAAAGACGAACGACAAGATCCGCGTGATTCGTCCCTTGCGTGATGGCGTTATTGCCGACTTTAACGCTTGCGAGCAGATGATGCGTGGTTTGATTAAGATGGTACACAAAGGCAAGCGCCTTTTCTCGCCTTCTTTGCGAATGGTGATTGGTGTACCTTCTGGTTCTACTGAAGTTGAACTCCGTGCGGTGCGCGACTCTGCCGAACACGCAGGTGGTCGTGACATCTTCCTTCTTTACGAACCCATGGCTGCGGCTATCGGTGTGGGGATTGACGTGAATGCTCCCGAGGGCAACATGATTGTCGATATCGGTGGTGGTACTACGGAAATCGCAGTGCTTTCATTGGGTGGTATTGTTTCAAATAACTCCATCAAGATGGCGGGTGACGACTTCACCAACGATATTCAAGAATACATGAGCCGTCAGCACAATGTGCGCGTCAGTGAACGCATGGCGGAACGTATTAAGATTGCCGTAGGTGCGGCGTTGACCGACCTTCCTGGCGAAGCGCCCGAGGATTATGTGGTTTACGGTCCGAACCGTATTACTGCTATGCCCATGGAGGTGCCTGTGTGTTACCAGGAAATTGCACACTGTCTTGAAAAGTCCATCGCGCGTATCGAGCAGGCCGTTATCAGTGCTCTCGAACATACACCCCCCGAACTTTATGCCGACATTGTTAAGAATGGTATTTGGCTCACTGGTGGTGGCGCGCTCTTGCGTGGTATTGACAAGCGCTTGACCGATAAGATTAATATCCCCTTCCATGTAGCAAAGGATCCCCTCCTCTGTGTGGCACGCGGAACGGGAATCGCACTTAAGAATGTAGAAAACTTCACGTTCTTGATGCGCTAATCGGTTGCGAAGATAGACGAAAGGATAAGGAGAAAGGAGAAAAACTTTGCGGGATACGCCAAGCGTCTTTCTCCTTTCTCTTTTCTTGTCTAGAGTTATCGCAGGTTCCTTGAAATCTCCAAAATGGTCATTTTCGGCCTTCCGAGGTGTCTGAAACCTCCAAAATGGTCATTTTCGGTCTTCCGAGGTGTCAGAAACCTCCAAAATGGTCATTTTCGCCTTTCCGAGGTGTCTGAAACCTCCAAAATGGTCATTTTCTCGCTTCCCGAGTGGTCTGAAACTGCAAAATCGTTCAAATACAGACTTTCGAAGTCTCTGAAACCTACTAAAATGGGGATTCTGTAAGTTTTCCCAACAGCAATCGCCTTTTTCATTCATCGTTATGGATCGTCTCCTTGATTTTTTACGTCGTCATAATTATCTGTTGCTCTTCATTGTGTTAGAGTATTTCAGCCTGTCGCTCTTGATACGTTTTAATAATTATCAAGGGAGCGTGTGGTGTACGGGTGCTAACAATGCCGTGGCGCGTATTGACCGATGGTATTTGGATTTGTGGAGTTACGTGAATCTCGGTGAGGTGAATCGTGAACTCACAGCGCGCAACACGCAATTGATGCTCGAAAACGACCTGTTGCGCGAGGCGATGCTGACATTAAATCGCGACACATCGGAGGTGGAGCGTGCCATGATGCGCAATCTGGTGAATTACGAGATGATATCTGCCAAGGTGATTTCTAACTCCAAGGGCACGAAGAATAATTATTTGGTGATTGATCGCGGAAGTCGACATGGCGTGCGTGAGAAGATGGGTGTTGTGGGTGGTTGTGGCGTTGTGGGTGTGGTATATCTCGTAAGTTCCGACCACAGTCTCGTAATCCCCATTACCAATCAAAAGTCAAGCATCAGTTGCCGCATTCAGGGGCAAAGTCATTTTGGTTATCTGCATTGGGACGGTAGTAGCATGGATCGCGCTTATTTGGATGAAATCCCCCGTCATGCGCAGGTTGAAGAGGGATGGATGGTGGAGACCAGTGGTCACTCCTCCGTATTTCCCCCGGGCATCTATGTAGGCAAGATTGAAAACATCGAAAACTCAGAAGACGGTCAGTCCTATAAATTAGACATCCATCTGGGCACCGATTTCTCCAGCCTTCGCGAGGTTGAAGTGATAGCCACGCCCTACAGAACCGCAATAGATAGTCTTTTCTCAAAAATCAACGATAACTAAATGGCACCCTCGTTTCTTTCCTACATCGTGTGGTTTCTCGCCTTAATAGCGGCGCAAGTAGCGGTGTGTAACCACATTCATCTGTTTGGTTATGCCATGCCCATGGTGTACATTTATTTCATTATGTTGCTGCCTGGGAATATGTCGCGTTGGTCGGTCTTGTTGTTGGCCTTCGTTTTGGGTTTGGTGATCGACATGTTTAGCGGTACCCCCGGTATGGCTTCGTCCTCCTTACTTGTAACGGCCTTGTTGCGCCCCTTGGTGCTCACTGTTTTTGCACCTTCTGAGCGTGGCGATGGTGACTATGTCCCTTCAGTGCGCACGATGGAATGGGGTGGGTTCACACGCTATGCCGTAGCAATGAGTTTGCTTCACACGTCAGTTTTCTACATCATAGAGGCCTTTACCTTGCAGCATCCCCTCATTCTCCTTTGGAATATCTTTTCCTCCACGTTATTAACAACCCTTCTAATCCTTGCGCTAGAAATGTTGCGCAATAAGCGATAAACTGATTTATGGCTCGCGACCACTCCTTTGACAATCGTAAATTCGTCATCGGGGGCATCGCTGTCGGCATCATCCTTATTTATATCGTTCGCCTGTTCTCGTTGCAACTATTTAGTGACGACTACAAGAAGAGTGCCGACTCCAATGCCTTCCGAAAGGAAATTATTTACCCCTCGCGCGGTTTGGTAACCGATCGCAAGGGGCGATTGCTTGTATATAACGAACCCTCGTACAATATCATGGTGGTGATGCAGGAGCAGTGGGGAGTGGACACTTTAGATTTCTGCCAGACGGTGGGGATTACGCCTGAGTTTTACAAGCAACGCATGCAGGAAATCAAGCAGCGTATCGGTTATTCGCGCCATACGCCACAACTCTTCATGAGTCAGATTCCTGCCGAAGAATTTTCTGTATTTAAGGAAAATCTGTATCGCTTCAACGGTTTTTCTGCCGAAAAGCGCACCATCCGTCACTATGCCGACGGCATGGGAGCACACATCCTGGGCGACGTGGGCGAGGTTAACGAAAAAGACATCCTCAATGACCCCTATTATCGCAGTGGTGACAACATTGGGAAACTCGGCATCGAGCGTTCTTACGAGCAATATTTGCGAGGTGAGAAGGGTATGCGCATCATGCTTCGCGACGTGCGTGGACGCACCAAGGGGCACTACATGGATGGTAAGTATGACATTGCTCCGATTCCTGGGCGCAACCTTACGCTGGGTTTGGACAAAGACCTACAGGCCCGGCAGGAGGCCCGTGAAATGGCAAAAGCGGCATATGCCGCCCAAAAGCAGCTGCGGCAGCTGTCCCAAAG
>CALCHM010000120.1 GCA_937901345.1 uncultured Prevotella sp. | reverse complement strand
TAACTCAAAATGTCCCCCGAAGTTAGGGGGACGAGCAACTTTAGTTGCGGAGGGGTCTGTTAAAGTTCTTGGGTCAACCAAAGGTCACGCAAGTAACTCTTAATAAAAAATAAAATTGGATAAAAATTTTGTCTGATGCATAATAATTTTTACCTTTGGGCGACCTTAATAACCTAAAAACAAAAGATGTATCAGTTAAAAATTGCGCCAAGCATCACCAATCGCGAAGGTGAGGCGCTTGAAAGATACCTTCAAGACATTGGTAGAGCAGAAATGATTTCTCCTGACGAGGAGGTTGAATTATCCATGAGAATTCAGCGTGGTGACCATGCCGCGCTTGCACGTTTGGTAAGAGCCAATCTGCGCTTTGTTGTCAGCGTAGCGAAACAATATCAAAGCAAAGGACTGGGACTTATCGATATTATCAACGAAGGGAATGTTGGACTTATCAAAGCAGCTCAACGTTTCGACCCAACGCGTGGTTTTAAATTCATATCTTATGCCGTTTGGTGGATTCGTCAAAGCATTCTGCAAGCCATTACCGAGAAAAGCAGATTGGTACGGCTCCCCAGCAATCAAGAGGGACTGATGAGTAAAGTGAAGCGTTATCGCAATCATTTTATACAAGAGCATCAACGCGAACCGAATTCCCATGAAATTGCAACCGCATTAGACGTCGAGGAAGAAAAAGTCATCGTCATCCTGGATACATCTACACGCCCCATAAGCATGGATGCGCCCATCTCTGAAAATGACGATACCGCAATCATCGATTTGATAGCATCTACAGACAACAAAGAAGCAACAGATAGCGAACTTGAAAATCAGTCGCTATCCCAACAACTTGACATTGCGCTATCTCAACTGCCCGAACGCGAACAAAACATCATCAGAATGTCTTTCGGCATTGCAGGACCTGAACGCACATTAGACGAAATAGCACAACACATCGGACTCTCGAAAGAACGTGTGAGGCAGTTGAAAGAAAAGGCCATCAGAACCCTTCAATTGCCGCAATCAAAGCAATTGCTAAGGTGTTATATTTAATGAAACAAAATCCTTTTTTTAATACCCTTTTAAGTATCACGAATACCTCTACAAGTTGTTAAACAAATACATTCTCAGAATTTTAGAGGTTTAAATTACATAATTACTACATCACCGAGGTTATGTCAAAATTGTTTGGCATAACCTCGGTGATTTGTGTTTGAACGTATAGCATCCCAATGGTGAAATTGAGGTTGAAGGTGGTGACGCCCTTTCTGAGCGGAAAAGGACGTTCAATAAGAAAATAGTAACCCATTAAGAACCAGCAGGAAAACTATAAGGTGAAACAAAATAAATCAAAACCCTGATTGTGATATGGCAACAGTAAAGATTAAGTTCAGACCATCAACAATTGATGGCAAACAAGGTACAATTTTCTATCAAGTAATCCACAAACGTGTAGTCCGTCAGCAAAAGACGGGTTATCGTCTCTATGACTATGAGTGGAACAGACACTTATCGGAAGTTGTTTTACTCAAGTGCAACGAAAACAGAAAACGCTATCTATCGGAGATTAACGACAAAATCCGAATGGATGTCAAACATTTCCAAAAGATTATTGCAGATTTTGAACATAGCGGTTATGATTATACCGCAGATGATATAATCTCAGAATTTGCAACAAATATTCCTGAAAATAGTATTTTCTCATTTATGGCAAATGTTATTTCCAACCTGAAAACATTGGGAAAGATACGAACATCGGAGACATACACAGCAACTCTTTGCAGTTTTAAACGCTTCCGAGAGAATAAGGATGTGGCATTGGACGACATAGATTCCGATATGATGATGGCATACGAAGTCTATTTGAAGAACCACGGAGTAAGTCCTAATTCATCATCATTCTATATGCGCAATCTTCGAGCAGTGTATAATCGTGCCGTAGAAAAACAATTGATCTCACAACGGTACCCGTTTAAGCACGTTTATACGGGAGTAGATAAAACCATCAAACGAGCCGTCCCTTTGAAAGTCATCAAACGAATCAAGGAGATGGATTTTTCAATGAATCCAACCTTTGATTTTGCCCGCGATATGTTCCTAATGAGTTTTTACACTCGGGGAATGTCATTCGTAGATATGGCATACCTACGAAAAAAGGATTTGCAGAATGGAGTTCTTTCATATCGCAGACGCAAGACGGGACAACAACTCCTCATCAAATGGGAGGAATGTATGCAGGAGATCGTAGATAAATACGACACGTCACAATCCAATTATTTATTGCCCATTATAAAACCATTTAGCAAGATTGATGAACGCCAACAGTACATTTATGCTGCCCACAACATAAACCGTTGTTTGAAAATTATCGGTAAGAAATTGGGATTGTCGGTTTCGCTAACTTTATATGTTGCCCGTCACGCTTGGGCAAGCATCGCCAAGAGTAAGCATGTAGCACTTTCGGTAATCAGCGAAGGTATGGGACATGATTCGGAAACTACTACCCGTATCTATTTGGCATCATTAGATACGATGGCGATAGACAAGGCAAACAGAATGATATTAAAATCTTTGTAGGTAAAAGATTGTTGAACAAATGAAAAGTCTCTTGGTAAGAGTGGGTTATGCAGAACATTCATATTGATTACGAAGAGGTTATTTATATCGATACGATGAAGTTTACTCAACAATCTATTTTGCTATCCAACACCTTCTAAATTTTTGCATAAAATTGATATTTTGCGTTGCATAAAATTTATTTTTTACATTATTCTATTCCTCTTTTTAAAAAATGTATAAATTTGCAACGCTTATCACTTCTCTTACCAAGAGTAGTGACCTATTGTTCAGATATATGTGCATTAAGAAATATTGTATAACACTGATTCTCTTACTGTTTAATGTATGTGTTGCGTATTCACAAGAGAGTAGCTCGGAAATTTGTGTTGATTTCCGAGTGAATTGTTCTGTCATAGATTCCACAAAGTCAGACAATGCAGTACGTATGCAGGAGAAAATAGATTTTCTTAAAGCTGGGGAATGGAATCGCAATCTGCATATCAAGACCAATACTCTTGGTTTGGGGTTGGCTATTGCCAATGTTGCAGCTGAAATAGATTTGGCGAAGCATTGGTCGTTTACACTTCCAGTCTATTATTCGGCTTGGGACTACTTCAAATCAACCATCAAGTTCCGCACCTTTGCCGTTCAACCAGAGTTCCGCTATTGGTTGTCGGATGAAAATGACGGGTTCTTCGCTGGTGCACACTTCGGATTGGCATATTATAATGTAGCGTTTGACGGAGATTACCGCTATCAAGACCATAACTGTAACACTCCT
Organism: uncultured Prevotella sp.; assembly: GCA_937901345.1. Classification (GTDB taxonomy): domain Bacteria; phylum Bacteroidota; class Bacteroidia; order Bacteroidales; family Bacteroidaceae; genus Alloprevotella. The sequence goes on along the minus strand of CALCHM010000120.1, from coordinate 13,881 downwards.
GCCATCGGTGGTGGTGTGAGCATGGGTTATCGTTTACCTATCAGCAAGAACAACCGTTGGCGTGTAGAGTTCTCACTCGGAGCAGGAGCATATACAACACACCACGACAAGTTCTACAATACTCCCAACACAAAAGGCGGACTGATGATAGAGACCATCAAGAAGACCTATTGGGGGATTGACCACGCAGCGGTATCTTTCTCATATTCGTTTGACTTGAAGAAGAAAGGAGGAACATGATGAGAAAGATTAGAACCGTCATTCTGAATATAAAAAGTCTCATACTTATTATAACAGTAGGTATGCTGACCGCTTGTGATGTGCATGAGTGGCCGGAGACACCAGAGTATGTAAAACTACATCTTCGCCTGAACTATGAAACAGATATGACCGAATGGAAACACCTCTACGATAGAGATTCATTCATAGAGCAGGGTTTAGGAGAGACCTACGACAATCACCTCGATTATGGCATGATACGCTACATCGTCCGCACCTATCCCGTATCGGAGAGTATGCGCAGCATATCTAACTATACACAGGAGTTCGTATTCACGAAAGAGATATCAGAGGGTTACGACCATGAAGTGATTCTTGATGTTCTTCCAGGCAACTACAATGTGATGGTATGGTCGGACTTGGTGCAGACAACAAACAACAGTCATTGCTACAATGCAGCCAACTTTGCTGAAATCAGACTGCAAGGCGACCACATGGGTAACAATGACTACCGTGATGCATTCAGAGGTTCAAACACTATATCGCTCGTAGCGGATATTGTGGAACAACTGCCCGATACACTGGATATAATGATGCAGCGTCCTCTTGCCAAGTTTGAGTTTGTAACCAATGATTTGGTAGATTTTATCTATAAGGAGTCTGTCCGTATTGCTTCGAAAGGCAACGGGGACAAAGGATCATCAAATATTGAAACCCCGACAAGAACCGTAGATATCGAGGACTACAAGGTGGTGTTCTACTATGTGGGATTTATGCCAGACACATACAGCATGAACACCGACAAACCCGTAGATTCCTCAACGGGAGTGATGTTTGAATCTACATTGACCCAACTCTCCGATTCGGAGGCAACAATGGGGTTTGACTATGTATTTGTAAACGGCAAGAAGTCGGCAGTAACCATGAAGATTGGCATTTGCGATAATGAGGGCACACAAATCTCCTTGACCAAACCAATTGAAGTCCCATTGAAGCGTAGTCATCATACTATAATGACTGGTAGATTCCTAATGTCGGAATCATCGGAAGGTGTTACCATCAATCCCGATTTCGACGGAGAACATAATCTATTTTTCCCCTAAAAATAATCCTAATAACGTATTAAGAAACCGAACAGAACAGAAATCAAATAGAATTCGCAAAGGTGAGGAACATATTCCAAAACCTTAACCCTGCATCAGCAGCATGCAACAGATTGATGATAATGCCCATTCTGCCTATGTAGGACAACCCTCGACAAAGGGTGAGACATTCAAAGGAATGTGTCAGACTTTAAGAAACAAGAAATCAAAGTAACTTTTTGTATAACATTTAAAATTTAACAAAATGAACAAGAATTTATTCTTAGGAATGTTCGCAGCGACTGGAATGTTGCTCGCAACATCGTGTTCGAATGACGAACTGGGTTTAACTCAGTCAGGTAACGAGGCTCAGGTGTCGTTCTCACTTGGTCTTGAAGGTGGTATCGCTACCCGCGCTATCAGCGATGGTAAGAGTGCCGATGTATTGATGTATGCCGTATTTGATAAAGAAGGTAAGCGTATCAGTACAATTGACAAGGTAGAGAAAACTGGAGTTACATTCCCAACTACAGAGAGCATTACCTTGGCTAAGGGTCAGACCTATAAGGTAGCTTTCTGGGCACAGGATGACGATTGTGATGCTTATACAGTATCTGACAGCATGCAAGTTACTGTGGATTATAAGACATATAATACATTAAACAACGATGAGACACGTGATGCTTTCTTCAAGACCGTAGAATTTACTGTAACAGGTTCTACCTCTATTGATGTTGAATTGAAGCGTCCTTTCGCTCAAATCAATGTGGGGGTAACAGAGCAAGACTGGAAAGAGGCTGTTGCTTCAGGCATCGAAATCGCAAAATCTTCTGTAGTTATTATGAATGCTGCAACTAATCTTAACTTGCTTGATGGAACAGTTAGTGGAGAAGCAGAAGTAAGCTATGTACTTGCAGATATTCCTGCTAATCCTGCAATTTTGGAAGTAGATGTTGATGGCGATGGTACAAAGGAAAAATACAATTGGCTTTCTATGAGTTATATTCTCCCTGCTGATAATACAACAGGTTATGCTAAGACTACATTGGATAATGTCGCTTTTGTCTTCGCTCCTAAGAATACTTACTATAGCGAGATCAAACTTAATCAAGGTTTGAACGCAGTTCCTGTACAGCGTAACTGGAGAACAAACATTCTCGGTAAGTTGTTGACTGGTAACATCACATTCAATATCGTTGTTGATCCTGTTTACGAAGATGATCATAATATTATTGCTCCTTATGCAACAATCAATGGCGTAGAATATAAGTCATTTGCAGAAGCTATGGCTGCTGTTCAAGATGGCGAAACAATCAAGTTGGAAGGTGAAACTACACTTGATGGTGTAGCAGACAGCAAACTTTTCAGCGTTGACAAGAATATTACAATTGACCTCAATGGTTATGGTTTTGTAGCAAATATGCCTGATGTTACAGTGAGCTCATCAATCTTTGAAGTTGTTAATGGTGGTGAATTGACAATTATTGGTGAGGGTAATGTGAAGTTCGTTACCAAAAAAGCAGATAATTGCATCGCTGCGTTTATTAACAATCTCGGTGGTACCGTAAACTTGAAGGGTGGTAACTGGACAATGACCGCTTTGGAATATCCAGATGCGTTGCTTCCTACTTTCGTTGATAACAATAGTAATACAAGTAGTGTTACATTGAATATCTATGGTGGTACTTACACTTTCCATCGCAACCTCTTCCGTAACTTTGCAAATGCAGCAAGTCATAACGGCTATGCTACTGTGGCTACAATGAACATCTACGGTGGTACATTCAACGGCCGCGAAAGCGATGCTGGTGCTATCTGGAACCAGAAACCTGCTGCAACTGTTCCTGATGGTGCAGGTGTTATCAACGTGATGGGTGGTACATTCAATAATGTTGTTATTAATGACGAATTCGCTGGTGTGGTTTATGTTGAAAGCCAAGAAGAGTTTGTTAATGCGTTAGCGAACGTAAATACTCACACTATCAATCTAGGAGCTGGTACGTATGTAGCAGATATTTACAATGGAACTCCTGGAAGAAAATCATTAACTATTATTGGTTCAGAAGGTACAAAGTTCGGTCATACAGCTACTACTGGTGGACAACTTCGTCTTGATTTATTTGATAGCTTTACAATCCGTAACTGTGAAATCATACAGAGATCTGGTGTTAAGACTTGGGGTCACATAGTATTTGGTTCTGGCAATAAGGCAAATGGTGTTTACACTATAGAGAATTGTAAATTCAATGGTGTAGGTACACAGGGTATTTACATTAACGAAAATACCACTGGTGCTACTTATAACATTTTGAATTGTACTTTCGATGGTGACTTTGGCACAGAAGGCGCTATCACTATCCAAACCAACAAAAATGTTAACCATATCGTAAATGTGAAGGGTTGTACTTTCAACAATATCCCTGATACGAGTCACAGAATTTTCTTGGCTAAGAGTACTGCAGGTTTGTTCTATGATTTTACACTCAATACAGACCTTAAAGTTTCCTCTAATGCTGAGATTATCGATCTCATTAAGTTGGGTGTTGAAAAAATTAATTTGAGTGCTGGTAACTACAACATGACACAATTGGGTGACTTGAGAGGCAAAACTTTGACTCTCGTAGGTACAAAGAATGCAGTTATCGATGCATCAGCAGTTGATGCTAGAAATCAGTTTGTAACTGGTGCAACTCTTGCATTTGAAGGTGTTACACTTAAATTCAGCAATAACAATTACATGGGTTTTGCTAATGCAGCAGGTCTAACTTATAAGAATTGTGATATCAACGGTTTGCAGTTCTTATTTAATGATACAAAGTTCGAAAACTGTAACCTTAACTCCAATGGCGCTGAACATTGTGTTTGGACATATAGTGCAAAGAATGTTAGTTTCGAAGGTTGTGAGTTTACCTATGCAGATCGTTGTGTAAATGTATACGTAGATAATGGTAATGGTTCCGTTGATGTTGCTTTTGAAGGTTGTAAGTTTGCTAGTAGCAATACTGCTTCTGTAGGTGCTGTTGAAATCAACAGCAGTGCATTCCCTCAGGGTGCAAATGTTGAGTTTAATGACTGTACTGCTCCTGCCTATGGACATATGGTATTTATCTCAAAATGGGACTCAGCAACTGGAGCCAACGCAACAGTTAAGGTAGATGGTTCTGTTATTACAGCACCTGTTCAGCAGTAAATAAGATTTGGTAGGTTGATTTTTTTAAGAATCCCTATATTTCTCCCTGTCAGAGGTATATCTATGATAGTAATGACTAAAGAATTTCTATCATCCCTTTGATAGCTATATAAACATTTAAAAAGCAAGGGGCTGCGTCGTAATTCATTTATGGCGCAGCCTCTTTTTAGTATAGGTCCCAAAAGTAACCTCCAATACCCATTTACCTTACCTCGCGAACGAGTAATGATTTGAAAACCCTGCGCCATCCCTGCGTTTCAAATCCTTGCACGTTTGCATCGGCGAGACGTTCATCCATACGCTTCATGAGTCATTGAACACTGGTTTGGCCATCATTATTCCGCGCATTCGTTAGATTTTTCCAGAGATAAAATGTATTTTTGCAGTCTCAATTGGCAGCGGCGCCACGGCGCTGCGAGTTGAACGCATCAACAAATCTCCATACATCATCACCCTCCCTCTATGCAACGAATCCATAAAATCTGCTTATTCGCGCTCCTGGCGCTGCTGGCTGCAGCAGGCGCGCGAGCACAAAAACGTGTATACGCGTTTGCCTATGCTACCTGTTTGAAAGATAGTGTCGTGTACGTCTCAACGATGCAACAAATCCCTGATGCGCAAATAGGTAAAGATGGTTTCTTGAATTACCGCGCTGACTTTGGTGCGCAATTTGGAGCGTACGTCCAACAACATTTTGACCATCCGAATGTGACTTCCGTCGTTGTCTTCCATAAGCAGCGTAAGAAGTTGGAAAAACGCTACTTGAAAATGCGCAAATTGGCGCAACAGCAGCAGGGGAAGCGCATTGTCGAAATCAATTATAGCGACTTCAGGTTTCAGGCTGTAGAGTAACAAAAAAACGGGCGTCTCTGATTGCCAGACGTTCACGAACGAAACACAAAACTATTGCTTTTATAACTCAATTAACCTATATCGATGCCTTAAATAGGGTATCTTTATAGGAACACACGGACTTACTACCAGTATCAATGGATAATCTCTACTTTCGTGTCGCAGACATGAATTTTCATATTGAATTCTTGGACAAAGAGGACAACAGGCACATGTTGCCCTCTTTTCCTGCATTTCATATCAAAAACAGTGCCGACGAACCCTTAATGTTTAGTCTGAAAGTGGGTAAGTCATTATGCGACAGCCTCCCACACGGTGAAGAAATTGGACAATTTGATTGCGGAGGCGCTAATCATGGTATTTACAAACTCGCCGATGATGGTTATGCCATTCATATTGCTTCGCCTGAAGGAAACCCTTCTTGTGTGCTTGAAGCGAATGCTGATTTCACGAAGTGTAAGGCAACCTTGATAGCTGCGGATGAAGACACGAAGCAATTTGGACTCAACAATGCTATTATGATTTGCTTCGCATTTAGCGGAGCCTATCATGACATTTTGCTGGTCCACGCTTCTGTGCCCATGATTGATGATAAGGGTTACCTCTTCCTTGGCAAAAGTGGAACGGGAAAGAGTACGCACTGTAAGTTATGGTTAGATAACTTTGAAACGGCAGAGCTCCTTAATGATGACAATCCTGCTATTCGCATGCATCCCGATGGGAACATCTATGTTTATGGAACGCCATGGAGCGGAAAGACACCCTGTTATCGCGCATTGCGCAAATTAACAGGAGGATTCTTACGACTGGAGCAAGCCCCCTATAATGAAATCAGAAAACTTCCACCAGTTCATGCATTTGCCTGCGTACTCTCTTCATGCTCTACCATGGTATGGGATCATGCTTCTTACAATAAAATATGCGATACTGTAACTAAAGTCATTTCGCGCATTCCCGTATTCTACCTTAAGAACCTTCCCAACAACGAAGCTGCGCAAATGAGTCATGCATCGCTATGCCCCTAAGATGAAAACAATTGAAATTCCGAATGATATACTCATTTCTAAGGTCAAAGAAGTGATTGACCGCGGAGCAACAGCTACATTACGCGTTAAGGGACACTCCATGCGCCTGTTTTTAAGTAACGGACGCGACCTTGTGAAACTTGTGGCGCCACAACGAGAAAACTTAAAAGTGGGAGACGTTGTTTTGGCTGAATACCGTCCAAAAGTCTATGTGCTGCATAGAATTATCAAACGAACAGGCAATCAACTCACGCTGATGGGTGATGGGAATGTGGGACAAGTTGAGATGTGTACGATAAACGACGTCATCGGAATTGTTACGCATTTTTACAGAAAAGGAAGAACAAAACCAGATTCCGTTGAAGGATGGAAATGGAAAACTTACTCACGCATTTGGTTACTTCTCAAACCATTTAGAAGATATATTTTAGCAATTCACAGAAGATTATTTTAAACATTATGAGACTCAAGAAAGGTTTTGCACTGCACGATGTGTGCGGAGAAAAAGTACTTATAGCAGAAGGTATTGAAAACGTTAATTTTTCAAAAATGATTAACTTGAATCCATCAGCCGCCCTGCTATGGGAAGAAGCAGAAAAGGGAGAATTCACTCCTGAATCACTTGCCGACGTACTCGTTCAAGAATATGAAGTTGATGCTGTTCAGGCACTTTGCGACACAACGGTGCTCGTTGAACAGTGGAAAGAACACGGACTTATTGATGGATAACATAAGGGGTTAAGGTAACGCAGTCTTCATTTATGAACCAATCCACTACTCTTCCAGAATCTAAATTTACTATCTTACAGAACTAGGAAGAGTGCTATTGAAAATTAAGATATGAAACGCACCGATATCTATTTTATCCTTGCTATAGCAGTATTATTTCTTCCCTTCATCCTCTCTGAGACACTTTATGAAGGATATAAGTCATTCAATGCCAGTCATGGTATGGTAATGAGTTTTATCAAGTTTGGAATTTTGTCTACGTTAGGTGAAATGCTGGGTTGTCGCATCGGATGTGGGAAATACGTACCACAATCGTTTGGAATACTTCCACGCATGATTGTTTGGGGATTTCTCGGGATGGGAATCAACATGGCAATGATCATCTTCTCTAAAGGAACACCCATGTTTATGGAATACATGGGAATGACGGATGCTGTAGCATGTTTTACAAGTGCCGACTTCTGTCTCAACAAATTATGGGTAGCTTTAGCCGTTTCCATTGCGATGAATACCATCTTCGCACCAGTGTTTATGACGTTTCACAAAATTACAGACGCACATATTGCGCAGTGTGGAGGTAGTTTGAAAGCACTTATAACTCCAATACCGATGAGTGAACGTTTTTCGCAAATAGATTGGAACAAACAATGGGGGTTTGTGTTTAAAAAAACGATTCCTTTCTTCTGGTATCCAGCACATACCATAACCTTCTTGTTGCCATCAGAACAACGTGTGCTTTTTGCTGCACTCTTAGGCATAGCATTAGGCGTATTATTGGCGGTTGCAACTAAGAAATAGGCTTTTCTGATGGTACAATCCTGATTTCAGAAACAAAGAGTTGCGTTTGCAATGTGAAAACGAGTTATTTTTGAAAATAGAATCGTTTTGCTGAAACAAAATGCATCTCTTGTAGAAAAGGAATCAATAGTGTGCGACTTATTCGAAATAACAGCACACATGTTGACAAAATCAGGGTTACATTTCAACAAACATTTCCCCGCATCAAAACTCTTTTTTTACACAAAAAGCAGTATCTTTGCCACGCTTTTTAACTAACAGTACATTTTATTATACATTATGAAAGATGTTATTCTCTCTATAGCCGGAAAACCTGGCTTGTTTCGCCTCGTTGCACAAGGTAACAACAACCTCATTGTTGAAACAATCGACGCACAGAAAAAGCGCACAGTAGCAGGAACACGCGAACGCGTAACTTCACTCAACGATGTGTGTATGTACACAGATGAAGAAGACAAGCCTCTTATGGAAATCTTCGAAAGTTGCAAGCAGGTAACTGATGGCAAACCCACAGCATTCACACATAAAGATGCTACGAACGACCAGTTAGTAGAATTTATGGCAGCTGCGGTACCCAACTTCGACCGCGACCGTGTACACATGAGCGACATCCGCAAGTTGGTGCAGTGGTACAACATCTTGATTACAAATGGTTATACTGAATTTGTTGACGCAGAAGAAACTGCTGAAGCATAATTCACAATATTCACATACAAGCGGACAGACGGTTTGAAACCTTATCTGTCCGCTTTTCATATTATATATTAAACTATGTCTGAATGGAAAGAAACGGTCGTGCTCATTGATGCCGATCATTTAGATAGTGTATGCTTTAATCTCATCGTCAACTTCGAACGCATGTTAGGTCGTAGAATTCCACAAGCCGACCTTTGTCATTGGCTAGATTGTATAGCCCTTGATGGTGGCATCCGTACGGGAGAAAACGAAGTGCAGGTAATCTTTCTTCACAGTAAAACCAAGGAAAAACTATCAAATATGACACCTTCTGTATTTGATAAGGAACTAAACGGACAAGCATTTAAAGACCACCTTGCCGAATTCACCCTCGCCAGTTACCCCGTTGAAGACGTTGTTACCATGGCTGATTTCTACATACAATCCCTGGATGCCATGATTGAAGCAAAAGATGTGAAGCGCATGCTGCTCGTTCCTGCCCTCGATGGCGACCGCGTACGCCAAACGATTCTCAAAGCGGAAAATAAAGACACCATTCTTTTCTCCATGCAACCCACCCAAGAACGCGGTTACCTTCAAGAACTCCTCGGTTATTCCCTCATGAGTGCCCTCGGCATACGCAGTGAAGAATTGCAGGGGTAAGCGTTTGAGAATTAAAAGAAATAACACAACGACTATGCTCCGTCAGCATCTGAAAGATTTTAGTCTTTTTATCTTGACACTAATTTTGCCGTCACCCCTCATTGCCCAAAACATTAAGGGGAAGGTGGTGAACGAACTTGACGAACCACTACGCTATGCCAACATCATTACCCTAACCTCTGACTCAACTTTTGTGGCAGGCGTGATGAGTGATTCTTGCGGGATTTTTTCACTAAAAAAATCTCCTGAAGTCACATATCTAAAAGTTTCGTACATCGGTTATTCCACCCAGATTTTACCACTCTCCCACTCTGATGTCGGCACCATCAAATTAAACCCCGACACAAGTGTATTAGGCGAAGTGGTCGTTAAAAAAATTCTGCCTAAAACAAAACTTGAAGGCGATGCCTTTGTGACTCAGGTGGAAAACAGCGTTCTCGCCGAAGCAGGTTCTGCAAATGATGTATTGAAGAAGTTGCCTGGTGTGACGCAAAAGGGGGATGGATTAGAAGTCTTAGGAAAAGGCACTCCACAAATCTACATCAACGGACGCTTGGTAAGAGACAATGCCGAATTGGAGGCGCTTACTTCAAAGGAAATTAAAAGCGTGGATGTGGTCACCAATCCTGGGGCGCGCTATGATGCTTCCGTCAATGCCGTAATCCGAATTAAGACGGTGAAGCGCCAAGGTGATGGTTTGAGTTTTAACCTGCGTTCCAGTTGGTACCAATGTGAAGACACCGACTTGAGAGAAACGCTCAACATGAACTATCGCCATAATGATTTTGACGTTTTTGCATCCATCGATTTCAGTCAAACAGAGGGTTTTCAGGACACAGAAATAGAGCAATACCTCTATTCCGAAAAGCCCTTGTTCTTGCAACAAAAGGCAAACTTCACCAACAATACCCAAAGCCTTTACACCACACTAGGAGTCAACTACCAACTCAACGAGAAGCACTCCTTCGGCATTCAATACCGCCCCAAATTCACACTGAAAGGGGAAACGTTCAATGATAGTCGGGTGACGGCAAAGGTTGACGAAGTTATTGATGATTTTACCCACACTTTATCTGAAGGCGGACTGAAAAAACTCCCCATTCATCAAGTGAATGCTTATTATAATGGAACGTTTGGTAAACTCAATATTGACTTTAATGCCGACCTACTCGATAGTCGTTTTGAAGAGGGCATGGTGTATAACGAAAAGAGTCAGTTGCAAGTTGACCGAATTGTAACTACTCGAAGCAAAGAGCACAACCGACTTTACGCCTCAAAATTAGTGCTCTCTCACCCCTTCTTAGGCGGGCAACTTTCGGGTGGTGCAGAATATGCTTACACTGACCGAAGCGATGAATATTGGAATCAGAACGCGCAAGGTCCTAACTCATTTACGAACATTCGCGAGAACAGTGCCGATGTTTTTATGGATTTCACCTACCCAATTAAGACGTTCTATCTCGTTCTCGGAATGCGCTACGAATATTTAGCCTTTAACTATTTTGAGAATCGCATCAAGCAGCAGGATCAAAGTCGTGAGTTTGGCAATTTCTTTCCTTCTGTTTCGCTGAGTGGCGCTTTGGGAGAAGTGCAACTACAACTGGGTTATACCGCAAAGACAAGCCGACCTTCCTATAATCAACTCAGCAATGCGAGCATGTATATCGACCGGTATAGTTATACCAAGGGGAACCCCTATTTGAAACCCGAATTGCAACACAATGCTTCGTTGGCTGCGGTGTGGAAGTATTTTCAATTTGCTGCTAATTACAAACTCACCGAAAGACCGATTCTGCATTGGGGCAAGCAATCCGAAACTACCGAGAATTGCATCATGCTCCACTATGAAAATTTCAATCGTAGCATCCCCGAACTTACAGTGTCGCTCACGGCAACGCCCACAATCGGAATTTGGAATCCTCGCCTTACCGGAGCATTATTTAAGCAATGGTTTAAGGGTGATTTTAATGGGAAACGCCAAAGTATGAATCGCCCCATCCCTGTATTCTCATGGGGAAATACGTTCAAACTTCCGAAAAATTTTACGGCGGAGGTAGATTATACATTTACAGGAAAGGGCAATCAACGCATCTACCAATTAGACAAACCGACTCACGTGTTAGACGTTGCCATCCGAAAGACATTCTTGAACAATGCCCTAAGTCTCGAACTTAAAGGCACAGACCTATTTAGAGATAGAGGCGACCGCGTAAAAATGTGGAGCGGTGATTACATGATAAAGCAGAAAAATAACTTTGGTTCGCGCGAAGTTGTATTCACCCTACGCTACAAGTTTAACAGTGCCAAGAGTAAGTACAAAGGAACAGGTGCTGGCGAACAGCAAAAAAGCAGAATGTAACCACATTAGGAATACCTAAAAACTAAGTCCGACTTATTTTGTTTTAAGTCGGACTTAATTTGAAATAATACGTAGCTCGTTTTTAGAGAATCAAAGTTTCTTTCATCATTGTGGTGATTTTATACAAAATATGAATAAAATAATTAACGGAATAGAATATTACATCCCCGACAGCCTCACATTGGAACAAGAACAAATCTATTGTCATATCATTGATTGGAAACGTAAAAATATTACTGAGGAAAGAGGAGTTTTTAGAGGGCATGAGTATGATGCAATTTTACCAAAGGAATCATCAGTTCCCTTAATGATTTACAACCCCATTATCCCAATATTACAAGAAATGCAATTAGGGGAATTTGCTTACAAACCTCATATATACGCTCACCATGCTGTTAGCTCACAAACTGCATGTATTAATCTATTTATGCCCCTTTTATTATCCAACAATGTTAATTCTATACTTCCCCAAATCCCTGGGTGCCCAGCTGAGTTTAAGGAAATAGCTAAGGATCAATTATTCAACGGTTTTTGCTTTGAATATTGGGGACAAGACATTCAAAAAGGCAAAGGTTTGTTAAATGACCACACTTCTCAAGCCGGAACTGATGCTGATGTGGCTATTGCGTATCGCGATATCAATGGGAATTTGTGCCTATGGCTTATTGAACATAAACTCAGCGAGAAAGAATTCACGATCTGTGGAGGATATAAAAGTAAAGCAAACAAACTGAAGAGTTACTGTGAGAAATGTAATTTTGCCGATATATCTACTAACCCTGAAATATGTCACTACCATAATATCAAATACAAGTATTGGGATTTACTCAATCATCGAATTGGCAAATTTAATGGGAATGTATTAGCTATTAAGGGTTGCCCATTTAAATTAGGCATGAACCAACTATGGCGCAATCAAATGCTTGCCTTTGCATTAGAAGACACAGACAAATATCATACTGTTACATTTTCAGTTTGTCATCATGCTCATAATTCAATGCTTATGCATACAATTAACCAATACAAGAGCCTAATCAACAACGATCTGATGTTTACTTCGTTTACGAATTATGATATTCTTAACGCTATAACAGAAAACCACAGCAATTTGAATAAATGGAAAATATGGTACGAGGATGTTTATTGTTTCTAAAAATACTCGCTATTATTATAAAAAACAAACAAATAGTTTCCTCGTTCCAATTAAAATTAGTACTTTTGCACTCGATTTGTCTAAACAGAGGCTCGAAAGGGCATGTGTGATGGCGAATTAAGCAAACATTTACTTAATTTAGAGTAACACAAATTTATTTAACATGAAAGAAATTTCAATTAACGGTACACTCCGTAATGCCATCGGTAAGAAGGCATCTAAGGCTGCTCGTGCAGAAGGTTTTATTCCTTGCTGCTTGTATGGTGAAAAGAAGGGCGAAAACGGTCTTCCCGTAGCTACTCACTTCGTTGTTTCTGAAAAGGAAATCAACAAGGTTTACTACTCTCCCAACATCTACCTTGTTAACATCAACCTTGACGGTGTAAACAAGACTGCTGTTGTTAAGGAAGTACAGTGCCACGCTGTAAAGGATAACGTAATTCACGTTGACTTCTACGAAGTAACTCCTGAAAAGCCCATCGTTATGGCTGTGCCCATCGCTCCTCAGGGTCTTGCTGAAGGTGTTCGTGCTGGTGGTAAGCTCGTTGCAATGGTTCGTAAGCTCAAGGTTAAGGCGCTCTACACTCAGATTCCCGAAAAGCTCACTATCGACGTTACTAACCTCCAACTCGGTAAGTCTATCAAGGCTGGTGAACTTTCATTCGATGGTCTTGAACTCGTTACTCCCAAGGAAGTTGTTGTTGTAACAGTTAAGATGACTCGTGCTGCAATGGGTGCTATGGCTGCTGCAGCTGCTGCACAGCTCTTTGGCGGTATGCCCTCACAGATTGAGTATGCTGCTGAGATGGGTGGCGTAGACCTCGTAATCTTCACTGGTGGTGTTGGTGAGAACTCTCCTGAGGTACGTGAGTACGTTTTGAGCAATATGGAGTTTATGGGCATAGAGTTTGATGCCGTTCGCAACCGTGGTAAGCGTGGTACCGACTACGAGATCTCTAAGGAGGGCTCACGTGTTAAGGCTGCCGTTATCTGCACCGACGAGGAGTTGGTAATTGCTAAGGATACTTACCGTTTGACAAAGTAAAAAATATTATAAACAATAAAAAACCGAAAACTATTATGATTAAGCATTTGGACGAACTCGTTGCTGCTGCCGTAGCACGTGGTAAGAAGAA
>CALCHM010000119.1 GCA_937901345.1 uncultured Prevotella sp. | reverse complement strand
AACATCTATGAAGGTACTCCAGGCGCAGATAAGGTTCCCATCATCTTTACCAATCCGCTTACAGGAACCACAAGTACCTTCAATCTGTTGGGCGCCACCACAGCTCGTTCTGGGATGATGACCACTGCTCACCTTAGAACCTTGAATGACCTTACCAAGAATATTTATTATTTGGGTGACTTTACAGGGGGACAATCCACAAGTAATGCGGCGGCAGAAGCAGCTAAAAAGGATGTGGTTAGTAACCCTTTCATCGTTGTTATGTATTATACGAGTTGGGAGGCAGATGGAGGAGTTATTTTCCAACAAGTTGGTCAAGGTCAAACGCTACAATACAAATTTGAGAACGGAGCTCGCTGGACACGTTATATAAAGTTCAATAATAGTGGTGTTACAGAAGTTCAACCATGGCAAAGGGATGGAGTGCGCAACCTTGCCTATAACAACTCCACTCGTGTTCTAACCCTGCAAGACATGCACAGCAACAATGTGGGTAGCACCGCCACTCTTCCCGTCGGCACATCCTCCGTGCATGGACTCCTCAAACTCGGCACCACCGCTGGCACCGCCTACGATGGTGCAGCAGGTAAAGCGCTCGCTGACCGCATTACTGCGCTTGAAACACAACTCGCTAACCTTACATAATCATGAACATCTTCCCAGATATTAACGAAACCGACGTCATCGACCTTGGCGTGAACGACATCCAAGCAGCCGTCACGACCGTGGAAGACACCACAGGCGTCTTCGATGACTATATGATGCAGTTCCGTCCCGTTCCTGGACGTCCCAAAGAAATGTATGCACCCTTTGGGCAAGACAACCAACTGCCGTATAAAATCAAGAACCTTATCGGTTCCGACGAAGTGACCGCTCAGAACAAATTCTTCAACGTCCTTGCTTGCTACGGTGCAGGACTGACCTTGCAAGCCGAGGATGGATTACTTTCGGTGAACAAAGACGCCAAGCGTTTTGGCAGAAGAAACAGTCTATCGACCTTCTTCCTGGAGCAAATCACTGATATGAAATACTACTTCATGTCCGTTTGCGTCATCATCCTTTCCAACGATGGCACCAAAATCAACCGCATTGTCCATAAGGACACCTGCTTCACACGTTTGGGAAAGGCCGAAAAGAACGGACGCATCCGCTACATGTATTATGCCAACTGGCAATACAACTCGCCACAAGCGGAGGACGTAGAACGTATTCCTTTACTCCGTGAGGACGACCCAGTGGGCGACCTCATGGTAAAGATGGGCAGAGAACCCGGCAGTGATGGCCGTTGTTACGTCAGGACGCACCAACGCAAGTTCGCCATTCTGCTCCGTTTCCCAACAGTAGGTTGTCAGTATTATCCGACACCTTACTATGCCGCCATGTTCCGAGGCGGTTCCTACTTCGAGAAACGCCTTATCTCAGCCGCTAAAATCGCCAAAATACGGAACCATGCCAGCGTCAAGTATCAAGTCGAAGTGGAACACAAGTATTGGCAGAAGATAGTCAATGAGGAACGCATCACCGACCCGTTGAAGATACGCGAGCGTATCAAGAAGGAAAAGGAGAAAATCCGTGACTTCGTGGCAGGAGTCCACAACTCCGGCAAAGCCTGGATTACGGGTTACTACGTTGACCCCATGGGCCACGAAGTCCGTGATATACGTGTTATCAACATTGAGGGGAGCAAAGAGGGTGGCGATTATGCTGACGATATAAATGTCGCAGCCAATACGCTTTGCTATGCCGATAACACGCACCCCAACTTAGTCGGTGCCGTTCCTGGTAAGTCGCAGTCCAACAACTCAGGTTCCGATAAGCGTGAACTCTTCACCATGAAGCAAGCACTTGAAACGGCGTTTCATGACTTGCTACTGCGACCAATCGAACTCGTCTGTGAGTTTAACGGGTGGGATGACGTTGTTCCTGCCGTCCCGATGATCATGCTCACGACGCTCGATGAACACAGAGACGCCAAGCGGATAAATCCGGCACAACAGTCAAACCCTAAACCAGACGAACCATGATAACCATTACCCAATCCATTTTTGAGACCCACGTTCCTGCTTTCAGGGATGTGGAGTCTCGCACCTTTGATGCCATTACGCCTACGATTCAAAGAGTATTGGAAAATACCTATGAACACTTGTCTATTCCCGAAGATGAACATCTGTCGGAAGTAGTCTCTGCGTATGTCAGTCTCAAAGCTGCCTACGAAGTCCTTCCGCAATTAGACTTGGTCTTGACTGAAAACGGCTTCGCTGTTGTCTGCAATACCAACCTTGCCCCTGCAAGCAGAGACAGAGTAGCCTCATTGCAAGAAAGACTCCGCAAAGACAAGAGTGTTGCCTACGACAAACTGCTCATGGCATTGATGGACATCCCCACATGGAAAGACGCCAATGGTTCCCGTTGGCTTAATCGTTCCTTGCTGTGGAATCCAACACTCATGCGCTTCTACGGCATTGTTTCTCAGAATGGGAAACAAATCTTCGAGGAGGAGTTCCAGCAAATGTTCTCCGATATGATGGCCGCTCAGACGACCGTCTCTCGCATGGTATCGTTTGAACAGATGCAGTGGCTACTTGCTCATCAGTGCCATATCGATAGACATGACCGCCGTTCCGAACTCCTCGAACATTGCCGTGCCTTGATGGCTGCACTCATCATGGAGAAGCGCATGGAGATACAGCAACTGACGCAGTTGGTCCAGTATTTTCTCAATACATACGCAGAAGAACTACCCGAATACAGAAACTCCAGCAAGTACCAAGCTGACCAATTCCAACCCTATGAGAACAAACCACAAGACCCCTGTTTCTTTTTCGGATAGTCTGCAAATCTCGGTACCCACTTCATGGGACGAACTAAACGAGGAACAACTCTATTATGTTCTTCGCTTAATCGCCCACGGTGTACCGATGGAACGCACGATGCTCTATGCGTTCTTGCAGTTTTCAGCCCTAAAGGTGATCCGTCGCTATGCGACGAGCACACTTTTGGTCAGATACAAGAATGCTCCCTATGTCATCACAAGAGAGGATTTACTCCTTGGTGCCACGTCCCAAGACTACTTGGAGACGCCACCCAAGTCACCTGTCCGTCTCTATAAATGGAGACAGACCGTTGCCGTAAATCCGGCACTGCATGGTGTCCACTTCGGTGTGTATCTGCAAGCAGAAAACTATTTCCAAGGATACCTTACCGAGCGGAACAATAAATACCTCATGCAGTTGGGTTATTTGCTGTATCCAGGACTGGAAACAAAAGGACGTGATGACTGGAGCAATGAAGAAGAAAATATCTTTTGTACCAATGTCCTGCTTTGGTACACGGGTTTCAAGCAACTCTTAGTCGAGCAGTTTCCAGAACTCTTCCGTAGTACGGACACTACGGGAGAAACGCTGGATATGCGTGAAATAATGTTTGCGCAGATACGCATCTTGACGTCGGGCGACGTGACCAAAGAACATCGGGTGCTGAATGTGGACACTTGGAGCGCTTTGGGAGAACTCAATGAAAAAATCAAGGAGTCTAAGCGCTTGGATAGAATGCTAAAGAAGTAAGTTACTATGAAGACAAAAACCTTATTTGATTTTGTAGGTTACATCAAGGACCTCACGAAGCAGAACCGTCTTGCCAACGATCACCAATTTGTACCCTGTACCTGTTCCGGTATAGGGTACTTGGAGGACGTTTTGTCAAGACTACGAAATGAACGTGCGTTCGTTTGCGTTTCTGATGTCTGCGAGGAGAGCATCACCCGTCATGGGGGAGGATGGTTCAAGCGTAGAGTCTTTACGGTGTTCCTCTTGTCCCGTTACAATGTACGAGACACGGAAGACTACCACACGAAGATGAATCTTTGTCGGGAACTCTTCCGTCAATTCCACAGTCGCTTCATTGTGGATGAACACCGCTTGCAATCAGAACTGACCTATATGGCAGTGGATGAAATTCGCTGTCGTGAATTAGGAGGTCAGTTCCTCAATGGTTGCACCGGACTCTACTTCATGGTAGCACTTGATGAACCAACAGACCTACAATATAATCAAGACGAATGGCAGTAAAGAAAACAGACTCCGTCAAGGAATACTCCAAAGGGTGGTACGATAAGATGATACTGATTTGGCGCGACCGTATGGATATGCTGGGCATACACGATACGGGCGCCTTGCGTTCCTCTGTCGAGAAAGGCAAGTTCTCGATGGAGGAAGATGGTGGCGCTATGGCGTTCCACTATTTGGAGTATGGGATATATGTGGACTTAGGCACGGGTAATGGGTATTACCGTGGCAATCCAGGCGACCTGCACTTTTTAGATCCGACCTATCGGTTGGAACACAAGTTGGGTGCGCCACGAAAAAGAAGACCTTGGTTCAATAAGTCCTGGTATATCTCGGTCATGGTATTAAAAGAAAAGCTCGCTGATGTTATCGGCGAGCAGTTTTCTGGATTGTTTGATAATTTGGAGGGGCGAGAGAGAGGATAATAAGGTACACCTTCCTTTCTGATGCTTTACGGGTGAACCTCGTGTTCGCTGTGTGTCCGTCAACGGTAATCACCTATTAGGTCTCGAAGCATCATCGTCGAGCGAACGTGTCTGCCATTTCCCGTAGTGTTCAGATGTATTCCGTCTTCTTCGGTATTTCCCTTTACGTTCTGTCATCCCAAACGTTGCACCATCCGCGGAAACGTCGGCAGACTTCTATAGTACTCATCCTTGTGTCTCATTGGCGCAAGGATTTTTTTTGTCTATCTCTGCAAAGACATCCTGAGTTCATCAGTATTTTCTTTTTCGTCCTTGAACACTCTGTGTCTATCGTAGTGAAGCAGCATACGTCTATCTTCTCCATCGTTTTGTCATATCAACTTTGTCCACATCCCATCACCTTCGTTTCCTTTGCCGTACCTATCGAGCAGGGATAGACGCTCCGTTTCGAGTACTTTGTTTCAGCAGTTGTTCGTAGTCTTTCCCATTTCTGGATTTCCTCAAATCACAATGGGTGTGTTTTCACTGATGAGTCTTTTTATACCACAAAGTTAGGGAACGCTGAGTGATGCAAGTACCACTATCATTTTTGCGCACATTTTTTCAAAAACTTTTGCCGCTTTGCTTTCCAAAACTTTTCTCTGGTCCGGTGGATGAAAAAATATCCTCAAATACTTGTCATCTGTAACTCATCTGTGTTCCCACTTCGTAGCAGTATAATAAAACTTCAGTAAACACTATTGTTCAGTTTCAAAATCCTTTACAAAATGGAAAAGAATCTCTCCGCTCAACTGCTTGAAGAAAAAAAGTTGCACTCTTACAACTACGAGTCTGGTAATCCTGCTCTCTACGTAGGAACTTATGGCAAATACAACAACGGTTCTATTGATGGAATGTGGGTTGATATGACTACTTTCAGCGATGAAGAAGATTTCTTCGACTTCTGCCGTTTGCTCCACCACGATGAAGCTGACCCTGAGTTTATGTTCCAGGACTATGAAAATATGCCCTACGAACTCTATAACGAATGTCTTTGCCCTGACGAGATAGAAGAAATCATTGCTTTTGCCAACGAGACGGAAGAGCACCGCGAAGTCATGGAAGCCTACGTTTCAAATTACGGATGGTCTAAGCAACTTACTTGGGATGATGTTTCAGAACGCTATCAAGGTAAATTTGACACCGAAGAAGAATTTGCGGAACACATCTTTGATGAACTCTACGCTTACGAAATGCCAGATTTTGCACGTCGCTATTTCGACTATGAAGCTTTTGCTCGCGACCTCTTTATGGATGGTTACACATTTGTTGACGGATACGTCTTCAGCGACAACTGATAAGGTTCACCCTTATGTAAAGCATCTTCTCAAAAGGAAGGTGCTTTTCGTTTATTAAAGTCCGAGATTTTCGGACTTTTCTGTCTTTTCTCGCCCCATTTTCGGTAGTTACTTTTGGTGTAAACACTAAAAGTAAACAATTACCATGACCTCTAAAGACATCAAAACCGTCGAACTTATTGTCAATTCCGACCAGGCAAAAGCCAAACTCGAAGAACTGAATAAAAAACTCGACACCATGAAGCAGAAGCGTGAGGACGCCCTAAACCGTGGCGACTCCAAGGCGCTTTCTGTCTATACCCGTGAAGTCAACAAACTCGAAAAGGAAATCCAGCGCACAGAAACCCGTGCCCAAGGCATGAGCAAAGCACTCGCCAACCTTGACAAATCCACACCCAACGAACTCCAGCGCACCCTTCGTGAACTCACCCGTGAACTCAACTCCGGCAAGATTGAGCGAGGGAGTAAGGAGTGGGATGCACTCACCGAAGCCATCCGCAGTACCAAAGACGCACTTCGTGATGTCAATGAAGAAATGGCCGCCAGTGACAACCGTTCTTTCAGTGACAAACTTGCCGACTGGGGAAATAAGTGGTTTGGACTCATTGAGAACATCGAAACCTTCTCTGAAGTTTTGGGCAGTGTACGCGAAACGCTCCATGAAGTGGTCAATGACTTTGCCACCATGGAGGAAGCGCAAGCGCAGGTACGCAAGTACACAGGACTCTCGGCAGAAGCCGTTGATGAACTCAACGAGTCACTCCGTGCCATGGACACCCGAACTTCCCGTGAACGTCTGAATGAATTGGCAGGAGATGCCGGAAAACTCGGTATCACTGCTACCGACAAGATTTTGGAGTTCGTTGAAGCAGCAGACAAAATCAACGTCGCCCTGGGTGATGACCTTGGCGACGGCGCCGTTAAGAACGTCGGCAAACTCGCCATGCTCTTCGAGGAAGACCAACGACTCGGACTCAAGGAAGCGATGCTTTCAACGGCGTCAGTCATCAACGAACTCTCTCAAAATTCTTCAGCAGGTGCACACTACCTTGAAGACTTCACCGCACGAGTGGCAGGTGTTGGCAAACAAGCAGGGATGACCCAAGCACAAATCATGGGTTTCGCCGCAGTGCTGGACGAAAACATGCAACAGGATGAAACATCCGCTACCGCTTTTTCTCAACTCATCACTAAGATGCACCAGGAGCAAGCGAAGTTTGCAGCACTATCAGGAAAAGATCTGCAAACTTTTAGCAAACTCTTGAAAGAAGACGTCAACCAAGCATTGCTCGACCTCTTTCAAACCATGAAAGCAAAAGGAGGATTTGACCAATTAGCGCCTATGTTTACGGAAATGGGACTAGAAGGCAGTAGAGCCACTGCCGTTCTGTCATCTATTACCGATAAATTGGATAATGTCCGCAGGATGCAAGACCTTGCTAATATCTCCTATGCTGAAGCCACCAGTATCAACAGAGAGTTCAACGTCCAAAACTCAACCGTGCAAGCAGGACTCGACAAGGCACGCAAGGCGGCACTGGATATGCGTATTGAACTCGGCGAGAAACTGCAACCTTTAGCGGCTCACATGGTCAATACCTCCACATTGGCACTGCGTGCGTTGTCTGCTACCATTGATTTTGTCAAGCAACATAC
>CALCHM010000118.1 GCA_937901345.1 uncultured Prevotella sp. | reverse complement strand
TGCGGAGTGAAAACGCCCTGTAAGGGCATAATCTACATAGCGAAGGGCAACGCCCTGGACAGAGAGATTTTCTCATTAGTTGAATAACACATTTATACATCCACATTGCCCATCAAGGCGATGTGGATTTTTTGTTGATTTATTCACCCTTTTATACCCCTCAAACTCATAAAAACTATAAATATAGTAGTCATACTATTTTTATCGTAGAAAAGTTTTGAGTTCGAAAAACAACTACTATATTTGCCGTAGAAAACAAAAATTAATAACTATAAGACGTATGAAACAGAAGAATTTGACAAAAGCCGAATTACAATTAATGAACATACTTTTGGCAAAGGGTGAAGCCACGGTGAGCGAAATGATTGAAGCGATGGGCGAACCGAAACCCGCTTACACCACGGTGCTCACCGTGATGCAGGTATTGACGCGCAAGGAAGTCGTATTTCCCGAGCGCCGAGGCAAGGCACACGTGTTCCGCCCCCTACTCTCACGCGAGGAATACATCGACGGCTTTATGCACGAAACGCGCGACACCCTCTTCCACGGTTCGCTCCGCAACTTCCTCTCCTTCTTCGTGAAGAGCGAAAAGCTGAGAAAGGAGGAGTTGCAGGAACTTTTGGAGGAAATCAATAATGAGAGTAAAAAATAAATCTAGATACTCTAGAAATTCTAGGAAATCTAGAAATTCTAGAAAATCTAGATACTCTAGATGCTCTAGAAAACCCAACCCCCTTAACCCTCAAAACTCTCCCTATGCTCCACACCCTCTCTCCCCAACTTTACGCCTACGCCGGCATCGTGCTCGTGTCCGCTTTGCTTGGGGCATTCTATATCCTCTTCCTCTCCAGGAAGCACTCGTTTCGCTTCCAGCGTAGTTATTTGCTCGCCATTCCCATGGTGTGCTTGTTGCAGGTGGGCGCTTACTTTGCGAAGTCTTATGTTGAAGGCAAACACGTGCCTGAAGTCATGACGATGACGCTGGAGGAAGCCGAAGCCTACCTTGCCTTGCATCCCGAGGCGGTGGTGGAAGAAGACGTTTCACCCCTTCCCGAGCAACCTCAAAATGACGTAATCCCCTCCAAGGAAACACATCACGAGGAAGCACCCACGAAGGACGCACCCGTAGTCCTCACACTCACGGCGGACACCTTGCGCACCGCCCTCTGCATCGCCATCCCCACGGTGTCGGTCGTCTTGCTCCTTGCAATCATTATCCCCTTCGTACGCTTGCGCCTCATGATGCGCAAAGAAGCGAACGGGGATGCTCATTCCGACGGCAATATTCTACATGCCGCATGGATACAAACGCCCTTCTCCTTCGGGCGCACCATCTTCTTGCCCATGGGTCGCACTCCCGATGAAGAGCGCCTCTTCATCCTTCACGAACAAGCCCACATCGCTTGCCGACATTACATAGACGTTTGGGCAATTGAGTTGCTCACGCGCCTCATGTGGTTCAACCCCGTGCTTTGGATGGTGCGCAAGACGCTACGCGACCTCCACGAATTTGAAGCCGACCGCCTCGTGCTCGAACAAGGCACGGACGCATATGCCTACCAATGCCTCCTCGTGAGCGAAGCCTCGGAGGATTGTACCATCATTGCCAACGGCTTCAACAATTCCTTCATCCGCCGTCGCATCAAGGAAATGAAGCGCACCGAGCGCATAACCATCAATCGCCTCGGAAAACTCCTGAGCACCTTGTGGGTAATTATGCTTACGGGCGCTACAGTTGCCTTTGCCCTACCCCAAAAGCCTGCTACGATTGTGCAAGTCATGAGAGACGCATCCGTCATGGGCGTTGACACCTGCTATGTGGAAGAAAGC
Source organism: uncultured Prevotella sp. (assembly GCA_937901345.1). Taxonomy (GTDB): domain Bacteria; phylum Bacteroidota; class Bacteroidia; order Bacteroidales; family Bacteroidaceae; genus Alloprevotella. The sequence continues at coordinate 5,321 of CALCHM010000118.1, read as the reverse complement.
GTTGCCCCACCGCAAGTAACCATAACCCAACCCTCATTTATCGTACATACGCATGGGGATTCCACGGAGTTTACGAGCATCGTTAGCGAAACTCCCGATAGCATGTATTTACAACGCCTTTTCATCAAATACCCTGCGCGCTCAAAAGAGGAAGCAACCGCGATTTCGAGTCGCATACAAAATCAGGTGCAAACCATGCTCAGATTGGCAGATGTGGAATCCTTACGAAAAAACGTGGAATCCTTACGAAAAAATGTTGCGCAAGCACTTGCCGATTCCTCTCCCGCGCCTCAACAAGAGGCGAATAAGGAAATACCACAAAGCACCTCCACCGAATACGTCGCTCCGACTCACGACCACAACGGTTGGCGCTATGTCATGGACCTTCCCTTGCACGCCCCCAATGACCAACGTCGCATGTGGATTCGCCACGAGGGAAACGAAACCCACATCACCTTTGCGAAGTACATCAGTAGCGACGACGAAATCGTGCGCTTCGGAGGCCCCGATAGTTACATTGTTGACACTGCCACAGGTTACCATTACAAAGCCCGCCGTAGCATTCCCGCCTACGCCTGGCATTACTTCCACGTCAAAGGCATGAAGGGAAAAACCGTGGACATCACCGTGGTCTTTCCTCGCATCCACGACACTGCCCGATGGATTTCACTCTACCAAGTTACCTCACATTTGCAGAGTGGCGAGCGAATCAACGTAAAGCAATATTTGCAGAAATAAAAAGTAAAAAAACATGAAGAGATTTCTGTTCCCCCTTATAACCCTTCTTCTCATCACGTCATGCGGTCCTAAGTATTACATTGTGGCCGAGCGCGATGAACAAGGCAAAATCCTCTCCGTAAGAGAAATGACGGAGGCAGAAAAAGCGGAGACAATGCGTCTGCAAAAGAACGCACTGACTTACGACACCATACCCAACTTCCGCCTTGCCACGCTCAAAAAACCAGCCGAGAACTACGATCCCGAGGATTACAACACCTTTGCCGTCTATACCCATCCACACACCGTGGCACCCTTACAGAGCCCCCAAGACACCGACAATTTAGCGATATGGTGCACCAAGGATGCCACCTACCTCGCTATCGTGGACGAACAAATGTGGACAAGCAGATACCATCAAACATCCAAAGATTTTCACCTACGCGATAGTCAAACAGGCAAAACCTACCCCATCATCAAACTCTTGGGCTACCCCTTGGATCAGGTCTTTTGGATAGAAGGCATTCCAGGCGAATGGCGTTGTCGCGTCCTCGTCTTCCCACCTCTCCCCAAGCAATGTACAACCATTGACATCATCAACGACGGTCCCAAGCCCAAGCACGTCAAGGGCACCACAGGTTGGGGCATCCGCCGTTCGTTGTATAAGATTCCCGTAAGCAAGTTGCAAGCGCAACAACACATCGCTACGTTTAAGGAAACGGTGGTGGTGGAGTAAGCCTGGATAGCGCTCTCCCCCTGTTCATAGGGGGAGGGGACCGCCCAAGGCGGTGTGGGGGTGCAAGAGCACAGCAAGCAAGTAAGTAAATTGTTATGTCAATCATTTTCAAAGCACCCCATCACCACTTCGTGGTCCCCTTCCCCTATAAACATTGAGAGAACTGCTTCTATTTGGTTACGCTCGAGGGGGCAAAAGTCATCAAAAAGGCGTTTTTGACTCCATCCGAGGGGTCAGATTACATCAAAAAGGCGTTTTTGACTCCATCCGAGGGGTCAGATTGCATCAAAAAGGCGTTTTTGGCTCCATCCGAGGGCTCAGATTGCATCAAAAAGGCGTTTTTGGTGTCACCCCACTGGTCGAAAATGATTTCGGAGACCTTAGATGGTGCCACCCACCGGTCGAAAAGGATTTTAACTCGGACAGAACCTCAGCGTCCCTCTCTCCCCTAAAAAAATCCCCATTTTTCTCAAACAAATCTGTCACAAATCACAACTATTCTCGTCATATAACTAAAATCCTCAACTCATAAATTCAATGAAACATTTTCTCCCCCTCCTCATTGCGCTCTTCGCCCTCTCGGCACAGGCGCAAACCTTCCCGTTCAGCGTGAAGGGCACCATCGTTGAAGAAGGCACGAAGGACGCACTTCCCACGGTGAAAGTGCAACTGCTCACCACCGACTCCGTGCGTGAATCTCACGCCACGACCAACGAAGAAGGCGCCTTTCTGCTCAAAGCCAAGAAGGCGGGCAAGTACATTGTCTGCGCCGAAATGGTGGGCTTCGAAACGCTCTATCACAATGTGGAGTTGACCACCAAGAAATCCGCCATCGACCTGGGCAAACTTACCCTCACGGCTGAATCTTACCAGCTGGACGAAGCGCAAGTCACCGCCCTCTCGCGCATGATGACCGTCAAGGCCGACACCCTCCTGTTTAACACCAAAGCCCTGCGCCTTCCGCCCAACGCTTCGCTCGCCGCAATGATGAAGGAGTTGCCCGGCATTTCCATTGACAAGGACGGCAACCTCACCTTTCAGGGCAAGACGGTGAGTCAGATTCTCGTGGACGGCAAACCCTTCTTTGGCGATGTGAGTACGGCGCTCGCCAACATGCCTACGGACGCCGTGAAGGACGTGAAGATGTATGAGAAGACGGACGAGGAGAAGGAGTTTCGTGGCGAACTCGACACGGACAAGGCTACCGTGGTTGACCTCACGATTAAGGACGAATATAAGTCGTCGTGGATGGCAAACATTGACCTCGGCGCTGGCACTCACGACCGCTACATCGGCAAGGTGTTTACTACGAACTTCACCGACCGCCGTCGCACCGCCATCTTTGGGCAGGTGAACAACGTCAGCCAGAATCAGAGTGTGGACGAAAACGGCAACTGGTCGTATTGGGGCGGCTTGAACGGCATCTACACCTATCGCAAGGCGGGCGCCATGCTCCAATGGGACAACGGCAAGGGCAATAAGGAAGCAGGCAACTTGCGCGTGAATGGTAACGTCAACCTCTGGCACAACGACCAAACGACCATCACCGACAACAACAATGAAACCTTCCTCGGAGGCGGAAAGTCGCAATACGGTTTTGCTCACGCTGAGCAAAAGGCGCATCGCGTAGGTGGAGATGCGAATGCCACGCTCACTTACAACATCGACTCGCTCAACCGCATCTACTTGCGTGCCAACTATTCGTATAACGCCAACGATAGTAAGAGCCAATCCTTCTCATCCACCTATCACGAAGCGCCCACCGACAATGGCAACTTGGCGGGTAGCCTTATGACGAACGACGTTCCCGAAGCGCTCCGCCAGCAAGCGGTGAATGCACAACGCAGTGCGGGATTGGGCACGTATAACAACCACCGTATGGGCTTCTACGGCAACTATACGCACGTGTTCCAAAAGGCGGGTCGCAACATCGACTTTTACGTTGTGGGGAATTACAACACTACGGACAACGAGAGCGACGCCTTGCAACATTACCGCTATTTCCGCCCCGACGCTCCGCGCTCCGAATTGACCAACCGCCAATTCACGTATGGTCCCAACGATAATTATTACTTGTCGGGCGAAGTGAGTTATAGCGAACCTTTGAGCAAGCACCTGAAACTTAAGGCAACTTATAACTACACGCACGAGAAGAAGGACAACCGCCACGACCTTTACCAGCTTGACCGCTATGATTACTACGCCAACCCCAACGTGCCCGTAGGTTTCCGCCCCACTCCCGGCGACTCGTTAGAGTTTGTGCGCAATGTGGAAAACTCCACGTTCTCCGACCTTTACAACAATGCCCACCGCATCGTTCTGCGCCTTCAGGGCGAATGGGATAAGGTGGACATGGCGATTTCTCCCTTGGTGACGCTCAACAATGAGAATCTGTATTATCAGAAGGGTAAGGACTTCTTTGCCCCCACCCGCACATCGGCGCATTGGAACCTCTTCGGGACATTGAAGTATAAGTTTGACGCTCAAAACTACATTCAGCTCAATTATCAAGGTTCTACCTTCCGCCCTACACTCCAGGAACTGCTTCCCATTCGCGACACGAGCGACCCCATGTCGGAAACGGTGAACAACCCCGACTTGAAGACGGGATGGTATAACAACCTTTACTTCTCCGGCAGCTTCTTCAACACGAAGCGTGGTGACTCCTACAATGTGTGGGGTGGATTCAGCCAATCGTCTAACGACGTAGTGACCACCATGCAGGTTGACCCCGCAACGGGCTTCACACGTTACAACAAGAAAAACGTGAATGGCGGTTACCACACGTGGGGTTCGGTAGGCACAGAGCAACCGCTCGACACGGCGCGCCACTGGACGCTTACTTCAAGCCTTTACATGAGTTACGACCACTCTACGGGCTTTATAGGCGCCATGGGCAACGACCTCGGACTTTCCAGCATCAACAATGTTAACACCACCGCGCGCCTCGGTCTTCGCTATCGCAAGGACATTTGGAGCGTGTCGCTCAACGGGATGTACGAAGGACGCTACACCCGCTATAAGGAAACGCCCCAATACAACCAAGACGGACACACCTACGAAGTCATCCTCTCGCCACAAGTGGACCTCCCCTTCGGCATGAAGATTAACGCTCAGTGCATCTTCTACACCCGCGCGGGCTTCTCCGACCCCATGCTCAACCACGACCAATGGATTATCAACGGCTCCGTATCGCAAACCTTCCTGAAGGATAAGTCGCTCACCCTCCAACTCGAAGTCACCGACCTGCTGAAAGAACGCACCGCGGAATTCAGCCACCTCAGCGCCACCTCGCGCACCTTCAGCCGCACCGAATGCTTCCTCAGCTACGTCATGCTCCACGCGATTTATCGTTTGAATTTGGGAGGAAAGTAAGAGGTTAGAGTACGTTTTTTAGAGTACAGATAACAGAGTACAACTACCATCCGTACCAGTCAAGTGGGTTTACACACCCCGCAAGGACTACTCACTCCTCTCTCCTCACTACTCACTATTTTCCGCTACCGCTTCTCATGCGTTCATATCAAGAGTAAAAACAAATCTTCATTGCGGTAGCATCATGAGGAGGCGACACACCCCGTGCCGTCTCCTTTTCTTTGCATGAAATAAAAAGTCTGTAAAAAAAATGGCGGATTTATACCTTCAAAAAAAGAAAATCAGTAATTTTGCTTTTGAAAATATGAATCACTTTTTAACTAAAATAAGACAATGAAAGCTTTAGTCAAGAAAGAAGCCCAAAAGGGTATTTGGTTGGAAGAAGTTCCCATGCCCGAAGTTGGCGTGAACGACGTTCTCATCAAGATTAAGAAGACCGCTATTTGTGGTACTGACTTGCACATCTACAAGTGGGACGAATGGAGCCAGAAGA
>CALCHM010000117.1 GCA_937901345.1 uncultured Prevotella sp. | reverse complement strand
CAGTTGGTAGCGCACTACGTTCGGGACGTAGGGGTCGGGCGTTCGAGTCGCCTCTATCCGACAAAATTGAGGTAAACATCTTGCTAGCAAGGCGTTTACCTCTTTTTTTTGTATTTGGTAAGTTAAGAACGGGAAATGTAGTGCGTAGAGGCAACTATTCGTGGATATTGCGAACATAATCGTAATCAGAAGAGTTCTCAATTGCGGAACGAAACCATTCAAGGGGAGAAGGTGAGGAATACTCTTCCTTTGGGGAGTGATTATGCCAACCACCGGTGAAAGAACATTTCGAGGGGTCAAAATGCGCCAACCACCGGTGGGAGAGCATTTCTGAGGGGTCGGACGGCGCCAACCACCGGTGGGAGAACATTTCCGAGGGGTCGGACGGCGTCAACCACCGGTGGGAGAACGTTTCCGAGGAGTCGGATTGGTTCAACCACCAGTGGTTGGAGATTTACGACGTTGCCGTTGATTCGGGACGAGATTGGAGGACTGATTACAAGGCAGGAGGTTACCGCACAAAGTCCTTAAGATCGTCGAGCGTAATCGTGTGGGCGGTATTCGTACCTTCGAGGAAGGAATCGGCAAGGTCGCGCTTCGTCTTGTGGAGGCGCACAATCTTTTCTTCGATGGTGTGGGCAGAAATCAGGCGATATACCGTCACATTTTGGCGTTGCCCAATGCGATGCGCACGGTCGGTTGCCTGCTGCTCAATGGCGGGATTCCACCATGGGTCGAGGTGGATGACGTAGTTGGCACCCGTGAGGTTCAACCCGAGTCCACCGGCTTTCAGACTAACCACGAACACGCCCTTCTCACCTTTCTGAAATTCCTTGACCATCTTGTCGCGCTGACGCAGAGGCGTGGAACCGTCGAGATAGAAATAAGGTACTCCTGCCGCCTCCAGTTCCTGCTTTGCCAACGCAAGAAAACTCGTAAACTGACTGAACACCAGGACGCGATTGCCTCCCGAAAGGATTTCGGTGAGCAAGTCAACGAATGCCTGGAGTTTGGAAGACTTGTCTTTCCACTTCTTGTCCACTAACGCCATCGCACAGGCCGCCTGACGCAATCGCATAATGTAGGCAAGGGCGTTAACCGACATGGTTTTCTCCTTCTCCAACTCAGACTTAATCTTTAGGCGCATCGTTTCGTAAGCCGTAATTTCAAGGTCGGAGAGTTCAACGAGTCGCGTAATCTCGGTCTTCTCAGGAAGTTCATCGAGCACCTCGGCCTTAGTGCGTCGCAAGATGAAGGGTTGCACCATGCGTCGCAATGCTGTGAGGTCGGGGTTTTCGGGGGTGATGTACTTCTTTGCAAATGCCTCGTAACTGCCCAGCAATCCGGGATTGAGGAATTGCAGCAGGTTCCAGAGTTCGCCAAGATAGTTTTGCACAGGCGTACCGGTGAGCAACAAGCGCGAACTTGCCTTGAGCGCCATGACGGCAGAGGACGTTTTCGTTTGGCGGTTCTTGATGGAATGTGCCTCGTCGAGACACACAACGTTCCAATCCACCTTTGCCAATTCTTCCTCCATCTGTGGCATGAGTCCGTAAGTGGTGAGCACCACATCGCCAGCCGTTGCTTCCTGAAGCACCTGCTTGCGGTCATCGGCATGATTGAGCAACACGACGTTGAGCGAAGGGGCAAAGCGTGCCAGCTCGCTTTTCCAGTTGGAAACGACGGAAGTGGGCGCAATGACCAAGGAAGGTCCCAATGCCGCTTTATACAGCAGGAAGGTGATGGTTTGCACCGTCTTACCGAGCCCCATATCGTCCGCCAGGCAGGCACCTGCTCCCCAGTGGTCGAGGCGCACCATCCAGCGAAAACCTTCGTACTGATAGTCGCGCAACGTGGCGTTCAGCGTATCGGGCACCTGGGGGTCGAGCGTTGCCGACTCCTTTATCTTCTTGAGCAGCGCTTTATACTCCTTGTTGACGCTGAAGTTTTCGGGTTGCGCCTGTATGACTTCTGCAAGACTACCAATATTGAATGCCGACACGCGCACCTTTCCCTGTCCGAGTTGTGCCATGCTTTCAAGGCGCTTCATCTGCTTGCGCATTTCCTCGGTGAGGGCGAGGTAGGTGGTATCGTCTAATTTCACATACTTGCCCATCATACCTCCCGCGGCGATAAGCGAGAGCAACTGATGAATGTCAATGCTGGAAGCGTCGGAGATTTGCACCTCGCCCTCTGCTTCAAACCATCCTCCATTGCTCTTCAGCGTGATGTTGCTTCCCGAGGCGACGCCTTTCACTTTCAGTTTTGCGCCTTGCGCCCACTGTGTGACAAATGTGTCTTCATGAGTTGCCAACCATTCTACCACCTGCAAGGCATCCTGAGGTTGGAGTTGATAGCCCATGGTTTCGTCGTAGTCGTCATCGCAGATGCTTTCCACGAAGTCGGTCAGCAGTTTCAGGTTCGCACGCTCCGTCTTCAGCGAGCGCTCTACATGATAGCGCACGCCCTCGCTTTCGTCGAAGAGCTCCTTCTCACCCTGTCCGGGAGAGCGCACCAACTGACCTCCCGACAAGGGATGTACGCGACACATGATGCGGTAGGCATCGTTCTGCGGGTCGATATAAACATATATGGTAGTGTCGCCCTCACGCTTCTCCAGCGACGAACCGCCTTCGAGCGCATCGGAGTGGACTTCAACGTGGGTGGCGACCAAAGGAAGGAGGCGCTTGATGTGAGGAGCGGTATCGGCAGTCGGACTGCCGTTCAATTTAAGAATCTGCTGGATGAGCGCACTTTGAATTTTCGTAGCACGCACCACACAATATTCTACATCCGAGTGTTTGTTGACAACGGTTTGCTCATCGCCGGGAGTATTGCTCGTAATCTTCACCCTCTTATTTTCTAAATCAATAAGGAGGTAAGGCACTTCTTCGCGAATCGTTATAGGCACGAGCGTACCCCGCTCTGCACGAAACACACGGTCACTCCCCACCATATTTGAAAGCACGTCATCAAGGTCCGGATTGTACCACCATGTGCTCCCCACCGAACGACATACGTTCTTATCTTGTTCGTTCATAAAAGGGAGTGAACATCGCATAAAATCGCCCATCGACACTTGTCGCAACACGCTCCAACTGCCGTTCTTCAAGCGCACTTGCTTTTTGATATCAACAGCATAATCCCCCTTCAATACATACACAATGCGCTCTGCCGCCTCATTCGCTTTGCTACCCTGAGCAGTCTCGCCAAGTAACGTTTCGATATTTCCCAACACAGATTCCCATGGCTTTACACGATGCAACGTAGAAATCACAGCGGCACCTCCATAACGGTCGCAAAGCAATTGCTCGTCCGTTTCTGATGCACGCTTATAAGCATCGCTGCATTCGTGGCGCAGGATGGCAAAGTTCGGACGCTGAAGCACAGGTTCGGGGGCTTCGTTCGCCAATAAGAAAGAGGCCACCTGAGAATTGAGGTAATATTCAAGAACAGACGTTGCTCTGCTCAACTCGATTTGAATTTCATTGTTGCGTCGAGCATCCTGCTGGATTTCTTTCCCAAAAAGTCCCAACAAATAGACGGAACGCATGCGCAACGTTTGCGCAATCGAACTCTTTCCCAACAATGTCTTCAGGCGTTTCTGCGATTGCTCCGTATCGGACTTTAATAGTGCCAATACCAAGAAATAGTTGAACAAGGGAGTTGCAAACACATTCTTATCCCCGCGCATCTGCTTGTTCTGAATTTTCATAGCATCGAAGAAATGCACGATGGCCGTCTCAGCATCACCCTGATAGAGCGCCTGAATACTCAAGCAAATAAAACGCGGAACCGTCTTAACCGTTAAGGGTTCCAATGGTGTTCCGTCATACAAATATTGATGCATCGCCACAAGGTCCTGAAGTTCAAATTTCAAAACCGGCGACACATATTGCGTCTTACAATAATCCGCGATGAGTTGATTGGCATAATCATAAACGCCATCCGATTCCAAATCATTCTGCAGATGAAGATTCAACAGCTCTTTGATGTAGAAGGCAAAGATTTTTTCATCTAACTTTAACAACAGCCCACGTAGTTTTAAGGGTTCGTTGTAACCGAAAATGAACTTCACCAGAATTTCATCAATATCCCTTACATCAACCGCCTTAAAACTATAATCCTCATCGCAAAGCGCAGCTACTATTTGCCACAAACACTGTGCCTGCTGCATACGTTGCATGCCCTTCTTTGAGAAAGACTCAAGCAAGTTGCCTTCATTTTGTGACAAATACATGGCCGCAGTAAAGAAATACTGAGGCGCCACAACCTCTATCGTGTAATAACTCATTTCCGAGGTCTCAACCAAAAAGCCGTCTTTGCTAAGTTTTGAGAACACCTTTTTTACCTGTTCATTCTTTACTCCTAACAGACGAGCATACTTCTGACTATCACGATACCTATCAACGACCAAACAATGCAGCGTCAGCGCCACAATTTTGCGTTCAACCTCAGAAAATTCTTTCCAATATTCCTCAAAGTTTATTGACATCTCAATGCTTGCGTTTTATTTCTTAGACTTCGGTTGCTCCTATCGCTCTAAAACAAGCGCAGGTTCTCGCGACACGGACGGAGTTCGCCGGTTTCGATGCGGTGAATGATTTCGACCACGCGGTCGTTCATCGGTGTGGGGCAACCCACCTTGCGCCCGTAGGCTGATACGGCACCGTTGATGGCATCAACCTCGGTGAGTTTGCCCTTCTCCAAGTCCTGAAGCATGCTTGCCTTGAGTTTGGCATGCTTGCGGATGGCGATGGGAATGATGAAGAAGGAGAAGGCGCGCTTCAGCGGATTCGTATAGTTGAGCAACTTCACGATGTCCTTGCCCTGCACGGGTTCGATGCGGATGCCACCTGCCTGACACACGTCGATGCATTCCTTTATCAGTGCCTGCACAATGCGACGCGAATCCTTAGGTCCTGCCGCCTCGCCAAAGGTGCAGCCCAACACGGCGCTCATTCCCGAGAAGGCGGCATTAATCAGGAGTTTGCTCCAGCGCGTGCCGAGGAAGTTTTCTTCAACATCGACCGTACCCATGTGTTCGAGGAGCGTCTTTACGGTGTCGAAATAAGGATGCTTCTGCGCACTGATGCTTCCAAGGGCAAACGACAGCGCATCGGGCGCACTCGTCAATTCGCACACGCCGGGCGACTGCAATGTCGCCCCCCAAGCTACCGTGCAACCGAGCACGCGCTGCTCACCGAGGATTTCAGCAATCTGCAATTCGGGCAATCCGTTTTGGAACGTCACCAGCACACCGTCCTCCGCCAGGAATGGGCGCAACATGGCAACGACCTCGGGATTGTGTTGCTGCTTGGTCATGAGGAAAATGACGTCGTACGTTCCCGTCATCTCCGCAGGCGTATAGGCCACGACCTTCTGTGTGAAATCCACCGTCCCCACAACCTTGGCGCCCTGCGTCTGCAGTGCCTCCACATGCGCCTTATTGCGATTGATGAGTTCAATCGCCACACCCGCCTTACTGATATATGCTCCAAGAATCGTGCCGAGCGAACCCGCACCGTATATTGCTACTCTCATAATTCTTTACTGACAATTGATTTAGAAATTATAACACCCACAAAAATAGCGACTTTTCGGGGATTAACCATTTGTTATTCCCGAATAATAGCGGGTATGCCATTGGGAACCGAAGATCAAGGGAGGAAGAGTGGTATGAGACAAGGGAATTTTAGGTTCTTGCATGCAAGAGGTGTAGCATACACACGGATGTGCTCTAATATTGCAGGAGACGCTTTGGTTTCATCACGTTCCACCATTGAGGGTTCATTACAATTGGAATGTTATTCAAATGGCGTTTGAAGGTTCTTCGAAGTCTTTTCGAACGCTAGATTATTTACAAATGCCCCCGATGCTTGCGAGTAGTCAAAATGTATGCATGTAGGGGGTAAAACAATTGCATAGCGCCACCACGCTTCGTAATCTGTTCCTGCAAACTGCATAGCGCCATCACGTTTCGTAATCCGTTCCTGCAAACTTGCATAGCGCCATCACATTTCAAAATCAATTCCAGATGACTTACAGCATCAAACATAAAAATTTAGTTCCTTACAACTAAATGTGGCGCCTATTGCAACATGTTATCTCCAGCAGTATGTTTGAGGTGTTCAGGAAAATGCAATTTATCATAATAGGAACATTACAAAACGTTTCCGCCTTTACACGAATAGGTTGTGAAATGACCAAGTTTATAGCAAAAAAGGCGTTGTGTCATAATGAGCAAACTGCTGCGAGGCAGCCAAATTTCCAAACAAGGCAGCAAATTCTGCCGCGTTTCACTTGCGCCACG
>CALCHM010000116.1 GCA_937901345.1 uncultured Prevotella sp. | reverse complement strand
CTGCGGCGCACGACGTCTACATCTTTGGCGATTTTAATGGTTGGCAGCGCACGCAGTTGCGCCTGAGCAAAGATGTACACGGTGTGTGGAGCATCTTCCTCCCCGATGCTATGTACGAGGGGCGTCTTACGCACGGCTCGCTCTACAAGCTCCATATCCACGGCCAAAATGGTTGGCACGACCGCATCCCTGCCTACGCCACACGCCTCGTTCAAGATGATAACACCAAAAACTACTCGGCGCAGTTCTGGATTCCGCAACCATTCGATTGGGGCGAGGATAAACTGGTGGTAGATAAGAATAATCTGCTCATTTACGAAACCCATATCGGAATGTCCTCCGAGAAGGAGGGTGTGAGCACCTACAAGGAGTTCGAGAAGAGTGTCTTGCCACGAGTGAAAAAGGCGGGCTACAACGCCATTCAGGTTATGGCTATTGCCGAGCATCCATACTACGGTTCATTTGGCTACCATGTGGCGAATTTCTTCGCTCCGTCATCCCGCTTCGGTACGCCCGAGGAGTTGAAATCGTTGGTGCGCAAGGCTCACAAGTTGGGTATTGCGGTTATTATGGATATTGTTCATGCCCACTATGTCAAGAACTTCAACGAGGGAATAAACGAGTTGGATGGCTCGCCTTACCACTACTCGAAGCAGGGCGGTGCAGGCTACCAGCAATATTGGGATTCTAAGATTTTCGACTATGGCAAGCGTGAGGTCGAGCACTTCCTGCTCTCGAACGTGAAGTATTGGCTCTATGAGTACCACTTCGATGGCTACCGTTTCGATGGTGTAACGTCGATGTTATATCACCACCACGGATATGTGGAGTTCGACTGTCGTGAGCGTTTCTTCGATGAGGGCGTCAACCGCGATGCTATTGTCTACCTGACACTGGCCAATAAGCTTATCCACGACCTGCGTCCCGATGCCATCACCATTGCTGAGGATGTGAGTGGTATGCCGGGCTCGTGCGTCAAACCTGAGGATGGCGGTATGGGCTTCGACTACCGTCTCGGTATGGCGATTCCCGACTACTGGATTAAGCTGCTCAAGGAGCAGAAGGACGAGGACTGGAACATTTGGGAGATTTGGTCGGTGATGACCAACCGTCTGCCCTCGGTACGTACTGTGGCCTATGCCGAGTCGCACGACCAGGCCCTTGTGGGAGATAAGACTATCGCTTTCCGCCTGATGGACAAGGAGATGTACTTCTCTATGGACCGCGCATCGGAGAACCTCATCATCGACCGAGGCATGGCACTACATAAGCTTATCCGCCTATTTACAATCACTACGGGCGGTGAGGCCTACCTCAACTTTATGGGTAACGAGTTTGGTCATCCCGAGTGGATTGACTTCCCGCGCGAGGGTAACGGCTGGAGCCATAAGTATGCACGCCGCCAATGGAACCTTGTCGACAACAAGGAACTCTGCTACCACTATCTTGGCGACTTCGACCGCGACATGATTGCCCTGCTCAAGAGTGGCAAGTCGCTCTTGAAGCACAAGGTGCAGGAAATTTGGCACAATGATGGCGACCAGGTGCTTGCTTACTCACGCGGCGACCTCCTCTTCGTGTTCAACTTCTCGCCCGACCGCTCTTACGAAGGTTACGGATTCATGGTGCCCGAGGGTTCTTACAATGTAGTGCTCAATACGGACAATCCCGATTATGGTGGCAACGGACTCTCAGATGATACCATTGAACACTTTACTAACTATGATCCCCTTCTTCAAAAGCAGGGTAAGGGTTGGTTGAAACTTTATCTCCCTGCACGCTCAGCAGTCGTGTTGCGCAAAAAGGCAGAGAAGAAGTAATGTATTTGAAATATTGTCATTAAAAAGAAGACCTTTGGACTGTTCTTGTCCAAAGGTCTTCTTGGTGAAATATTACTACCTAATTTTATTAACAGCACGAATGAAGTGTGTGTAATTTGTGGATTCTGTGCCACCTAATACGAGTAGATGCTTGCGATACGTGGAAACGCAATAATCAACATTATACGAATTCAACAAATAATCGTTTGGGGCGATACCTTCTTTCTACGTTTCGCGAGAGTCGCGAGGGAAAATCTGAAAATCCTGTAGAAGAATAAAATTAGCTGTACGAACAGCATAAAGTCATTTGAAAGTATTCCCGACCTATCATTATTTCTGCAATTCCATACCGATAAGCATGCCATCGTAGGATTTCAAGAGTTTGTTGAGTGTGGTTAATGTTGAGTTGTTGGACACGGCAGATATGTTAGTCAAGAATTTCAAGAGTTTGTCTGCATCGTAGAGCAGACTCAACGTATTGTTTGTCTTGGCGATTTGAGGTGTGATGGTGCCCAGTCCGTTAAGGTAGGTCAGCGTGATGGTTTTATTTTCAAGGTCGAGTGCATATGTTCCTTGAATCAGGCGTCCTTTAATCGTTGCGGTGTACGTATTGTCAGCATTAAAGGTGAATGAAATTTGGTTGCCCGTGAGTCCCAGTTTTGTGAGAGAAGCATTGATTTTCTCTTCGACTTTAGCTGCCGCAATTTCACCACCTGCTTTCATGAGAAAGTTTTCGGTTTCGAAAACGCAGTCGGCGCTGGTGTAATTCCATGTTCCTAGGATGTCCTTCTGGTTCAGCGTCGTATTGTTGAGAAGTGAACCCAACAGTTTTTCAAGTCCAGCACCGATGCTGCCGTAATTTTGAGATGAACTAGCTGTAGTGTTACCCGTTGTTGCTTGTTGTGAATGCCAAGATGAAAGCGCAGCGGAAGATGTGCAACCTGTAACTACTACAGATGCGCCGATAAACAAGCATGTAAGGAAGTTCTTTTTCATAATGTGTGAAATGGATTGGTGTTATAGAAATTGTATTTTTTTGTAATATTATTGCCTATTATATTGTGGAGCGTAAAGATAAACGTCTTTATAGAAAAATCTTGTGTGAAAGTAGTGGCGTGGTTTCGGTGGAGAGATTTTTCACCTTTGTTGTTGCAAATATAATCCTATATTTTTAGAAGGTGTTTCAATTTTCTTGAAAAATAAATCCGAAATCTAAACAACCCCTTGTAAAAAACTCCCTTGGTAGTTCTTTTGTTGGATATGTAGTCTGGTATTCGTGCGGTTCTCTACAAGGTATCGATAAGCAGTTTTTGTTGCGTTATCCATGTGTTATTGGGGTTATTTTTATTTCCGAATATTCGTTATGGCTAGTTCAAAAAGTTCATATTCGTTAATATATTCGAAGAACCCCATTAAAGCAATCATCTGTAGCAAAATACATATTGTTATTTCAAAATAAATAAGTAATTTTGCAGATGCTTATTATGAACCTTTTACAATTAACTAAATAGACATGACTACATTTCCTAAACTTGTAAACGCAATTATCGACGGAATACAAGAAAAGAAGGGTCGCAACATCGTTGTGTGTGACCTCACTAAGTTTGATACAGCTCCAGCACAATACTTCGTGGTATGTACGGGTAATACGCCCCAACAGGTGGATGCCATTGCCGACTCAGTAGAAGAATTTGCACGCAAGCAGGCGGGCGAAAAACCTGCAACGGTGGCGGGTTTGAACAATGCCATTTGGGTGGCGGCTGATTATGGCACCGTGATGGTGCATATTCTTGTGCCCGATGCGCGCGAGTTTTATGATATTGAAAACATTTGGGCTGACGCCAATATTACAGAAATTCCCGATCTTGATTAACCAGACAAGGTTTTAAGGTTATAAGGTCGCTTCGCTTTTAGGTTTTAAGCATTGTGCACCTTATAATAGTTGACAAATAAACAAGGTACGAGAAGGCGAGTAAGTGTGCTGGATTGCGCTCTCTCCCTGTTCATAGGGAGAGGGGACCACGAAGTGGTGAGAGAGTGCAGATAATACCCTGGATGATTCAACTAACAATATTCAGCACCCCCTCCCCGCCAAAGGTGGTACTCCCCCTATAAACAGGTGGAGAGCGCCGTCCGGACTTCAATCCGCATGGTCTTTCTCCTTTCTCCTTTCTCTCATAATTCTATGAACAAACCCAATCTTCAACAACCCCAACAAGGAGGTGAGAAGCCCAAAATGCCGCGCTTCAACCTCAGTTGGATTTACATCATTGCCATTGGGGTGCTTGCCTACATGATTTTCTCGGGTGGTGAAGCAACTGGCGGCATCAATAAAGAAATCAGTTATTCTGAATTTAAGACCTATGTCCAAAAGGGATATACCAACGAGATTGTAGTGAACAAGACCGACGGACAAGTAAGTCTCGTAGTGCTTGGCAAACACATTCAAGAGGTATTTAAGCAAAACGTTGACCAAACGGGAAAGCACCCTACGCTCACCGCGCGTTATCCAAGTCCTGACAAGGTAGATTCTTTCTTGGAGAGTGTTGACTTTAAGGGAAAGGTGACCTTTAAAGAAGATAGTGGCATTTTTATGAGCATTCTCAGCACGATTTTGCCCATCTTCTTGTTCATCGGACTTTGGTATTTCATCATGAAGCGCATGAGCGGCGGTGCTGGTGGTGCTGGTGGTATTTTCAATGTTGGAAAGAGTCGTGCGCGCCTCTTTGATAAAGGATCAGCTGAAAAGCATGTAACCTTTGCCGATGTTGCGGGTCAAGAAGGTCCCAAGCAGGAAGTGAAGGAAATTGTGGACTTCCTCAAGAATCCTCAGAAATACACCGAATTGGGCGGTAAAATTCCCAAGGGAGCCCTGCTCGTAGGTCCTCCGGGAACGGGTAAGACCCTCCTTGCTAAGGCCGTGGCGGGAGAGGCCGATGTGCCCTTCTTCTCGCTTGCGGGTAGTGACTTTGTCGAAATGTTTGTCGGTGTAGGTGCGAGTCGTGTGCGCGACCTCTTTGCAAAGGCCAAGGAAAAGGCGCCCTGCATCATCTTTATCGACGAAATTGACGCCATCGGACGTGCGCGTGGAAAGAATCCCTCGTTCAATCAGAATGACGAACGTGAAAGCACGCTCAACCAGTTGCTCACGGAAATGGACGGTTTTGGCAATAACTCAGGCGTCATCATCTTGGCGGCAACCAACCGTGTAGAAATCCTTGATGAAGCATTGCTCCGCGCAGGACGCTTCGACCGCCAAATCCACGTTGAACTCCCCGACCTTCAAGAGCGTATCGCCATCTTTGGAGTGCATCTCAAACCTCTGAAGAAGGAAGAAAATCTCGATATCGACTTCTTGGCACGTCAAACTCCAGGATTCTCGGGTGCCGACATCGCTAACGTGTGTAATGAAGCTGCGCTCATTGCCGCTCGTCACAATAAACCTGTAGTTTCAAAACAAGACTTCCTCGACGCCGTTGACCGCATCATTGGTGGATTGGAGAAGAAAACGAAGGTGATGACGAAGGCCGAGAAACGCACCATTGCCATCCATGAAGCAGGGCATGCGAGTGTTTCATGGCTCTTGGAGCATGCCAATCCGCTCGTGAAGGTAACCATCGTGCCACGCGGACAAGCACTCGGCGCGGCATGGTACTTGCCCGAAGAGCGCACCATCACTACGAAGAATCAGATGCTCGACGAAATATGCGCCACACTGGGCGGACGTGCCGCAGAAGAACTCTTCACGGGTAATATCTCATCGGGAGCGCTTAACGACCTCGAAACGGTTACGAAGCGTGCTTACGGCATGGTGGCATACCTCGGCATGAGCGACTCGCTCTCTAACCTCTGCTATTACAACAATCAGGAGTATGGGTTTACAAAACCCTATTCTGATAGCACCGCCGAAAAGATTGACGCCGAAGTGAGCAAACTCATCCAAGCGCAATATGAGCGTGCAAAGCGCCTGCTCGCCGATAATGCTGAGAAGCATGCCGACCTCGCAAACCTCCTTTGCGACAAGGAAGTCATCTTCACCGAAGACGTTGAACGCATCTTTGGCAAGCGTCCGTGGAAGAGTCGTGCCGACGAAATTCTTGAAGAAGAGCAAAAATCTGAAACCCAACTCCCTCTTACCGACCGCACCGACGAACTCGAAGCCGTCAAGCGCATGATTGAGGAAGAGCGCAGACAGGAGGCCTCAGAGGAAGCGCAAAACGCTGAGTAACTCATGTTTTATTGGGGATTATAGGAACTATAGAAAACTATAGTGGCTATAGCACAAACACCATAACATCTAATGAAGAATTTTATTATCCGCGCCATCACTGGCCTTACTTTTGCGGCATTGCTAATTGGCTGCATTCTTTATAATCCCGTGTCGCTCATCCTGCTTTTCAGCATTGTGGCGGGACTCACCATTTGGGAGTTTGGCACGATTGTTAATAACCATGCTGGTGCCTCCATGAACCGCCTCATAAGCGCCGTAGCAGGTTTTTACCTCGTGTTTGCCGTGGGTGGGTATCAACTCGGGATGATTTCGACGCGTGAGTTCATGCCTTATCTGCTTACGCTCATTTATCTCTTGGTGAGCGAACTCTATCGTCAGGAACCTCATCCGTTGAAGAACTGGGCCTATGCCTTTGCTTCGCAAATCTACATTGCGTTGCCCTTCGCCCTGCTTTCGGTGTTGGGGTTGCACTATGATAGTTTTGCTAATGAAATGCGTTATGATTTCATTTATCCCCTTTCTGTCTTCATCTTCCTTTGGATGAGCGACACGGGAGCGTATCTCGTAGGAAGTCTCTTGAGTCGTTATTTCCCCGCCAAACTATTTCCCCGCATTTCGCCTAAGAAGTCATGGGTGGGCAGCATCGGTGGAGGACTTCTCTGCCTTGCCGCGGCCTGGGGTATTTATGCCTACGAACCCCAGTACATGACACTTTGGCAATGGATGGGATTGGCGCTCACGGTGTGCGTCTTTGGCACATGGGGTGACCTCGTAGAGAGTCTCTTGAAGCGCCAGGTGGGCATCAAGGATAGCGGCACCATTCTTCCTGGACATGGTGGATTGCTTGACCGCTTCGACTCTGCCCTGCTTGCCATACCAGCGGCGGTAGTGTACCTTTACCTGGTTTGTTAAGTGGCAATGTGAAAATGCCTTGTAAGCTAGTGTTTCACGTAAACATTGTATGTAGCATCGCTATACTTGCTTGTAAACTTCACGTGACCATGCGATGCATATATAACTTGATTGTTAGGGACGTACGCTTCGGCTTGTGCGTCCCTTATTTATTGCCGATGTTGCCCCTTTATTTTGGCAATAATATAGGAACCCAAGAACTTTAACAGACCCCCTCCGCAACTAAAGTTGCTCGTCC
>CALCHM010000115.1 GCA_937901345.1 uncultured Prevotella sp. | reverse complement strand
TGCCCAAAGGGCGGAGGGGTCTGTAGTAGAGGGTAAACTTCTATATTATTGCCAATTTATAAGGATATGTTGTGTGCCACTGCTTCAATGTAAGTGGCACACAGTGTTTATGCGGGGGGGATACGTGAATATCATGTAGAGGAATGAATGTTGAGAGCGTCGCTGTGGTTTTTGTTCGTCATATTTTGCCGCGTCGTAATGGTCTATTTTCAGAAAACTGAGTAACTTCGTGGACTGAAAGTTATATGAGGGTTGGTGTGAGAGACCTGGAGATGCGCCATATTCTTCAACTAAGGATTTTGTTATGCTAGGAACAATTGTTAATACCGCTACGATAATTTTAGGAACATCCCTTGGGGCATTGTTGCGGAAAGGGGTAAAACCGCAGTATCAGGAGGGGCTTTATAATGCGATGGGATTTTGCGCTGTGGCGTTGGGACTCCATGCTTTTGTGCAACACTTGCCGAAGTCTGAATGCTCCGTATTGTTCATTGTCTGCTTAGCGGTCGGTTCGTTGATCGGTTATGCTTGCAGATTGACGGAGCGTTTTAACCGTTTGGTATCGCGTAGTGGGGGGAACAGTTCGTCAAATTCAGAAGTGCAGGTGAAGCGCCTTGGTGAAGGACTTTCTACGGGGATATTGCTTTATTGTGTAGGCACACTCTCGATGCTAGGTCCCGTAGTGAGTGCGTTGCAGGGAGATAATACGTATCTCTTCACGAATGCGACCTTGGATTTCGTTACATCCATGGTACTTGCCTCTACTTACGGTTGGGGAATGCTTTGGGCGGCTCCCGTTTTGTTTCTTTGGCAAGGCACGTTTTATACTGTTGCTTCTATTTCGTCTTCTATTATTCATGAAGCAATGATTACGGAACTCTCTATTGTGGGTGGTATTCTCATCTTTGCATCTGGACTTTCGATTCTAGGAATCAAAGATAGTAAGACGCTGAATATGTTGCCAGCGCTATTTTTGCCCATAATCTACTTTTTCTTTGTCAACATTTTGAGTTGAGATACCCACTTGTTTCTTTGCTAAACCTCTGTTTTTTTGAGCGAAAGGTTATAAAATCAGATAGAGAGGAGTTTATGTTGTTAAAAAATACTACTTTTGTGGGTGAATCTATAACCTTTAATCTCTTTGTGTATGTTGGAAAATGACAAGGCCCTTTTGGCAAAGAAGGGTATTTCAGAAGAAAAGTTGGCAGATCAGTTAAAGCAGTTTGCAGAAGGTTTCCCCTTCTTGAAATTGAGTGCTGCTGCAAGTATTGAAAAGGGCATCTTGGCCCCCAGTGCAGAAGAACAAGCAGAATTGCTTGCTGTTTGGGACGCTTATGTTGCCGAAAATCACAAGGTGGTAAAGTTTGTTCCTGCTTCAGGTGCTGCGAGTCGTATGTTTAAGGATGTCTTTTCATTTGTTGATGCAGCGTATGACGTTCCTGAAACAAGTTTTGAAAAGAAATTTTTCGACGAACTTCCCACTGCAGCATTCTATGCCGATCTTGATGCCGCTTGCATGAAGTTATATGGCAAGGACATCAAAGCGCTTTTAGCAGAAGGACAGTATAAGGCGGTGGCAAAGGCAATGCTCGTGGATGAAGGTTTGAACTACGGTAAGTTACCCAAGGGACTTTTGAAGTTCCATAAGTATGCCGAAGGTTCACGCACTCCGCTTGAAGAACATCTTGTTGAAGGTGCGCTTTATGCGAAGGCTGGTGATGGGAAGGTGAATGTACATTTCACTGTTTCGCCCGAGCACCGCGCATTGTTTGAAAAACTTGTTGCTGAAAAGGCTGAGGGATATGCAGCGCAACACGAAGCAACTTTCGATATCTCCTTCTCTGAGCAGAAGTCAAGTACCGACACTGTTGCTGCTAATGCAGACAATACACCTTTCCGCAATGCCGATGGTTCGTTGCTGTTCCGCCCCGGAGGTCATGGAGCATTGATTGAAAATCTCAACGATATTGATGGCGACGTTGTGTTTATCAAGAACATTGACAACGTGGTGCCCGATCGCTTGAAGGGTGACACGATTACGTATAAGAAACTTTTAGCTGGTTTGCTTGTTGACTTGCAAAAGCAGGCATTTGCATACCTTGAAAAGTTGGATAGCGGTAAGTACACGATGGACGAACTTCGTGAAATGTTGCAGTTTGTTCAGAAGCGTCTTTTCTGTAAGAATCCTGAAACGAAAGTGCTTGAAGATACCGAACTCGCTATTTATCTGCGTCAGAAGTTGAATCGCCCCATGCGTGTTTGCGGTATGGTGCGTAACGTAGGTGAACCTGGTGGTGGTCCGTTCTTGGCTTACAATCCCGATGGCACCATCTCGTTGCAGATTCTTGAAAGTTCACAAATCGACATGGCTGATCCTGAAAAGAAGGCGATGTTCGAACAGGGCACTCACTTCAATCCCGTAGATTTGGTATGTGCCATCAAGAATTATAAGGGTGAGAAGTTTGACCTTCCGCAATATGTGGACAAGGCAACAGGATTTATTTCACACAAGAGTAAGGACGGTAAGGAACTCAAGGCGCTTGAATTGCCAGGTCTTTGGAACGGTGCGATGAGCGACTGGAGCACAGTGTTCGTAGAAGTGCCCCTTTCTACCTTTAATCCCGTGAAGACGGTCAACGACCTCTATCGCGAACAACATCAATAGCATTTTGATTAAACAACTCATTTTTTTATTTACTCCCCTTGCCTTGTTGCATCTCGGCAATGGGTATGCATCACTTCCACCACTCCGCAAGCGAGTGGTGGAAAAGTGTATGTGGATGACGGACGAAGAATTCGACCGTCTTGTTGCACAAGCACAACTCATGCCAGGCGCATTCAGTTTGAATATAGCAGCGATTATAGGCAGGCGCGTGGCAGGACGTTGGGGAAGTATCGTCGCTTTGGCGGCAACAGTAATTCCCTTGATGCTCTTGTTCCTGCTGCTTGTTGCAGTTTTTGCTCCCATGCGCCACTGGGACTTGTTTGAAAGCATGCTCCGCGGAATGCGCCCCGCGCTTATAGGAATGTTGGCGGTTGTTGCTTTCCGTATGGGGCGTAGCAGTAAGGTAGATTTGAGTTTCCTATGGGTGCCTTTTGTCGTGGCTTTAGCTGTAGGTATATTTCACGTTGCTCCGCTCTACATTTTGCTCGTCACCGTTGCTGCTGGATATTTATATGGTAAATTTTTGCGCTAATACGTAGTTATGACATATTTGCTTCTTTTCATAGGTTTCCTACTTGTAGGATTTTTTGGATTTGGAGGTCCTGAGGCGGTGCTGGCTTTTGTAGCGCATTGGGTTGTAGAAGAATGCGGATGGATGACGTATACGCAGTTTGCCGACTTACTACTTGTCAGCAGAATGGTGCCTGGAGAAACTGCAGTGAATGCTGCCACGTTGAGTGGTTATCTTGCGGTTTACAACAATCTTGGATTGGGCGTAGCCTTAGGTGCATCTTCGGCGGCATTGTTCGGTCTGGCTATGCCTTCATTTGTTTGGACTGAGATTGCTACGCGCATCACGATATCTAAGGAGTATCAACCCATCGTTGATAGTGTGTTTGATTTCCTCAGGGTGGTGGTTCCAGGATTGATTGGCGGTGTCGCAATTTCGCTTTGCATCCCCGAAAACATTGGAGAATCGACCTATCCATGGCACCTTGGCGTGAGCGCTTTCCTCTTCTTGTTCACCGTAATTGGTATGAGTGTCTTCCGCTTGAATCCCGTGTTCCTATTGCTGCTTAGTGGATTGGCAGGGATGCTTTTGTTGTAGCGGCATGAGGAGCAGTTCTTGCAGCACAAACAGTAACGATGCAACAGACAATACAATGGTAAAACAATATCCACTAGAAGATTTTTTTAGAAATTCCGACCGTTCGGGTTATCAGATTTCTCCCGATGGCACCTATTTCTCTTTCCTCGCTCCATATGAGGACCGCATGAACATCTTTGTGCAACGAATTGGGAGCGAAGAAACGCTGCGCTTGACCAGCGAGACCGCACGCAGTGTGGCAGGTTATATGTGGGCAACGAATACGCGCATCCTGTTCATGAAAGACACTGCTGGCGACGAGAATTTCCAACTCTACGGGGTGAATCTCGACGGTAGCGACTTGCGCGCATATACCGCATTTCCGGGTGTGCGCACTACGCTCATAGATGATTTGGAAGAGGTACCCAACGAGGTGATTATCGGCATGAACAAGCGCCAACCTGAGATTTTTGACCCTTATCGTCTGAACTTAGAGACGGGCGAACTCACACAGTTGGCAGAAAATCCAGGGAACTGGCAGTCGTATATGACCGACCACGAAGGAAAGTTGCGCGTAGTAACAGCAATCGTAGATGGAGTGAATACGCAGATACTTTACCGCGAGCATGAGGGAGAAGACTTCCGCCCCGTGTTGACTACGAACTTTAAGGAATCGGTAGATTTCATGGAGTTTACGCCCGACAACCGATTGGTTTATGCTGCTACCAACTTAGGGCGCGACAAGGTAGAACTCGTATTGATGAATCCTGCGAACTGCGAGGAACTTGAGCATCTCTATGCCAACGAGCTGTATGACGTGTCGAGCATTTCTTACTCGCGCAAGCGCAAAAAGTTGTTGGCTGTATATTGTCAGGGACATAAAGACCCCATTCGCCATTATTTTGACGAAGCAGAAGCCGCCTTTCGTGAACATCTAAGGAGTTTCTTTGAGGGACGTCGATTTGGCATCACCGCAACGGATAAGGAAGAGCAGAAATACCTGATCTATGTGGGTAGTGACCGTACGCGCGGCAGTTATTACTTCTATGACCGTGCCGTGGCGCGTCCCGTTTTACTTACCGAGTTAGCACCATGGTTGCACGAGGAAGACATGGTGGCAATGCATCCCGTAACGTATACCTCGCGCGATGGTTTGACCATCGAGGGTTACCTGTCTTTGCCTCATCCTTACACACCAGAAACGGCAAAACAGTTGCCCGTAGTGGTACATCCGCACGGAGGACCTTGGGCAAGAGATTCATGGGGCTATTCGGTCGAAGTGCAGTTCCTTTGTAATCGCGGTTATGCCGTGTTCCAAATGAATTTCCGCGGTTCTACGGGTTACGGTCGCAAGTTCCTTGAAGCAAGTTACAAACAGTGGGGACAGGCTATGCAAGACGACATCACAGACGGTGTGAACTGGTTGATTGCTCAGGGCATTGCCGACCCCAAGCGCATCGCTATTTATGGAGGTAGTTATGGCGGCTATGCCACGTTGGCAGGTCTGTGTTTTACGCCCGACCTTTATGCATGCGGAATAGATTATGTTGGCGTATCTAATCTTCTCACGTTCATGCAAACCATTCCCCCCTATTGGCGTCCGCTCTTGGAGATGATGTATGAGCAAGTGGGCGATCCAGAGAAGGATTTAGAAATGCTCACAGCATACAGTCCTGCCCTTCAAGCACATTTGATAAAGGCACCGCTCTTCATTGCTCAAGGGGCTAACGACCCGCGCGTGAATAAGGCCGAAAGTGACCAAATGGTCGAGGCTCTGCGAGCACGCGGCGTGGAAGTAGAGTATATGGTGAAGGAGGACGAAGGACATGGTTTCCACAATCAAGAAAACCGTTTCGACTTCTATCGTGCGATGGAGCGCTTCTTGAAAGAGCAGATGGCGAAGTGACTTTAGTAATACATACCGCCATAGGCGCATGAATAGCATTCAAATGTCGATGAAATCGGATTTGAATGCTATTCTTTTGGCAATAATATAGAAGTTTACCCTCTACTACAGACCCCTCCGCCCTTTGGGC
>CALCHM010000114.1 GCA_937901345.1 uncultured Prevotella sp. | reverse complement strand
TCCATATCGAGGGGAAGACCGTTCTGGAGACAGTAAACGAGACGAGCGTCCATTACATAGTCCATACCGCCGTGACCCATCTTACGACCCTTTTCAATGTACTTAGCAAGGATGGGGTGATAATACTTCTTCAAGAGAGCGTCACGCTGAGCAGCGGGCATAAAGCCGTGAGCGTTGAGGTTGTCCATCTGAGGAGCATCTGTACCCTTGAGCGCTTCACCAGAGAGTGCCAATTCGGGCTGGGGATACTTAGTAGCATAACCCTTAGTACCTGTCAACTTGAACAAACGGTTGTAGGGCTGAGGAGTCATTACGTTGTGCTGGATTTCGATAACCTTACCCTGAGCTGTACGCATGAGAGTAGTAGTGTGGTCACCGTTACGGAATTCCTTACATTCCTTACCAGTCTTGTTTTCTACCCATTCCTTACCTACGAAACTTTCAGTATCCATAGCGATAAGAGTAGTGAAGCGGTCACCACGGTGAATATCGAGACACTGTGCAACAGGACCAAGGCCGTGAGTAGCGTAAACGTCACCGCGGTTTTCCATGTTGTACTTCATACGCCAACGGAGGTTGTCCTTGTCGTTATCGTTGGGGTCCTTCCAATAAGAATCCCAGAACCATTCGAGACCGTGGATGTAAGCACCTTCAGCGCGGATAACTTCACCGAACAAACCGTCTTGCTTCATTGCGAGAGCAGTCATTTCATACTCGTCGTAGCAGCAGTTTTCGAGGATGAAGCAGTGGAGACGCAACTTTTCTGAAAGGTTGATAAGATCCCAGCACTGTTCGAGGTTCATTGCAGAAGGAACTTCAATAGCAGCGTGCTTACCATTTTCCATCGCGTACTTAGCTACGGGGAAGTGGTGGTTCCAGTCTGTTGCTACATAAACGAGGTCAACGTCGGGGCGCTGACAAACTTCCTTGTAACCGTTTTCACCATAGTAGATGTCAGCGGGAGCGAGACCTGCTTCACGGAGATACTTCTGGAAGCGTTCTGCACGGGGTTCTTCGTAGTCACAAAGAGCAACGATTTCTACACCAGGGATGTGAGCGAAACGCATTACAGCCCATTCACCACGCATACCGAGACCAACGAAAGCTACACGTACAGTCTTGATAGGATCTACCTTCAAGCCGAGAGCGTGCTGCTGACCAGCAGGGCGTTCGGGTGATTCAACTACGATTGTTCCCTTGTCCCAGTGCCACTTTGTAGAGGGTGAAAGTGACTGTGCCGAAGCAGTTACTGCAGAAAGAGAAACCAATGCCGCAAGGGCAATTGAATAAATCTTTTTCAACATAATAATTTGATTTTTGGTTTAAAGTGTTAAAATAATCCACGGCAAAGTTACACAATAAATGTTAACATGGCGAAAGTTTCCTCGACTTTTTCTATTCATATTGCTATTTTGGGTTTTAAAAAGGAACCTCATTTGTTCATTTCATTTTTTTTTACGAATATTGCCACTCCGTGGAGTGATTTCTCTTGCATTTTTCGATATTCTCGACTTCAGGAGCACCATACGTTGCAACACTATGCTGTATTCCATACGCCACAAGTCGTTGCAAACGCTATGCACTTAACCAACATCTATGATTCAAATTCTCATCTGTACCTACGATTCGGGCGTACGCAACGTTCCCAACATCCTTCTGCCCCCAGCAGAGGGGATTGCATACGTTGTTTCCATGCAGTATTCTGAACCATGTTATCTCGACCAGGTGCCGGAGGTGATAAAGAAACGTGAAGATGTTGTTTTCAGTGCCATTGCGGGACGCGGTCTTTCTGCCAACCGTAACAATGCCATCGCAATTGCTACTGCAGATATCTGTGTGCTTGCTGACGATGACGTGAGATACTCTTTGAATGACTTGCAACGCATTGAAGCGGAACATGCGGCGCATCCGGAAGCGGACGTACTTCTCTTTCAAGCAAAGGGACCTGCAGCAAACTTATTGAAAGACTATCCACTCCATAGTTTCAATTATCACAATTGCCCCAAGGGATATTCACCCATGTCTATTGAAATTACGTTCAAGCGCGAACGTGTCAAGGGCATTCCATTTGATCTGCGTTTTGGAATCGGATCTGACCTTTTTGTTTGCGGTGAAGAAGAAGTGTGGCTCAACACGCTCCATCGCAAATTTGGCAAGACCATTTTATACATTCCCTTACCCATCGTTCAGACAGTCACCCTTCCTCAAGGCGGTTGTGGTTTTGCTACCAATCCTAAAGTTCAACGCGCCAAGGGAGCAGTGCTTTACTACATTTACGGACTGTCTGCTTGGTTGCGTTGCTTGAAGGAGTCGGTAGTTGTGGCACACAGGGTTAAAGAAGCAAGACTCACCACACTGCTCACGAATACGGCAAGAGGAATTATATCTATAATGAAAACAGGGAGGTAAAAGATGACAAACAGTTTGGTGACAATAGTCATACCCGTTTACAATCGCGCCCACACGCTTCCACGCCTATTTGCCTCGTTAAAGGCACAGACCTATCGCCCCATAGAAGTAATCTTCGTGGACAATTGTTCTGCAGACAATTCATATGACGTATGTCGTAGTATCGCTAACGAGAACCAGGAAACTGACTTTAAAATATGCGTCTTTCGTGAATCCACCCCAGGAGCAGCGGCAGCACGCAATCAAGGTTTACGCCAAGCGAAAGGCGATATCGTCAGTTTCTTTGATTCTGATGATGAAATGTCTGCCGACTTCATTGCTTCGCTTATGACGGAATGGCAGCAACGCCCGGATGCCGATTTTGTTGTGGCACGCTCTCGCATGATATTAAAGAATGGTGCAGCCATCGAACGTGGCGGACTAGATACGCTTTCATTGCACACTCAAATTCTCTCTGGAGCGCTTTCTACACAGTCTTTTATAGCAAAGACCGCGTTCATCAAGCGCATTGGTGGTTGGAATGCCCAACTTTTATTTTGGGATGACTACGAACTGGGCATCCGCATGCTACAACACAGTTCGGAATTTATTAAAGTCAACCGCACCTTCCACCGCATCTACCAGCATGACGATAGTCTCACAGGTCCCTCGCTCAGCGCCACTTTGCCAAGCATACAAACCGCGCTCCCACGCATCATCCAGCAGATTCTAACTCCTAAAACTGGCGTGGTTACGTCAAATAGTCGCACGGCACTCTTCTATCGCTTGTGTATTCTGGCAGGGAAACTTAAGGCAGAACGCAACTCCCCTGGAACGCTATGGTTGGAAACGCACGCTCAACAGGTTGCCAAGGATTGCAAACTTTCCGCACTTACGCGAACACTCGGTTGGGCGCTTCAAACATACACAGCAAATGGTGGACGCGGTGCATGGCGCATTGCCATAATGCTTCTGCGATGAAAATACACTTACACCTTCTTACTTAGAAAGTTCAAACGATTAATAACATCAAACAAAAGTCTATGAAATTTTATTACTACCTCCTTCCGCTCTGTTTGAGTAGCGGTATTTTTGCGTCATGTACTAGCGAAGATGACACCCTCATGTCGCGTGAAAAAGAACTTCCCGGTGTGAACGTGCCCTTCGGTGCCACTCCTTACTTCCCCGAGAAGGACAGCTCTAAGAATCTCAGTCAAACGTCTTCTATTCAGGCGGTGAAAGACCTTCTCGAAAAGGTGGGTCCCAGTATTGACAATGGATTTGCTTCCTTCAAAATCACGGATGCGCAGTATCAAGAGATTAAAACGTTTACCGACAACCTTGTGGCTGACATCACATCTGAAGCCGACATCTACAAAACAATCTTTAACTGGGTTGTTGCCAATGTGCGCTACGAATGGGGAGATAACGATCCTTACGCTGTGTTCCAAAATCGCCATGCCGTTTGTCAGGGTTATGCCAATTTACTCAACGTCATGCTCCATTCTCAGGGCATACCTGTGGTAAATATCAATGGTTTCCTCGAACCTCTTGGCGGACATGCTTGGAACTATGTGTATTATGCCAACAAGTGGTGGGTAAGCGACCCCACAAACAATGGTCGTTACAATATTGGTCAAACAAAAACTTACGAACACCTCGTTCCGCAATCTATCGACATCGATATTTTCCCCTCAGCAGAGTCGGTATATCGTTTCTCTGACAAGCGTTTCAACTTAGCACGTGTGCGCCAGGCTGACGATATGTTTGTCGTTCCTTACAGCCACGAAGGTATTCGCATCACAAGTTTCAGTCCCGACAGTTTACTTCCTGCCAACGTACGCGAAATCTGCTTGGGTACAAATATTGAAAGTCTTGGCGAAGAGTTCATCGGTTTGAACCATTATGCTCCCAACGTTGAGCGCGTACATATCGATGAAAAGAACACGCGCCTCAAGACCCACTGCGGTGTTGTTTACAGAAAGAACAACTCACAGTTGATCTACATTCCCAGCGCAATGCCTATTGTGGAGTTGCTCCCTATCGCAACGATGGGCAAGAACTATATTTATAACGTAACGGGCATGGAGGAACTCATCATCGCTCCGGGCACCAAGAAGATGGAAGATTACGCCGTAGAAAACTGTCCGAAATTGCGCCGCGCATACGTTCCTGAAGATACAGAAGTCGCACCAAAGGCATTTTACAATGTACACCCCGAATTTGAAATCATACGTGGCGACTTGACTTGTATTCCTGAAATCACCATGTAATTACGATTTTTCCATAAACGAAATAGACTCTGAAGAACAAGAGGATGTGTCAAAATCTACTTTGGCACATCCTCTTTTGTTGCATTCCAATGCTTTCGTACACCATTCGAACCGTGTTCGAACCCTATTCAAACGCGCTTCGACTACCGCTTTGCTGGATACAAGAAAGCAGGTCGTGTTTCACACCAACCCCATGTGCAGCGCCCCAAATTCCTCCGAAATTTATCAAACAACCCTCGCTGTGATAAATTTGTGAAGCAATTTGCAGTCCTGAGATACGGAAGGGTTCCCTACAATTTTGATTTTACCCCCTGCAAGCAAATTCGTTCTATCTCATCTGTTTTTGTAGCACCCCTTTTGCGTGTTCGCGGCATATTTTAGCAGGTTGAGATAGGTAGCATGGTGCTGCCCTAAGCATACAGCGTGCGATTTTTATACTTCACCACTCGGGAACAAAGAAATCCGACAAGTAATTGCTCTATGCAGCAACCACTTGTCGGATTTTCTGTGCTCAGTATTCGTAGCACCACACTGTCGAAAGGATTTATCTCACCACCGTGAGCATACCTGCCACTGCAGTTCCACCATCTGCCGTAGCCATCAAAACATAGTACACTCCAGAACCTGCGTAACCTCCGCTAAAGGTGCGACCGTCCCATTGCCAAGTTCCTCCCACAGAAGTCCCCGCAGCTACGAGTTGTCCGCCAGAAGTCACAATCTTAATATCAGCATCAGCGGTAAGTCCCGTAATAGTTACGTCGCCATGATACTCTGGTCGAACGGGATTGGGATATATCTTGACGGTTGCTTCCGTTAGGTTTTCAGAGGGAATTGTTGCGTCACTCTGATAAGAGACGAGTCCACCGTCCGTTCCCATCATAACTTCACCGGTACGCGGATGTATGGCGATGCTTGTAACGTTGTTGGACAGCAAGGGGGAGTTTTCACTCGTAAAGTGGTGTAATATCTCCTGACCATTGGCACTGACAAGGTAAACACCATTTCCTGACGTACCTACCCATTTGCGGTTGGCACCATCGACAGCAATCGAAATGATGGGCATGCCATAAAGCAAATAGTCAGCAAGGTTGGTACCGTCGTTGCGTGGCACTTTCACCTGAGTGATGCGGAAATCATCGGCAAACCAATCATCCGGATGGTCTATCACGAAGAGTCCGTTGTCGGCACCTACCCAGATGCTTCCGTCATGATCTTCAGCAATGCTCTGCACCCCCTCAAGTTTATAACTCGTACCGTCTTGATTGGTCACGTGTGAGCGGTATTGATAGACATCGTCAGTATCGTCGTCAATCGTCTGCTGATAATCGATTGCCATGAGCCCACCATTGTGATAATCTACCGTGCGACGCGAACAGATCCAGAAACGCCCGTTGCGATCAAACAAGGTTGAGCCCAACGTGGGTGCCATCTCCAAAGGTTCATAATAGAGTTTGCGCCAACTGCCGTCTTTCATGCGGATAACGATCACCGAATCCACCTGATTGTTGACCATCCAGAGATTTTCCTCGTTGTCATACTGCAAACCGTCTGTACGCACATAATCTTTATTGTCTGCTGCGGCAGAAACAAGGGGAGAGTTGTCGAGAGAAGCATATCCTTCATAGGCGCCCTCCTTAAAGTCAAAGAGTCCGATGCGAGCTGCAGTTGCCGTATGGTGTGTTGGATCGCTGGGATGCTGGATAATACAAGTCAGGTCTTGATAACGTCCGCCTGCATGTTGTGCAATGCCCTCTTCTTGGAAATTTGTCCACTCCCCGTTTTCGTAATACATTGCCGTTCCAGGATAATGTATGCGGTCATAAGGGTCGAGTCGACCACCAGCAACGAGCAGACGCTCGCCAGCATAGCGCAAGAAGTAACAGAGGTCACGTTTCGGTCCCATGTTTCCAATACTGCTGCTCACAACTTGGAGTATTCCGTCTGTTTCTTTGTAAGCATGAAGCCCGTCGAAACCTTGCGCCACCCAGAGTGTACCATCATGAAAACGACACAGGGAATTGGTGGTTCCCTGAAGCGTAACGGTTCGAGAAGGCACGGTTGGCGTTTGTGTGGAAATAGCGGTAAACGACGTAGCATTGAAAAATACGATACCCTCGCGGTCCACGAAGTAAGCGGTTTGCGGAGTCTTGATTACGGGTGTTGCCGCTGCTGTCTGCACGTCAAAATGGTAAACCCCATTCTTTTCCGTATTCAGATAAAGTTGGTTATTCACCGTCGCCACATGACGTGCGGCGAGGGAACTTGAAACATGCCACGTTGCGAGATCAAGTGGATTTTCCGTAATATCGCAACTATACACACCGCTTTTTGTTGCCGCAAAAAGCCAATCGCCACATTTCGTTGCGCTAAACACGGGAACCTTTAAGTCATAAAAACCTGTAATCTCGGTTTGCTTTACGTTGATGTGTACAATGCCTTCGCTCGTTGCCAAATAGGCTTCGTGCCCCACAACGGTCAGGTCATTCAACGCGGTGCCGCCATACTTGTTTTTGTATTGCGGCATATTCTCAATCGTTCCGTCACGATGTAACAGGTCGATGTTTCCGTTATTGTACACCAATATCGTCTTCTGCACCGCAGGACAATCCTGCATCAGCGCAATGTGCTTCTCGCTGAGTCCATCAAGTTTTGTGAGCGTAGTCACAGAACCGTCTTCGGTGTCATAGATGAGTAAATTTCCCGTATACAACGCATAAATGGAGGAACCCACTGGGATGCAGTGCGTAGCATCGTGGTAGGAAAGGTAATACGTCCACTCGCCTACAACTGCAGCCTTGATAGATGTGGGCAACAGCAACAGGAAGAGCAACGCAACTTTGCAGAGGGTAGCATTAAGGATTCTCATGGAAAAAGTGAACTTCAATACTTCTAGATTTATAAGGTCTTCAAAAATGCAGCCAATTGCTTCACGGCGCGTGCACGATGGCTCACCTCATTTTTTACATCTGGACCGACTTCGGCAAATGTTTTTCCCAATTCTTCGGGAGCAAAAACGGGGTCGTAACCAAACCCTTCCGTACCACGTTCTTCCGTGGGAATCGTTCCACGAACAATACCTTCGAAGAGGTGTTCTTCGCCGTCAAGAATGAGTGCGACAACCGTGCGGAACTGTGCGCTGCGGTCAGCCACGCCTTCGAGTTCACGCAACAACTTTTCGGTATTTGCCTTGGGGTCGTGACGGTCGGGATAAGCATAGCGTGCAGTGTGCACTCCTGGTTCTCCGCCGAGTGCGGTCACTTCAAGACCTGTGTCGTCTGCAAAACAGTCACAACCATATTTCTCGTAGATGTAACGTACCTTCTGCAGAGCGTTGCCTTCAAGCGTTTCGGCGGTTTCAGGAATGTCGTCGAAACAGTTGATGTCGGCAAGCGTGAGCAGTTCGATGTCATCGCCTACGATGGCACGGATTTCTGTTAGTTTATGGGCGTTATTGGTAGCAACAACTAATTTCTTCATAGTGATAATCATTTTATAATGGTGTCCCCTACTCGATTACAAACGAAGGAAACCTGCGATTATTGTAATCTGTGCGTGAACGTAAAAAAACAAGGCGGATGGTGTGATTCCTTAGACTACACCATTCGCCTTGCGCAACGATGCTGGTGGGTTGCGTTATGCGTTTTTAGAGAGTTGTTTTCCCTCCTTATTCTTCTTCATTTTCACCTTGATGCGGTCAAAACCTTCACCGAATACACCAAGCACCTTACTCTGACTGACAAATGCACGCGGGTCGATAGCCTGAATCACGCTCAAAAGACTTGCACTTTCACGCTTACGTGCCAAGACGAGTAACACCTTTGAGTCATTCTTCGTGTACCAACCTGTACCATTCAATACAGTCACACCACGTCCCATCGAATTAATGGTTGCAGCAATCTCTTCATACTCTCTCGAGATGATGAGGAACTGTACGGACTGGCGACCACGGTCAATAATGTAGTCCACAGTGATGTTGAGCAATAAGAGGATGGTGAAACCATAAAGCAAACTACTCAAATTACGGTCAGGAAGAATCAAACAAGAAGAAACGATAACCACGTCGCAAAGCATCATCATCTGTCCCAGCGTGATGTCTTTATACTTGTTGATCATCGCAGCAATGATATCCGTTCCACCTGTCGAACCATTGTTGAGGAAGACCATTCCCAAGCCGATACCTTCAATACCTGCAGCATAAATAGCAGCCATGAACGCGTTATCACCTACAAGAAGGGGCAAACCTTTAACAATATAATTCTCCAACAACTCGGGATGCATCGAACCATAGTATTCCATGGCTTGTTTTACAACACCGAGCAGGAAGGTGAGCATAAACACCCCGTAGATTGTCTTTAAACAGAACTTCCATCCCAATACCTTCACTGCGGCAATAAGCAACAGTCCGTTGATGATGAAGAATGAATATTCTACGGGAAACCCAGTACCGTAAAAGATAATAGAGCCCAAACCCGCAACGCCTCCACCTGTGAGACCATAGGGAATTTGGAAACAGTTGAAACCAATGGCATAGCAGAGCAAGCCACATGTAATGATGAGGTAAGACTTTACCTCTTGAAAGATGTTTATTTTAAGCGGTTTCATAGGGAGTGCTGTCTTTTATGAAAGAAGCATATGATGTGGTGAAGCTGTTACTTCACCACAATGTTAATAATACGTCCAGGCACAACGATCATCTTAACGATGGTCTTTCCGTCGAGGTACTTCTTTGTGAGTTCACTTTCGAGCGTTGCTTTCTCAATGTCTTCCTTTGTTGCTGCAACGGGGAAATCCAAAGTGAAGCGCGTTTTACCATTAAATGAAACGGAGAGCGTTACATTATCCTCCTTCATTTTGCTTTCGTCATACGCAGGCCATGTTGCATCGCAAACACTACCTTCATTGCCCATACGATTCCAAAGTTCTTCTGCCATGTGAGGAGCAAAGGGAGCCAAGAGGATGACCATCGTTTCAAGAATTTCCTTGTTGTTACACTTCTGCTGTGTCAATTCGTTCACGGCAACCATGAATGCAGCCACGGAAGTGTTATAAGAGAATTCATTAATATCTTCTGTTACCTTCTTGATCAACTTGTGCAACGTCTTGAGTGATTCCTTTGTGGGTTCACCAGCAACAACGCAGAAATTGTCTTGCTTGTCAAAGAAGAGATTCCAGAAACGACGCAAGAAGCGGAAACATCCATCGATACCATTGCTATCCCAAGGTTTGCTTTGATTGATGGGACCGAGGAACATTTCATAAAGACGCAACGTATCGGCACCGTAACGTTCAACAATCTTATCGGGATTAACCACGTTGAACATAGACTTCGACATCTTCTCAACTGCCCAACCGCAGATATACTTATCATCTTCGAGGATGAATTCTGCCGTTGCAAATTCGGGGCGCCAAGCCTTGAATGCTTCTATATCCAATACGTCGTTTTCAACGATATTCACATCTACGTGAAGCGGAGTCACATCGTATTGATCTTTCAAACCGAGACTCACGAAAGTATTCGTGTCCTTAATGCGATATACAAAGTTCGAACGTCCTTGAATCATGCCCTGATTCACCAACTTCTTGAAGGGTTCTTCTTGCTTGCTCACACCAAGGTCAAAAAGGAACTTATTCCAGAAACGCGAATAAATCAAGTGTCCTGTCGCATGTTCTGAACCTCCAATATAAAGATCTACATTCTGCCAGTAGTTGCCAACAGTTTCACTGAGCAGACCTTCATTGTTGTGGGGATCCATATAGCGCAAATAGTAGGCCGAAGAACCTGCAAAACCAGGCATTGTTGAGAGTTCCAAGGGGAACACGGTAACGTTGTCAATCTTTTCGTTTTCTACGATGCAATTATTTACAGTATCCCATGCCCACTTCTTCGCATTTCCGAGAGGAGGTTCTCCTGTTTCCGTAGGCAAGAATTTATCTACTTCGGGCAATTCGATAGGTAAGCATGCTGCAGGAATCATTTGAGGCATACCATCCTTATAGTATACGGGGAATGGTTCACCCCAATAGCGCTGACGACTGAAGATGGCATCGCGAAGACGGAAGTTTACCTTAACACGTCCAAGATTGTTTTCGGTTACAAACTTTTTCGTTGCAGCAATGGCTTCAACAACAGAGAGACCATTCAATGAGAAACCCTTAAGTGTTTCTTTACCTGCCACAGGAGAATTCATCACCGTACCTTCTTTCGCATCAAAGCTTTCTTCGCTTACATCGGCACCTTCAATAAGGGGAATGATGGGAAGTCCAAAGTGTTTTGCAAAAGCATAGTCGCGAGAGTCGTGTGCAGGAACCGCCATAATCGCGCCAGTACCATAACCTGCGAGTACATAATCTGAAATCCAAACTGGAATACTTTCACCTGTAAATGGATTTAAAGCATAACTACCTGAGAATACCCCTGTCACACGGCGGTCGGCAATACGCTCGCGCTCAGTGCGCTTCTTGGTTGCTTCAAGATACGCTTCTACAGCGTCCTTTTGCTCAGGTGTCGTGAGTTGCGCTACAAGTTCGCTTTCGGGTGCGAGAACCATGAAGGTTACACCAAAAATCGTGTCGGCACGCGTTGTAAAAATGGTAAATTCAAGATCACTATCCTTTACGCGGAACTGCATTTCTGTACCTTCAGAACGACCAATCCAATTGCGCTGTGTTTCTTTAATAGAGTCGGTCCAATCAATCGTGTTGAGTCCGTCAAGCAATCGTTGTGCATAAGCTGACACGCGCAAACACCACTGCTTCATCTTCTTTTGAACAACTGGATAACCGCCACGTTCGCTCACACCGTCAATGACTTCATCATTTGCGAGCACGGTTCCTAAAGCTGGACACCAGTTCACCATTGTTTCACCAAGATATGCGATGCGATAGTTCATCAACACTTCTTGCTGTTCCACATCACTCATCGCCTTCCATGCTTCAGCAGTAAAATGGAGTTCTTCACTGCATGCCACGTCCAAACCATGTTCTGTACCCTTTTCTTCGAACAGTGCTACCAACTTTTCAATAGGTTGTGCCTTTTGGCATGTGTTGCAATAGAAAGAGTTGAACATTTGCTGGAAAGCCCACTGTGTCCAATGGTAATAGTTGGGTTCACATGTACGCACTTCACGACTCCAATCGAAGCAGAAACCTATTTTATCCAACTGTTCACGATAGCGATTGATGTTTTCAGCCGTCGTAATGGCGGGATGTTGTCCTGTTTGAATCGCATATTGTTCTGCAGGAAGACCGTATGCATCGTAACCCATGGGGTTCAATACATTATAACCATTCAAACGCTTGTAACGCGCATAGATATCTGAAGCAATATAGCCGAGAGGGTGTCCCACGTGCAAACCCGCACCTGAGGGATAGGGGAACATGTTCAACACGTAGTATTTGGGACGTGAATTGTCTTCGGTTACGTTATACGTGCCGTTCTTCGCCCATGTCTCGCGCCATTTCTTTTCAATGTCAATAAAATTATATTCCATATTTTTTGAGTTTTTGTCTATGAGATTTTAGTCTTTGTTTGTTGCGACGTGCAATGTCTTTCTTCTACGAATTACGTTGGTTACCGCCAAGAGAAGTAAACCATGAATAAAACCAATCGCTAAAAATGCGATGCTATCTGTGGTTTCGACCGATGCAGGACGGAATTCCATGCGGACTTCATGTTCACCTGCTGGTACGCGTAGTGCTCGCAACACATAGTTTACGCGACCGAGTTCGGCTGCTGCACCATCTATGGTTACAGACCAACCAGGATAATAGATTTCTGAGAATACCACAACGCCACCTGTATCACTCTTCACCGTATAACGCATCTCATTGGGAGCGTATTGAGTGAGTTCAACAGTACCTTTTCCTAATTGCGGTGTTTCAAGTGTGCTGCGGAAGCGTTCGTCAGCGACGGCCTCACGCTTTGTGTCCATACCGTGGAGCGCTGCCATTTCTTGGTCGGGATTAGGAACAAATTCCAATGTATCGACAAACCATCCGTTGCCGTTATGGTAACTGTTCTCTATAGCAAACGCTTGTTGCTTGCGTCCGAAGATGAAATACTTCGTGTTGAGCATATTCAAAACGGGCGCAATAGAGTCCATCTGAACACGCGTAATATCTCCCGCTGCTGTACCTATTGCTTGCGCAAACGCATTGAGTTCGCGATTGAGGTGATGATCAATCAAATCTTGGTAGCGATGTAATTTCGCCGCATGATAGCCCCCAATGCTCTTGTGATAATAACTGGTTTCGTTGGTTGTCTCGTTGAACGGACTTCCACCACCCAAATTCGCCACACGATAACTCAAGGATGTGTCTGCAAGTATCTGTTCGTCGGCAGGAGTTTTAGCAAAGTCCTTCATGCGTGCCACTGGATCGGTGAATGATTCATCATTGAGATACTTCTTATTCACATTCCACATGTCAACAAGCGTTACAACACCTACAAAACCAATAACTGCCCATGCAGGAACACGCTTCTTCGTCCATGCCCAAAGCATCACACTCACGGCAAGACAGATCAGTCCAGAATTAAGGGCAGATGACGACAGTATATCGTGGTGCATACTCACAACAGACGCCTTCAAACTGCTTGTAAAGTGTGGATCAAATCCCCAACTATTCATCTGACTGAGGGTGTATGCATCATTTTGAGACAAACAATCTCCTGCAAGACTGGGCATGAATGCCAAAAGCAAGCAAAGCACTGTTGTACACATCGTAGCAACACCCATACCCACGCGACCTTCTTTTGTTCCGAATAAGGTATCTGGATTGCGCAATACTTTTGCGAATGCAAGAATTGCTAATAGGGGAATTGTGAACTCTGCCACCACTAATGCTGAACTTACTGTACGGAATTTGTTGTACATCGGTAAATAGTCGATGAAAAAGTCCGTAACTGGCATCAGGTTTTTACCCCATGCAAAGAGGAAAGAAAGCAATGTTGCCAATACTAAAGCCCACTTCACGGGACCACCTACGTAGCATATACCCAAAACGAAGAGAAAACAAATCGCGGCTCCTACATATACAGGTCCAACGGTGAAAGGTTGGTCGCCCCAATACTCCATAATGCCTGGAGGATAACCTTGTCCTCCCGTCATTTGTTGGAATTGGTAGGCATTCGTGCGAAAATCGCTATAACCGTCTAAATCTTCAACGCCCTTACGGTCTAAGATGCTGCGCGAACCGCCACCTTTATATTCAGGAATCAACAGTGTCATGGTTTCATCAATGCCATAACTCCACTGTGTGATATAATCACGGTCGAGACCTTCAGTTGCTTCTTGTTGCGAAGATTTTAACGGAGTTAATTCCGCCTTTCCGCGCATAGATTCTTTGGAATACGTGTAGGTGTGATACAGATTGGGTAAGTTTGCTAAAACACCTAAGATTCCAGCAAAGGCAATCACCCCAGTTGCTTTCAACCATCCTTTTAACGTGGGTAGTGCATCACCATCTTGACCATCCGGTTCGGATGAATTCTTTTTCAACAGCGCAGCCACACCATAACACAGGGTAAGTAATGCCATCAAGAACAGGAAATAGTATGACATCTGCACATGATTCGTCATAATCTGCAGCGCCGTAAAAAGTGCCGTTACTGCTCCACCCAAAATCAACTTACCGCGATAACACAACACCATACCACCTATCGTCGGCGGAATGAGTGCCAAAGTCATCACCTTCCAAATGTGACCCGCCGCAATAATGATGAAAAAATACGACGAGAATGCCCATGCCACAGACCCTACAATGGAAATCCAGGGTTTGAGTTTAAAACTACGCAACAAGATGTAGAACCCTAACAAGTAGAGGAACAGGTAGTTTAACACCCCACTTGTACCTAAACCATAGATACCATAAAGCATATCCAGCAATTTTCCCGAACTGTAGGACGGAGATATTTGATACGTGGGCATACCTGAGAATACGGTACCCGTCCAACGGGTACGTTCTCCCGTTTCTGCAAGATGTTGCAACTGTTCTTGCCCCAAACCAATGGAAGCGACAGAGTCATGTCCGCCTAAAACGAGTCCTTCACTGAGAGGCGTTGCAAAGTAAACAAAACTGATGATTAAAAAGATCAGAATTGCCACTACATCGGGAACGATATGTTTCAAAAATTTCTGCATTGCGTAGATCGCTACTTTTTATAGGTTGAACATCTAAAACACCAGAAATCAGGCATCGTGTTGCTTGGCATGCGTTCCGAAAACAATACAAACAACCAACTGCCGACTGCATCTTTTACTTTTTTATGTGGTGTTTATCGACATAATATCGCGGCAAAGTTAATTAAAAAAGTTTTATATAGTGTGTAATACGCAGAGAGTTTTTCTCACGTGTTCTGGATTCCCGCTCTAAAACTGTTTTTTTGAAAGGTGACGCTACTGTACGGAATGAGGTTTATTCCACCAACCATTGGATGCTATTTTTCAGATACAACAAGATGCAATACCATTGCTATTTCATCATTTTGCAACAGCCCATATGTTTGAAACTGAGCATCAATCCACATTCTAGCAACTATTGAGTCCTACAAACGGAGGGTAACACCACAAAAAACGCATTGACAATACGTTAGCGGTTGAACTGTGTTAGAAATTTATCCGTGCATTGCCCCGTAGCAGCGTTCACAGCCTTGGGTATGCTATAAGTTGCTACACTTATCCTGTTGTTGTGGTTCCTCCTTCGGGGCATTACGGATGGTCTCATCTTCTGATGCGAACTTGATTCAAAGACATTTGGGGCAACCGCTATATGCATACAAAAATCTTATTTTACATCCGAGAACCGCAAGCAATAATCCTAAAAATATTGTTTGAGGACTGAGAACTGCAGGTAACGCTTGTAAAAATCTTATTTTATGGATGAGAACCGTAGGTAACAGTCATAAAAATCATGTTTTGTGGGCGAGAACTGCAGGCAACGGTAGCAAAACCGTCATTTTGTGGGCACAAATCGTGGGTAATGAGGATAAAAATCCATTTTTTATGCTGAGAACTGCCGAATACGGTGTTTTCTCTGCTGTTTTTGAGGTATTGACGGCAAGATTTGCCTTTCAACGGCACGAAAAGCAAGCGTATAACCGTCAAATTACACACGCCTCATCGACGAAATGCAAATTGTGAGGGGTTGCCACAGCAGTTATTGACGTAAAAATGCCGTTTCGTATAGTTTCTCCCTATTTCCATACTGATTTTAAACGCGTTATAAGTAAAAAAGATATTACCTTTGTGGATTCTTTACAAAAACAGACGTTTTTACTCAAATTCCGCAGCGATTTAAAGGCAATACGAGAATTCCGACACCTTTTAGAGGTGGAGTATCGCTACTCGCTCCTTCACCCAATGACAAACCAATATGAGTTGAGCTGCAGTCAAAAGCGGAGAAGCGTCTTAAACATAGTGCAAATTCATAACTTATCCATCTGATTTACATACCATGAACACCATCCCAAAATTTCGCATCAAAGGGGTGCATTACGATGAATTTCTAGGTTTCCTTTTGCGTTTCCTGAATACTTCCGAAACGTTGTTTACCAGCGCTGAAGACCAAGCAATGGTAGCACCGTTTCGAGCAGCTGTTCACGACTACGAGACAGCCCTAAAACAAAAGCATTATAAACATGAAACACAAGCAGTTGTAGATGCCAGCAACTGCGCAGTAAAACTGTATCGCGGACTCAAAGGTTATCTCAAAAGCATGTTGTTGCA
>CALCHM010000113.1 GCA_937901345.1 uncultured Prevotella sp. | reverse complement strand
GGTGGTTTGTCCTTCAACCTCGATGATATCATCATCCCCGAGGAAAAGGTAGACATTGTGAAGCGCGGTAATGAAGAGATTGACCAGATCATGATGAACTACAACATGGGTTTCATCACCGACAACGAGCGCTACAACCAGGTTATTGATACTTGGACCCACGTGAATACCGACTTGAAGAAGACCCTCATGAAGCAGA
Source organism: uncultured Prevotella sp. (assembly GCA_937901345.1). Lineage (GTDB taxonomy): Bacteria > Bacteroidota > Bacteroidia > Bacteroidales > Bacteroidaceae > Alloprevotella. The sequence goes on along the minus strand of CALCHM010000113.1, from coordinate 8,078 downwards.
TGACTGAGGCCGACCAAGGCTTCAACGCTGTGTTCATGATGCTCGACTCCGGAGCCCGTGGTTCTGCCGACCAGATTGCACAGCTCGCTGGTATGCGTGGTTTGATGGCTAAGCCTCAGAAGGCAGGTGCCGAGGGTGCGCAGATCATCGAGAACCCCATCCTCTCTAACTTCAAGGAAGGTATGTCCGTGTTGGAGTACTTTATCTCTACCCACGGTGCCCGTAAGGGTCTTGCCGATACCGCTTTGAAGACAGCCGACGCCGGTTACTTGACTCGTCGTCTCGTAGACGTATCACACGACGTAATTATCAACGAAGAAGACTGCGGCACGCTCCGTGGTTTGGTATGCACAGCCTTGAAAGATGGCGACGAAGTGATTTCTTCACTTGGCGAGCGTATCCTGGGCCGTGTGTCAGTACACGATATTATCCACCCCACCACAGGTAAGCTCATCTTGCCTGCCGGCGAGGAAATCACAGAAGCCATTGTGGCAGAAATTGAAGCCTCACCCATCGAGAGCGTAGAAATCCGCTCTGTGCTCACTTGCGAAAGCAAGCATGGTGTCTGCATGAAGTGCTACGGCCGCAACTTGGCCACCAGCCGCATGGTACAGAAGGGTGAAGCAGTTGGTGTGATTGCAGCACAGTCTATCGGTGAGCCGGGTACACAGTTGACACTTCGTACGTTCCACGCCGGTGGTATCGCAAGTAATGCCGCCGCCAATGCAACCATCGTAGCTAAGAGCGACTGCCGCCTTGAGTTTGAAGAACTCCGCACCGTGGATGTCACCAGCGAAGACGGCGTAGCCGGCAAGGTAGTAGTAGGTCGTTTGGCCGAAGTGCGCTTTGTCGACGAGAACACAGGCATCGTTCTCTCATCTCAGAACGTGCCCTATGGTTCACAGCTCTTTGTAAACGACGGCGACAAGGTAGCCAAGGGAACAGTGATTGCCAAGTGGGACCCCTTCAACGCCGTGATCGTAACAGAAAACGCCGGTACCATCCGCTTCGAGGATGTGAAGGAAGGTGTTACCTACCGTGTAGAAGAAGACGAAGCCACCGGTCTCCGCGAGCGCATCGTTATCGAGTCTAAAGAAAAAGGCCGTGTGCCTTCAGCCCATATCCTTGATGAGAACGGCGAGTTGATTCGCTCTTACAACTTCCCCATCAACGGTCGTATCGCTATCGAAGATGGTCAGATGGTTAAGGCCGGTGACGTTCTCGTTAAGATTCCTCGTGCCGTTAGTTCAGCAGGTGATATCACCGGTGGTCTTCCCCGTGTTACCGAACTCTTCGAAGCTCGTAATCCGAGTAACCCCGCAGTCGTTTCTGAAATCGACGGTGAAGTTACTATGGGTAGCGTGAAGCGCGGCCACCGCGAAATCGTCGTTACTTCTAAACTCGGTGAAGTGAAGAAGTACCTCGTACCCCTCTCTAAGCAGATTCTCGTACAGGAAAACGACTACGTTCGTGCTGGTACTCCCCTCTCTGACGGTTCTATTACGCCCAGTGACATCCTTGCTATTAAGGGTCCCACTGCCGTACAGGAATATATCGTAAATGAAGTTCAAGACGTTTACCGCCTCCAGGGAGTAGGTATCAACGATAAGCACTTTGAAGTTATCGTACGTCAGATGATGCGTAAGGTTCAGATTAACGAACCTGGTGATACGCGTTTCCTCGAACAGCAGATGGTTGACAAACTCGACTTTGCTGAAGAAAACGACCGCATCTGGGGTAAGAAGGTTGTGGTTGATGCCGGTGATTCTGAAACGATGAAACCCGGTATGATCGTTACAGCGCGCAAGCTCCGCGACGAAAACTCACAACTCAAGCGCCGCGACCTCAAGCAGGTTGTAGTTCGCGATGCAATGCCTGCAACTTCTACGCAGATCCTTCAGGGTATCACACGTGCATCTCTCCAGACGAAGAGCTTCATGTCGGCAGCATCCTTCCAGGAAACAACGAAGGTGCTCAACGAAGCTGCTATTTCTGGTAAGACAGACTACCTCGAAGGTATGAAGGAAAACGTAATCTGTGGTCACCTCATTCCTGCTGGTACTGGTCTTCGCGAATTCAGCAAGATCGTTGTTGGCGATATGGACGACTACGAAAAGAAGAGCGAGTATTAATCCCTTTGTGGATAATCGCTCCAAATATTTAATAAATGGGAATCACCTTCACGGGTGGTTCCCATTTATGTTGGTAATACTATAGCAGTTGCTACAGAGGTCGTGTGTCTGTATCCCTAAGAACGCTGCGTATGCATCTTAGCATAACTCCTCTCTAACTTTTTTGAAATTCCGACGTGGTATTGCGTCATCTTCATAAGTTACGCGTTTACTTATTAACTCCACGCGCGTTTGTCCAGTTTTTTGTTTTGTAGTACCTTTGCTCGGTAAGTTGTAAATTTGAATTTGTAAATCAATATTTTATGAAAGCGTTTCAACTCGTTCTTCTCTACATATTGGTGCCTGTGATGTGCGCTTTTGGTAACAATCGCAAACAAGTTGAGGAGCAAACGTCAAGTGTTATTATTGCGGTAAACGTAACTCATGGCGGGGGTTATTTTGTTGATAGCAAAGGGCATCGTTTGTTCAATAAGCTGTTTGAGGGTGTGGGACCTTTCTCCGAAGGACTTGCTCGCGTCAAGCAAAACGAAAAATGGGGGTATGTCAACCTCAAGGGAGAAGTGGTCGTCCCATGCGTGTATGATTGGGGATTGGCTGATAGAGGCGAATTTTCTGAAGGACTTGCCTGTGTAAGGAAAAATTGGCGATATGGTTTTATCAACGCCAAGGGTGAACAGGTCATTCCCTGCATTTATGATTATGCAGATAAGTTCTCTGAAGGTTATGCCCTTGTAAAGCAGAATAAGAAATATGGTTTTGTCAACATCAAGGGCGAAGAGGTTATTCCGTGTATTTATGAATTTGCCATGGCCTTCTCTGATGGTCTTGCTTTTGTGTGGCGAAATGGCAATGCAGGTTTTATCAACGTCAACATAGAAGAGGTCATTCCGTGTATCTACGAGGGGGCAGGACCATTTTCTGAAGGACTTGCCAGTGTCAAGCAAAATGGTAAAAGAGGGTATATCAACACAAAGGGCGAAATTGTCATTCCTCGCACATATGAAGATGCGGGAGATTTTTCTGAAGGACTTGCACGTGTAAAACAAAAGGGCAAATGGGGTTTTATCAACGCTCAAGGCAACATGATTATTCCCCACACATATGATGAAGTAGGGGATTTCTCCGAAGGACTTGCTCGTGTCAAGCAAAATGGCAAATATGGTTGCATAAACCTCAAGGGCGAAGTAGTTATTCCCTGCATTTATGATTGGATTACGGATTTTTCCGAAGGCCTCTCGAAAGTAGCAAAGGGCAGAGCATGGTCCATCATCAACAAGGAAGGAAAGGTCATTGTGCCAGTGTGTGATCGTTCAACAACATGGTCAAGAGTAGAAGATGAATAGTGCCTTTGGATTTCATCAATGACAGATGAAACCAGTTTGCACATCCCCGAAGTTAAGGAGATTGCCTCTACGCGCGTCTTGAATTTCAAAATCCGTGTCGTGTCGTTTACAATATAAGTGTTAAATTTGCATCTGTCTCAGCGTTTTAATGACTCTTGAGACAGATGCTTTTCGTATAATTCTAAATATCAATGAACATTACTGATGTTTCTAACCCCATTTTTTAATCAGAACGGTCAGTGGCGTAGTCGCAGTTTCGCTTCCCTGACACTGTTTCTCCTAACGTTTATTTCCGTCTTTGCCGGTCCTGTAGAAATAGGAGTGGCCAGGTCCAAGGCATTACAATTTTTGAGACAACATCATGCGGAAGTTGCGCTCGAGAGTGATGCGCCTGCTTATGCGCCTAAGCGAAAACAAGCAGGCATGCAGCGCACAGAGGAAACTGCTGCGTTTTACGTTTTTAATGCAGCGTCCAATGCAGGTTTCGTTATCATTTCGGGCGATGATCGTACAGACGACGTGCTCGGCTATGCCACAGAGGGAAATTTTGACACCGCAACCATGCCCGCCAATGTGGCAGCTTGGTTGGAGGGGTATGCTGACCAGATGGCGCAGTTGGCCACCTATTCGCAACAACCCTCAACCACGGACGTACGTTCTCAACAATGGGCGCCCATAACGCCTATGATTACCACACGTTGGAATCAATTAGAACCCTACAACCAACAATGTCCGATGCATGATGGAGAAAGAAGCGTGACAGGCTGTACGGCAACGGCCTTGGCGCAAATTATGAACTATCATGAGTGGCCCGCAACGGCGACAACGACAATCCCTGCCTACACTACGGACCCGACGAAAATTTATTGCCCCGAACTGCCCTCGACAGTCTTTGCTTGGGAAGAAATGGAAGACGCGTATGGGTATGAAGATGATGCTCCCGCAGTTGCAGAACTCATGCGTTATTGCGGACAGGCGATACAAGCGGGTTACTCTAACTCAGGAACAGGGGCAACTTTGTCGATGTCGGCCTATGCTTTGAAAACGTATTTCGACTATGACCCACGTATAAAAAGAAGACATTTAAGAGGTTACACGGTTGACGACTGGGAAGAAATAATATACTCCGAACTTCAAGCCGGACGCCCTGTCCTTCATGCTGGATACTCCATGACTGCAGGGCATGCCTTTGTGTGTGACGGTTATGATGGAAACGGACTTTACCACTTTAACTGGGGGTGGGGCGGAGCGTATGATGGTTACTTCAAACTGGCAATCTTGAATCCGGAAACCGGACAGGTGGGGAGCGGTTCGAGTGATGGTTATGCTTATGGTCAAGAAATTATCATTGGCATCCAACCTGCAACAGAAGAACCCGTACCTGCTGAACTTTTTGACCCTCATAGCGAACAATTTATTGACGATATTCTCTACAGTTTCTTCTATAACCCCAATCCCGATATAGAAACTGCTTACGTGGGGTTCGGACTGTTGGATGAAAATCTCGAACTTAAAAGCGTCTTAAAGGATTGTGGAACCATGACGCTGAAGGGGAATAATGAGGAATACGCCTACATCGGTTTGTATTTAGGACGATATGCCGAGTTAGACCTTGCGCCTGGAACCTATCGCATTGCGACCATCTGTAAACTCGACAAAAGTGATGCGTGGCAGAGAGTGGGTCCCACACTCCGCTATTTCGAAGTGGAAATTGGCGAGAGAAATGCCGTCAAACGCATCCTTCTTCACCCCGTTACGGATTTGGAAGTGACGGATATGACATGTCCCAAAAAGATTGTTGCTCAGGTGCCCATGGAAGTAACTGCCACCGTAACCAATAAGGCCGACGATGCTAATACTGTGCTTTATCTTTTCGCCACGTCAGCATCTGGCGAAGTGGAAGAATATACGCGTGTCAATCTTCTCATGAGGTCGGGAGAATCAACGACCTGTTATTTCCAACTGACCTTGAATAATGCTGGGGATCATACGTTATGGCTTTCTGAAAGTAAAGGTGACACCGTAAATTATCATTTCAAGAAGAAAGTGAACGTGCAACGCGCACCCTCACGTCCCGCAAACTTACAACTTGTCAACACAGCGATTGACCCCGAAGGACTTAGCATCACCGCAACAATTCAAAACAAGGGACTGGAGACCTATTATAGAGGCATGGTTTTCTATCTGTATGAATATGTACCCATAGACCATTCCTACCATTTCAGAAAGCAAGTGACCGTTCCGGGGGAAATCCAATGCTTTGAGCAGAAGGATTTTACAGTCCTCTTTGAAGATGTCATCAGTTCGTGGAGTTATGCGGTGTATATCGGATATTATAAAAATCATGCCGACGTTAATCCCACGCAATTAGGAGATTACTTGTTCTTCGATACAGGACTTGTCCCCGTTGAAACTGTGACGCTCAGTCCGCAGACTGACGGTGTGATTTACGACCTTAACGGTCGCCCCATCCAGTCACCTGCTCGCAACGGCATTTATATTGTTGACGGCAAGAAGCGCTATCTGAAGAAGTAACCCTGATTTTTAAGACAGAAGAACGTAAGGAGCATGTCTTTTGCTCTTCTGTCTAAAACTACCTGAATCGCAAAATTTTCAACTATGGACATTGAACGTGTTAGAACCTTTTGCCTCTCCCTGCCGCATGCGACGGAGGACTTTCCTTTTGACGAAACTACCTTGGCGTTTCGCGTGGGTGGGCGCATTTTTGCAATGCTCGATTTAGAGTGCACAGAGTGGTTTGTGCTGAAGTGTGAACCCAGTTATGCACTGGAGTTGCGCGAGCAGTATGCTGAAATATCGGGGGCGTGGCACATGAATAAGCGGCATTGGAACCAACTGAACCTCTACGGCATGTTGCCCGACAGTTTGGTGGAGCGTCTCATCTGCCATAGTTATAACGAGGTGGTTAAGAAAATCCCCAAGCGTCAACGGATGGAACTGGGATTGCAAGCGGTTGCATGCTCTTAGTTGTCTCGGGATTCAACAAGAAATTATAAACAAACATTACGATTATGAAAATAGGAGATAAAGTAAGATTCTTAAACGAAGTGGGCGGTGGCATCGTTGCCGGATTTCAAGGTAAGAACACCGTGCTCGTAGAAGACAAGGATGGGTTTGAAATCCCCATGCTCATCACGGAATGCGTAGTGATTGACACGAATGACTATAACATTCCCGTCAAGACAAAGAACAACTATCAACAGACTACGGTCAACCGACAACAGACACCAGACGACGATGAAGAGGCGCACCTCAATCGCCCCATGACCTTTAAGGCGAAACCCGTGGAGCGACGTGGGGGCGACTTGCTGAATATCAGTCTTGGATTTACGCCCGTGAATATTCACCAACTGAGCAATTCGGCGTTTGAAATGTATCTCATCAACGATTGTAACTATGCGCTGAATTTTACGTTGCTGACACAAACGAATAGTGCTTGCCATGTGCGCCACTCGGGGGTGATTGAACCCAACACGAAACTCTTCCTCGAAGAATTCGACCGCAGCATCCTCCCCGAATTGGAGAAACTCACCCTTCAGGCCATCGCGTATAAGGAAGAAAAACCCTTCCTTCCCAAACCACCTGTGTACGTAGGTTTCCGCCTTGACTGTCCGAAATTCTATAAACTTCACACTTTTGGCGAGAGCATTTTCTTCGAACAACCTTCTTACATCGTGGACGTCATGAAGGATGACCAACCCGCACGCTCCGTCTTTATCGACGCGAAGCAATTGCGAGATGCCCTCATCGAACCCAAGCGCGAAGAGCGCTCACCGGTGCAGACGGCACGCAACACCATGCGCAACGGCATCATTGAGGTGGATCTTCACGCATCGGTCATCCTCGAAACCGAACAGGGCATGGACAGCAAGGCCATCTTGGAATATCAACTCCAAGTGTTTCACGACGAGATGAAGCAACACGTTAAGAAGAAAGGCACTAAGATTGTGTTCATCCATGGCAAGGGCGACGGTGTGCTGCGCAATGCCATCATCAAGGAACTCCGTCAGAACTACAAAACCTGCATTTTCCAGGATGCTTCGTTCCATGAATATGGTTTCGGCGCTACAATGGTGATTGTGAAGTAGGGGAGCATTCCTTTCTTGAAAGGCACCAATGCAACAATATGGAAGCGTGTGTCGCGCACCAACTGTGCGCCTCCACATGCTCTTTGCGCATGCTCCGCTGTTTTTCTCTGACCTCAGAAAGTTGCATGACGCCATTTGCAAAAAATCTGGGACCCCGCAAGTTTGCAGGGACTGATTTTGGAAACGTATGGGGCTATGCAGTGCGCATAGACAGATTTGGAAATCGTATGGACTCCCGCAAGTTTGCAGGGGCAGATTTTGAAATCGTCTGGGTCTATGCAGGTCTGCATAGGGTGAGATGATTTTAAAATGATGTTTTTTAGGAATTTTTGGGTTAGGATGCCGCTCAAAAAGGTTCTTCAAGGTGCTTGTTGTTCCCTATTGGAAACTAAAACGAGGCAGATGAACGAAATGCCCCCCCAAAAAAAAGGCAATAATATAGGAGTTGCCCCAAGAACTTTAACAGACCCCCTCCGCAACTAAAGTTGCTCGTC
>CALCHM010000112.1 GCA_937901345.1 uncultured Prevotella sp. | reverse complement strand
ATTGGTTACAGACATTAGGTATCAAAGAAGAAGAAATGCGCGTGAGAGACCACTCACCAGAAGAATTAAGCCACTACAGCAACGCTACAACAGACGTAGAATTCCTCTTCCCATTCCGGGAGCAATGTCATGTCCGTCCATTTTCCGGTCGGATCATTGATCGGAATTTTCTTTTCTTCTTTGCTGATGTATGCTGCCATGATCTGTCGGTATTATTTTGACTCTCCGACAAAATCGGAGAGTCGTTGATTATTAATCTATTATATCAAATCCGGTGTATTTGCGTAAACATTCCGGAATAACAATTCCTTGTGGTGTCTGATTGTTTTCAAGCAATGCAGCCACTATGCGTGGCAATGCCAATGCCGAGCCGTTAAGAGTGTGACAAAGTTGAGTCTTTTTGTCTTCTCCACGATAGCGACATTTCAATCTGTTTGCCTGGTAGCTTTCAAAGTTGCTGACTGAGCTTACTTCAAGCCAACGTTGTTGAGCTGCGCTCCACACTTCAAAGTCGAATGTAATTGACGATGTGAAACTCATATCACCACCACAAAGACGAAGAATACGATAAGGCAATTCCAACTTCTGAAGCAAACCTTCAACATGCGCCAACATTTCCTTATGACTCTCTGCTGAATGCTCGGGAGTGTCAATACGTACGATTTCAATCTTTGAGAATTCGTGGAGACGGTTCAAACCGCGCACGTCCTTACCATAAGAACCCGCTTCACGACGGAAGCACTGTGTATAAGCACAATTCTTGATGGGCAATTCCTTTTCGTTGAGAATCACGTCGCGATAGATATTCGTAACGGGCACTTCTGCCGTAGGAATCAAGTAGAGGTCGTCGGCCACGCAATGATACATCTGACCTTCCTTATCGGGCAACTGACCTGTGCCGTAACCAGAAGCAGCGTTCACCACCGTGGGAGGCATCACTTCGGTGTAACCCGACTTGCGCGCTTCATCGAGGAAGAAGTTAATCAACGCACGCTGAAGTTGTGCGCCCTGACCAATATAAACGGGGAAACCAGCACCCGTAATCTTTACACCAAGGTCGAAGTCGATGAGGTTGTACTTCTTTGCGAGGTCCCAGTGGGGGAGCATATCAGGATTAGGCGCTGATGTTTCGTCAACGGCAGGACCACCTGTCTTCACCACAACGTTATCTTCAGCAGAACGACCTTCGGGCACTTCTGCATAAGGCAAGTTGGGGATAGTGTAAAGTTGAAGTTTGAGTTGTTCAGCAGCCTCTGCCATGGATACTTCAAGCGCCTTTGCCTGCTCCTTAATGGCAGCCACCTGCTGCTTAGCCGCTTCAGCTTCGTCCTTCTTGCCTTCCTTCATCAAACCACCGATGCTCTTTGAAAGACTATTCACCTGTGCAAGGAGTGCGTCGAGTTCTGTTTGGGCAGCCTTGCGGCGGTCGTTAATTTCAAGTACTTTGTTCACGGCACTTTCAGCACCAGCAAAATGCTTCTTCTCCAAACCGCGAATCACGGCTTCTTTGTCGTCCAATATTTGTTTAATGGTAAGCATAATCTTATTGTCGTTTTATGATTTTAAATTTCAGCGCAAAGTTAGAAAAAATCGAGGCAAGGGAGAAGCGTTTTGTCGATTATCTGCAAATTAACTTCGCATGATTGCGCAATATGGTTTTTCCGTAATTCGGTTTCTAAGTGTTTGTATTGAGGAAAGTGATTGCTCTTAAATGCATACAAAAAAATTGCATTTGTTTTCTTACGTGTGAAAAAATCATATCATTTTGATATCACATTTTCACATAAAGAATTATTTTTGCAACTTGAAATCCGATAATAGCAACATATTGCACAATAAAATCTCATTATGGAAGAACAAATTATTCAAATAGCAGAGCGTTTACGTGGTTTGCGCGATGCGCTTGATCTCAGTATAGACGAACTCATTGGTGAATGTGGCATTTCAAGAGAAGAATATGAGAAGGCCGAAAACGGTAGTGCAGACATCTCCGTAGGCATGCTTCAGAAAATTTCACGACAATACAACTTGCCACTCGACACCCTCATGTTTGGCGAAGAACCCAAGATGAGCACATACTTCCTCACACGAGCAGGAAAGGGCACTAGCATCGAACGCACAAAGGCATATAAATATCAAGCTCTGGCGGCGGGATTCCGCGACCGTATTGCCGACCCGTTCATTGTCACAATCGAACCCAAACCCGCTGATACGCCATTCCACTTAAATACGCATGCTGGACAAGAATTCAACCTCATACTCGAAGGTCGACTTGAAGTGCGCATCGGTGAGAAACTACTCACCCTCAATGTGGGCGATAGCATCTACTTCAACGCACAACTCCCACATGGCATGAGAGCACTCGATGGGAAACCAATGAAAATGCTCGCCATCATCATGTAACACAACACTTGAAAAAGGGATTTCTTTTGAAAAGATATACGAACGCCCCTTAACTGGGCAACTTTCAAACGAAACCCGTACTTTCATAACATCACACCTTCACTATGGTACACAAATACTTAAAACAGACTTCATTCACTTCGCAAGAAGACTTTAATAAGAACTTTGAATTCATCATCCCCGAAAACTTCAATTTCGGTTATGATATTGTTGACGCATGGGCTGAAAAAGAACCTGAAAAGTTAGCAATGCTTTGGACTAACGACCAGGGCGAAGTGCGTCGCTACACCTTTGCAGACATCAAGCATTACACGGACAAGACGGCATCGTTTTTTCAATCAATAGGTATCTCCAAGGGCGACGTCGTTATGCTCGTACTCAAGCGAAGAGCGGAATTCTGGTTCAGCACCGTAGCGCTCACGAAACTCGGAGCAACCGTTGTACCCGCCACTCATCTTTTAACTAAGAAGGACATCGTTTATCGTTGTAATGCTGCAGAAATCAAGATGATTGTCTGTGCTGGCGAAACCGTCATCACCGACCATATCCAAGAGGCTCTCCCCGACTGCCCCACCCTTCAACACGTTGTAAGCGTAGGTCCTGAAGTGCCAGAAGGATTTCTCGACTTCCAAAAGGGTATCCAAGAAGCACCCACCTTCATACGCCCCGTTGCGCCCAACACCAATGACGACACCATGTTGCTCTACTTCACAAGCGGCACATCGGGACAACCCAAAATGGTGACTCACAACTTCATCTACCCCATCGGACACATCACTACAGCACTCGTTTGGCACAACCTCACCCCCGAATCGCTCCACCTCACCATTGCCGACACGGGTTGGGGAAAGGCTGCATGGGGAAAAATCTATGGACAATGGATTGTAGGCGCCGCACTCTTCGTTTATGACCACGAGAAGTTCACACCCGCCG
>CALCHM010000111.1 GCA_937901345.1 uncultured Prevotella sp. | reverse complement strand
CTCGTGGCTACTGCCAACGTAAGGATGACCATCAGTCGCGTTGGGGAGAAATGCGGTTCTGCGTCATTGCCCGTAAAATGTTCGTAGATCATCTTACCACCGATGAAGAGCAGTAGTGCAAAGGCAATCCAATGATCAAAAGCCTCGGTGAGTCCTGCAGTCCATCGTGTCAAGAACCAGCCGATAAGCGGCATACCTCCTTGAAACAATCCGAAGAAGAAGGCCATGGTAAAGAAAGTGGACCATTGAAGGCGCTTGAGGATGATGCCGCTAGCGATGCTTACAGCAAAGCAGTCCATAGCTAAGGCTACTGCTAATAGGAGAATTTCTATGAATGACATAAGTTATTAACCATAAACAAAACGACTCAGAACAGTTGAAACTATTGTATGCCGTAAAAGGAGACGTTACTACCCATTAATTCGTTGCTAAAAAAAACAAAACACAACCATCAAAGATTGTGTTTTGCTTTTTCTAAGTCGGGGAGACAGGATTCGAACCTGCGACCCCTTGGTCCCAAACCAAGTGCGCTAACCGGACTGCGCTACACCCCGAACTGAATTACGGGTGCAAAGATAGAGTAATTTTTGTTAAACTCAAAATTTTAGTCAAACTTTATCGCTTTGATTGGCGTGATTTTCGCCAAAACAAGTGTGGGGATAAAGAGTGAGAGGAAGATGAGCAGCACGGTTGCGGCATTTATAAGCAACATGACAAGAGGATCGATGACCACGTGAACTTCCGTCATATAATAATGATCGGGATTTAATCGTATCAAATGGAAATAGCGCTGCGATAACAATAATGCAAGCGCAATAACATTTCCCCAAAGAATACCTTTTATCGTAATGAACATGGCCAGTCTCATAAAGGTGGCGCGTAATTGGGCATCTGTGGCGCCCAACGCTTTGAGTATTCCTATGGCGGGGGTGCGTTCTAACATGATGATGAGCAATCCGCTACTTACCGTAAAGATAGCGACACCAAGCATCAAGACCATTACGACGCAGACGTTCGTATTTAAGATGTTCAACCAGGAGAATACTTGCGGATAATGCTCTTTGACGGATATTGCTGTGATTTTGTTATACCCTCTTAAAGTCTGTTGAACTTTTGGAAGCGTTGTTTCCAGCGCATCAAAGTCATCAACCGTTAGTTCAATTTCGCTGCATTCTTGATGGGTCCATCCGTTAAGTTTGCATACTGTGTAGCGGTCTGTAATGACCGTCATTTCATCAAACTGTTTGAGATTCGTTTCGTAGATGCCCACAATGTGCATGCGGCGCATTTTGATGTTATCTTCAAAGAAATAGGCATAAATACGCGCCCCTACTTCGAGGTTGAGTTTATTAGCAATACGCCTAGAGATCACTATTTCGTTGGTTGCAGAGTCTGCACTTAGTTGGGGTAACCGTCCCTCAACAAGTGCTTCCTGCAGATAGTGAGTGTCATAATGTTCATCAATCCCCTTTAGATGGATGGGTTGGAATTGGGTGCCAGTTTTCAACACCCCCATTTTTTGTGCAACTTTCTGCAGATGCTTGACGTTGTCGATTGATTGTATCTGCTGCTCCACATGAGTAGGAAGACTGATGGGGTATGCGTCGGGCAATTGTAGCGATCCGAGGTTCAACACTTCGATATGTGCGGCAAATCCCGTAATTTTCTTGGTGAGTTCCTGCTTGAATCCCATGAGCACACTGGTAGATAACAACATTACAGCAAGTCCGATTGCTATGCCGCATGTTGCTACTCGAATAGAAGGCGTTGATGCATCACGCTTATTCTTGGAGTGTCCGTAAAAAAATCTTTTTGCAAGAAAATACATGGAGAAAGGGATATGAAGAGAAGTGTGAACAAAAGAAAAGGAGCAAGGAAGAAGCATTACGATGCTACCAATGCCTTGCACGAATCAGTAAAGCGACCATAGGTTTAGAGCAAATGAAAAAGGAGAAATGAGAACCCTTTTGCCGATTAAGAAGGGCAGCATAGTTCTCATTTTTCCTTTTTTCATTACGATATGATTATGCATTGATTCTTCCAGGATATGCTTCAAGAGCCTTACCTAGAACAACAAGTGCCTTCATGAGGTCTTCTTTTTTAAGAACGTAAGCGATGCGCACTTGGTTGATGCCTGCACCAGGAGTGGTGTAGAAACCTGCGGCGGGTGCCATCATGACGGTTTGTCCTTCGTATTCGAAATCTGTTAGACACCATTCGCAGAACTTTTCAGCATCGTCAACGGGAAGTTTCGCCACCGTATAGAAAGCTCCCATAGGTATGGGCGAATAGACACCAGGAATGCGATTCAATCCGTCAATCAAACATTTACGACGCTCTACGTATTCATCATAAATCTCACGACTGTATTCAGGCGTAGCGTCTAACGAAGCCTCAGCAATGAGTTGACCTATGAGGGGAGGACTCAAACGCGCCTGACAGAACTTCATTACGGCATTGCGCACTTCTTCATTCTTCGTAATCAAAGCACCGATACGAATACCACATTCGCTATAACGCTTCGAAACGGAATCAATAAGCACCACATTTTGTTCAATGCCTTCAAGATGGCAAGCTGAAATATAGGGAGAACCTGTATAGATAAATTCGCGGTAGACTTCGTCGGAGAAGAGATAAAGGTCATATTTCTTTACCAAGTCGCGAATCTGATTCATTTCACGACGGGTATAGAGATAGCCCGTAGGATTATTAGGATTGCAAATCAAGATGGCACGTGTGCGCTCGTTGATAAGTTCTTCAAACTTTTCAACTTTAGGCAGTGCAAATCCCTCTTCAATGGTTGTTGCAATCGTGCGAATCTTAGCTCCTGCAGAAATAGCAAATGCCATGTAGTTGGCGTAAGCTGGTTCTGGAACAATGATTTCATCTCCAGGGTTCAAGCAAGAGAGGAAGGCAAAGAGCACCGCTTCTGATCCCCCTGCAGTAATGATAATATCGTCAGCCGAAAGATGGATATCGAACTTCTCATAGTAGTGCGTAAGTTTCTCACGATAGCGCAAAAATCCCTGACTTGGACTATACTCCAACAAGGTGCGATCAATGTTTTTAAGAACGTCCAATCCTTCTTTGGGTGTGGGGAGGTCGGGCTGACCAATATTGAGATGATAAACCTTGGTTCCACGACGTTTTGCCGCAGAAGCAAGAGGTGCTAATTTACGAATAGGTGATTCGGGCATGTCAATGCCACGCTCTGATATTTTTGGCATAGTTTTATAGTTGTATCTCGTTTGAATGGAGCAAAATGAAGTTTTTTGCCGTTTGAAGGCATTCTGTTTGCAAAAGTAATATTTTAAATAAGAAATACAACGTATGAGGAGCGAAAAACCAAGTGAAATGAGGTAGAGATATCTATTTTTGTTTTACTTTTGTGGAGCAATCATACAAACCTTGAAGCGAAGAATTGATTTTACACACATCTTATTTTTCCTTCATAATCAAATTACCGCCTTTACTCCATGAAGAATATACGTGAAAATATGCGCTACCTTCAGTTGTTGGCTAAGGAATTTCCCAATGTTTCTGCCGTTACTTCTGAGATTATAAATCTGGAAGCCATTTTACATCTTCCAAAGTCTACGGAGCACTTTATGGCCGACATTCATGGCGATTATGAGGCTTTTCAGCACGTACTTCGCAATGCGTCGGGTAATATCAAACGTAAGGTGCACGAAATATTTAGCGACCAATTGGATAGTGAAGAACTGAAAGAACTTTGTACGCTTATTTACTACCCTGAACAGAAGTTGGAATTACTCCATCGTTCAGGACGTAATATGCCCGAATTCTATCAAAGTACGCTCCACCGCTTGATTGCCGTTTGCCGAAATGTATCGTCAAAATATACGCGTTCAAAGGTACGTAAGAGTTTGCCTCGCGAGTTTGCCTACATTATTGAAGAATTGTTGCATGAATCGTCAGATCAACACAACAAGCAGGCTTACTACAACATCATTATCCAAACGATTATTGGAACAAAGCGTGCTGATGCTTTCGTCACGCAGTTGTGCTACTTGATTCAGCGTCTTTCTGTTGACCAGTTGCATATTCTTGGCGATATTTTTGACCGCGGACCTGGTGCGCATCTCATTATGGACATGTTGTGTAACTATCACAACCTCGACATTGAATGGGGTAATCACGACATTCTATGGATGGGAGCAGCAGCGGGAAATCCTGCATGTGTAGCAACAGTCATTCGACTTTCTTTGCGCTATGCCAATACCAAGACGCTTGAAGAAGGTTATGGCATCAACATGGTTCCCCTTGCAACTTATGCTATGGAGACGTATGCAGATGATCCCTGCGAACGCTTCAAACCCTTTATTGAATTTACAGGTGAAGGTTCTCCGCGAGAAAAGACACAACGCCTGATTGCACAGATGCATAAGGCGATTGCTGTTATTCAATTTAAACTTGAAGGACAACTCTATCTGCATCATCCTGAATGGGGAATGCTCCATCGCAGTTTGTTACAACAAGTAAACTTTGAACGCGGCACTATCACGTATGAGGGAACCGAACATCCCATGCTCGATACGTATTTCCCCACTATAGATGCCACTGATCCGTTACGATTGACAGAGGAAGAACAGGATATTATGAATAGTTTGGTTCGTTCCTTCTGCATCAGTGAACGTTTACAACGCCACATGCAGTGCTTGCTTACCAATGGTGGCATGTTTACGGTATGTAATTCAAACTTGCTTTTCCACGCTTCCCTTCCTCTTAATGCTGATGGCAGTTTACGAGAGGTTGAAGTGATGGGACAAAATTGTAAGGGCATGGAATTGATGTCGCGCATTGAACAGATGGTGCGTCTCGCCTATGAAGAAGGGGCTGAAGAAGATGAAAAGCGCTATGCCAAAGATTACTTCTGGTACCTATGGTGTGGTCCCAACAGTCCGCTCTTTGATAAGTCAAAAATGACAACCTTTGAACGCTACTTTATCGCAGATAAATCGGCGCATACAGAGGAAAAGGGAGCATATTACAAGTTGCGCAATGAAGCATCTGTTTGTGACAACCTTTTGGATGAGTTTGAAGTCGTTGGAAAACACCGTCACATCATCAATGGTCACGTTCCTGTGAAGGTGGGTAAAGGTGAAAATCCAATTAAGGCAGACGGTAGATTAATGGTTATTGACGGTGGTTTTGCGAGAGCATACCACTCCACTACAGGTATTGCTGGATATACACTCGTTTACCACAGTCGCGGTTTCCAACTCGTTCAGCATGCCCCCTTCAATTCTACAGAAGAAGCTGTGCTCAACGGAACCGACATTCAATCAACTACTGCCATCGTTGAGATTTCCGATCGTCGCGTTATGGTTGCTGATACGGATATTGGTAGAAACCTCCGCGAACAAGTAGCAGACCTTGAACGCCTACTCCGAGCCTATCGCAAGGGTATGATAAAAGAAAATAATGATTGAGGGAGACGATTATAAGTTTTTCAAGTCTTGAAATCACAAGGAAATTAATTTACAAGACCTGGATTTCCAGAAACTGGATGTGACATGCAGTAGTGTCAACCCCTTCTCTACTCCCCTCCCCCACCTATTCCATTTAACCTTTCAAAAATGAAATCACTAAAAGAACTTTACCGCATTGGTTATGGTCCCTCATCTTCTCATACGATGGGACCTCGTGCTGCGGCAGAACAATATCTTTCGAGACATCCAGAAGCAAAACGTTTTAGAGTCACACTTTATGGTAGTCTTGCAGCTACAGGACGTGGGCACCTTACTGACTGGGCTATTCTCGATGTTATCGGAAAAGAACGTTGTGAAATCAAGTGGTGTGCAGAAATCGTTTTGCCTTACCACCCCAACGGCATGATGTTCCAAGCCATTAATGACGCTGGTCAGGCATACGACGAGTGGATCGTGTATAGTGTTGGTGGTGGCGCATTAGCAGAAGAAGGACATAGTTCCATTCAAACCCCAGACATTTACGAACTCAACCATCTTAACGACATCATCAAGTGGTGTGACGAACGCGGTTATTCTTATTGGCAATTTGTTGAAGAATTCGAAGAATCCGACATTTGGGATTATCTCAATGAAGTATGGAAAGTTATGCGTGCAGCAGTGGAACGCGGTTTGGAAACCGAAGGAGTACTTCCTGGAGGTCTGAATTTGCGCCGCAAGGCTCCTCACTATTTTATTAAAGCACAAGGTTACAGTGCCAACCTTCAAACACGAGGTTTGGTCTTTGCTTATGCACTTGCAGTAACTGAGGAGAACGCTTCTGGCGGACGTATTGTAACGGCGCCCACTTGCGGTTCATGTGGTGTAGTTCCCGCTGTGTTGTATCACATTCAAGAAAGTCGCAATTTCTCTACCAAACGTATTCTTCATGCTTTGGCAACCGCTGGACTCGTTGGAAATATTGCTAAAACTTTAGCGTCCATCTCTGGTGCTGAGGCAGGTTGTCAGGCTGAAGTTGGTGTCGCTTGCGCAATGGCTGCAGCAGCTGCGAATTACATCTTTGGTGGTAGCCTTCAAACGACGGAGTATGCAGCTGAGATGGGGCTTGAACACCACTTTGGTATGACGTGCGACCCAATTTGTGGTCTTGTTCAAATTCCTTGCATTGAACGCAATGCTCATGCAGCTGCTCGAGCGCTTGATGCCAATATTTACGCAACTTATGCAGAAGGACAACACCGCATTAGTTATGACAAAGCGGTGCAAGTGATGAAGAAGACGGGACATGATTTGCCTTCGCTTTATCGTGAAACGTCAGAGGGGGGACTTGCGGTGGAATACCACAAATAAGATTTCTACATCTCCAGATTCATAAACAGAACAAAGGAGGCGTCACCATTGCGGGACGCCTCCTTTGTTCTGTTTATAAATATGTGTGGTTTAGAACTTGAAATCCAAGCTTACACCAACAACATCGTTCTTACGAGTGTAGTTGCATGCTGTACCGTTAGCATTTGTAAACTTGTGGTCATCATAGAATGAGTGCATGTAACCGAAGTTCACCTTAAACGTTTCAGAGAACTTGTAAGCACCACCTACGCAGAGACCATAAGAACTGATGTTGAAGCTTGTGTCAGTCATGTCTGAATCAGCAAAACCATATTCAGTGCGCTGACCACCGAGACCTACAGTCCACTTATCGTTGATATCCCATTCAGCACCAAGTGTGATTTCATAAGTGTCATCACTTACAGCTGTAGCACCACCCTTAGCATCCTTATCGAAATAATAGTTAGCACCTACCATTGCGCGAACGTTGTCAGTAACTTCATACTGTGCACCGATAGTGAAGAGCGCGGGAATGTCAGAACGAACCTTTGCACCGTCAGCATAAACAGCAACTGCGGGAACCTGTGTTGCAAGAGCTGCAAGATTTGCGCTATTATTAGATTCGTTTTCAAGGTTAATCTTGGCACGGAATTCATACTTCGCACCGATGTTCAACTTACCGAGTTTCAAGTTAGCACCAATGATGGGTTGAAAACCAAACGCATCTTGCTTGCAGTCAAGCTTGTAGTCAGAAATTAAAGCTGCAGTAGTACCTGCTTGTTGCGCCATCGCTGCATACTGAGTCGCTTCTGTTGCCATACCTAAACTAGCATATTGCTGGGCAGCAGCTGCTGCTTGATCTGAGAGAACCTTATATTCAGCGGCATTAAGACCATTTGCTTTGATGTTAGCAATTGCACCTTCATAAGCGCAATTCGCCATGATACCACGAACACCACCAAACACAGAGAAGTTTTCTGTTACCTTGTAAGTAGCACCGAGTTGGAGACCATAAACATATTGTTCACCTGTAAGATTCTGCTGAAGTGAGTAAGAAGTACCACCTTGCTTGTAAACAAGACCACCAATGAGTTCTTCAAACATGGGAAGTCCCTGTTCAAACTCACACTTACCACCGCCACCTGCAACAGCGAAGTTTGCAGATACTGACCACTTGTCATTAATTACGTATGCAGCCTGGATTGAAGGAATAACGGGAGCAGTTGCCTCACCTTCAAAGAAACGGTTCATGCTACGATTGTTTTCGTTCATCATGAACAATTGGTTTGATGCGTTCATCTGACGCTTCTGCATAGCTGCCTGCCAAGTAACACCGAGGTGGAAACCCTGGGGCATGAATGCAACACCAGCGGGGTTCGTGTAAACACCTTCGATGCCAATAATAGCTTGACGTGAAGGATTACGAAGGAACGCAGCATGCTGGTTTGTGTTTGTAAGAAGACCACCAGCAAAGGCAGTTGAAGAAGCAGCGAGTGCTGCAAATGTTAATACGATTTTCTTCATTTGTAATTTAAGTGAATTGTTAAAAACCGTTGCAAAAGTACAACAGTCTTTGCACAACCACCAAACAAATGTGCAATAATTCACATAAAATTATCGTTTTGTTAACATAAAACTACATTTTGGCATGCACAGATAACAATGTTTTGTGCAGAAATCATCCATCAGCAAGAGTTTTTTGTATTTGAAAACACTATTTAGAATTGTTTGCGATATATGCTTAATGTGAGATGGTCTCTTGTCAATTATCTGGAGGTGTTTAGCGAACAGAGATCATCTGCATTCATTTGACAGCAGCAGTTTTGTATGGCAAAAATAGCTGTTAACAGTTGTCGGAAGCATTTTGGGGATACAAGATAACCATTTTGCAAGTTGCAGGAGCATTGCTGAAAGTTCGCCATATCTCTTACAAGTAGGATCGCCTTATTTTTATAGTGGTTAGACTTTTGTTGGACTCATGTTTGCGTGACACAATGATAATTATAATATTGGTGTCCGGTAAACGCCTCTAGTTCTATGAATATAAATTTGTTTGAATGGTAACCCCCCCACAGTTTGCATGATTCCCCTAAAAGGGGATTAATCCATTAGCCCAGGGCAACGCCCTGGGTATTGTTGCAGTCGAGATATACGCCCTGTAAGGGCAAAAGCATTGCATTTCAGGTTCTTATAATTGCTTTTGCCCTTATAGGGCGCAAACCCAAACATTCATCGACCCAGGGCGTTGCCCTGGGCTGGGTGCTTATTGGCCTTTGCCTCCCGTTGGTCAGCGACCGTTGGTTCAGGCCGTTGGTCCGCGACCTTTGGTTCAGACCGTTACTTCTCAAAACTTTACCGGACACCAATATAATTATAACAGAAAAGCATGTTGCGATTGGTGTTTTACACTGTCGTAACATGCTTTATGCGTGTAGGATTCTTTAGTTCTTATTTAGTATAATGAGTGCAGCGAGTACGCCGGGTACCCAAGCGCAACAGGTGAGTATCGTTACGATGAGGATGGAACCACAACCGCGGTCGAGCACTGCCAACGGCGGAAAGATGATGCACAACAATACTTGAAGACAAGACATAAGCGAATGTTTTTTTATTTACTTTTTACGAGGTTTGTAGGGTTTCTTCTGCTCTGGGCGTGCTGGAGTTTTTGATTTATAGGTAGCTCCAAAAAGTTTGTCTATCAAGTCGGGGCGATTGATACGACGGAGTTCTGCAATAATCTTTTGTCGCTCCTCGGGTTTGTACCAGAAGAAGAACATACGTTGACGCAGCTTGTCGGCAGCGCTGTGTGCTGAATAAACCGGTTGCAGCGTATAGGGATGGACTCCGGTGTACCATGCTTCGGTACTCACGGTCATGGGCGTGGGGGTGAAGTCCTGCACTTGCTCTAACTGGAAGTCCAAACGCTTGGTGAGCGCTGCAAGTTCTGCCATATCTTCGGGCGTACATCCGGGGTGCGAACTGATGAAGTATGGGATGATTTGCTGACGCAGTCCTGCCGAATGATTGATGCGGTCAAAGATTTGCTTGAAGCGCTCAAACTGTTCGAATGGCGGTTTGCGCATGAGGTGGAGCACGCGGTCAGAGGTATGTTCGGGTGCCACTTTAAGGCGACCGCTGACGTGGTGAAGGATGAGTTCGCGTGTGTAGTCGTCAGTTGCCTTATCGATAGCAGCATCGCCTGTGCGATGGAGCAAAAGGTCGTAACGAACGCCGGAGCCTATCGTCACGCGCTTGATTCCGGGCATCGTTCGCACGCTGCGATAAATATCGAGCAAGGGTCGGTGGTCGTTGCTCATATTGGGACAAATCTTGGGATGCACACACGAGGGGCGCTTGCACTTTTTGCAGAGTTCGAGGTCCTTTCCGCGCATGGCATACATGTTTGCCGAAGGTCCTCCAAGGTCGGAAAGATGTCCTTTGAAGTCGGGCATTTCCGTAACCTTTTTAACCTCTCGCATGATGCTTTCCTTGCTACGACTGGAGATGAATTTTCCCTGATGGGCAGAGATGGTGCAGAAGGAGCAACCACCAAAACAGCCTCGATGCACGTTGACAGAGAATTTAATCATGTCGAATGCCGGAATACGTTTGTCTTTGTATTTCGGATGGGGCAAACGTGTGTAGGGAAAGTCGAATGAGCGGTCGAGTTGTTCGGTTGTCATGGGCGGATAGGGCGCATTGACTACCATGTATTTATTCCCTGTTTGTTGCAAGATGCGCTGCGGCATGAGTCGGTTGCTTTCTTCTTCAATATGCTTGAAGTTTGCTGCTTGCGCCTTCGGATTTCTCAGCGCTTCTTCGTAAGAATGAAGCACAATGTCGTTGGGCGTAATGCCGCCATGAATATCTTGCTCGTGGACGTAGGTAACGGTTTGCTGAATGGGATGCTTGCGCAACATGGCATGGAGTTCGCTGACGGTGAGCAACGCTGCGTCTTCATGATGCGTAATGTAATTCTCGATATTGCTGCACAAATCTGTCATGGGCAATTCTCCCATGCCATAAATGAGCAAGTCGGCTCCACTGTCCTTAAGAATACCGGGACGCAAACGCTCTTGCCAATAGTCATAGTGAGAAAGTCGGCGCAGCGAAGCTTCTATCCCTCCGAGTACCACAGGAACGTCGGGATAGAGTTGCTTGAGAATCTGCGTGTAAACAATTGTCGGATATTCCGGACGCATGTCGTGACGCCCATTGGGAGAATAGGCATCTTCGGAGCGCAAGCGCTTGTTGGCGGTGTATTTATTCACCATGGAATCCATACAACCAGGCGCTATGCCGAAGAAGAGGCGCGGACGTCCCAACTTCTTGAAATCGCGGAAGTCACCATGCCAGTCGGGTTGCGGAACAATTGCTATGCGATAGCCTTCAGCCTCTAAAAGGCGACCAATAACGGCTGCGCCAAAAGATGGATGATCGACATAAGCATCAGCGCTGAACAAGATGATGTCCAACTTATCCCAACCGCGGAGTTCCATCTCCTTTTTGGTTGTAGGAAGCCAATCTGTCAGTTGATATTGCATGGAGCAAAGGGAAAAACGTGTGTGTACGAAATTAAATGAGTGTTTGTATTTATTGCTTCGTCCATTCGGCATATGCCTCCATGAGTTGCTTCAACCCAAAAGATTTCATCTTATCGTGACAAATAATTTCTGCATATAAATCCAACAAATCTTGGGGTACAGGAACTGTTGTGAGCACCAAAGAACGTGTGCGAAGTTTCAAGCGCAACATCGTGTCTTCTGTAATATAACCTGTGCTGTCAACAAGGTCTTGAAACAAAGCGTATTGTTGAAGCGTTTGAAGGTGCTGTTCTGTTATCTCAAGGAAATGAGTAGCTTTCTCATTAAGTTGTATTTTCATAATGGTATTGTTTTATTATTAGAGATTTATATTTGAGGATGCGTACATCGTAAAGGATGCTGTATACCTAATGGTTCGTTACCCTTTATCCAACAAGTAGAAGATGATGGCACGCATCACCATTCCTTGAAGATTCGCATCGGAGATACATTCAAAAGGCACAGCCATGGTTATAGCCTTATGTGTATCTGCCTGATACGCCACCCCTGCAGCATAACCCATTGTGTAGGCGAAAGCGGGGAATGCCTTATCTGTAGCAGGTTGTAATATGTCGGGATGTCCAACGGCATAATGGCGTGCAGAAGGTTGATGATAAATGGGTAAGCGAAGATTTAATCCAACTATCGTTTCACAAGAATCTGCAGGAATGTATCCCCCATAAGTCACACCTAAGATGCGTGAAATAAAATCTTGTTCTTCCGGTTGCTGCATATCACTTCCAATGTGTGACCCCGAAACAAACAGGCGACCACCATGATTAGTATAATCCGTCAACCTTGATTGCAATTGGGGCGAAAAGGTTTTGGCAGGACGCATGTTTTCTGTAGATGACGTTTGACGACCAAGGATATAATCCACCACATGGTAGTCTGAGAGGTTAATACTTCCTTCTTCTACAGCACCAACTGAAGCTGACGCAAATGAGAATTCTTGACTCATGGCAAGCGCACGACCGTGCGATGTGGTAAAATCAAAGGTATTACCAGCAATTGTTTTTCCGATCCACTCGTTCGTACAGAACCCAAGCGCACCTTCACCTTCCTTACCTGCCATCATAGGATCGAAACATACTTGCTGACCAGCAATGGAACTCGTAGAATGGAAGGGGATGCCTATATTCTTTTGAATATCAAAACCAAGACTGTCTGCATTCTGAACAACTGCAGGACCTGATAAGCGCGTAAAACCATTCACGATTAAGATGCGTGCCATTTCATTCGGTGCTTTAAACACCGTCATTTCTTCAGAAGGGAAACTCTCCCCACCTTCGTTAAGTGCTGCGATTCGGAAACTATACTGAACCCCGGGTGTGATTGGCAGTGTGCAATTGGTTTGACTAACCACCCTACCCTTGTCAAATCCAAGGTTTCCAATCTTTGTATAAACAATGTAACGAGAGGGAGTAGCTGTTGGTTCAAGCGGATCGTGAGTGGGTTGCCAAGACAATGTCACTTGATTGCTTTCAGAATCCAATTGTGCGACACAGAGCTTAACAGGCAACGGTTGTACAACGACATCGGTAATACCATGTTGGTAATTAACGTACTGGAGCAAAGATTTATAAATACTTCGAGCAATATGAAACTTCACATACGGATCATGAGCAAAGCGCATGTCGGTAAAGTTTTGATGCGATAAGACTTCCAATATCAACGAAGGTATTTGTGGCGAACGAGTTTCACTATAATTCCGATCCCAAGAATCTCTTCGCGTCCATGGAACGTTGAAATAATGTGATAAATCTCTTTTTACCGTCTCGACCATCAAGTGCGCCAGGTCATAAGATGCCATTCGCGAGATACCTGTTGCCAATGTATCGCCAGTCGAACTATGATAATTGGTACTGATAGACAATGTTCCATACACACTATTGTCTTT
This sequence comes from uncultured Prevotella sp., assembly GCA_937901345.1. Classification (GTDB taxonomy): domain Bacteria; phylum Bacteroidota; class Bacteroidia; order Bacteroidales; family Bacteroidaceae; genus Alloprevotella. The sequence goes on along the minus strand of CALCHM010000111.1, from coordinate 13,362 downwards.
ACGATATCCGGCATCGGTATGTATCGCTGTAGAAAACTCTAGTGGAATCCCTAAACCCTTCATTGTAGGCAGATATACGGATCCACCTGCCAGATAATTGGTAAAATTAGAACGACAGCGCAGATCATCCAAATAATCATTCTCACTGGCTTCCGTATTATAGTATTCTTCAGGCAATCCAGCCCATTGCGTGTAATAACGAGCAGCTTCCAGAAAAGCGGGTAATTGCGAAACTTGTTCTTCTCGAGAACTAAATCCCATACCACCTCCAAAACGTACAGCATCGGCAGAAACAACCCCCTGTTGATTACTTTGATTGGACAATACCACTCCTTGAACATGGGTTGAATCAGCAAGAAAATCGAAAGTGCCTAAATATACCCATGTATTACTACCAATCTGCTGATTCACACTGAATACAGTTTCGCCACCAGCATGATAAACGATGTACTTGGCATCTGTCACACTATTGGGTTGTGATACGTATGACACATACACCGCATATTTGCCGCTTTTCGAGAAAAAAGGTTTCCATGTTGCCGTACTTGCTTCGCGCTTTCCTTTTACTGTTTCAATGCGTTTTGCCGTTCCCGATTGGAAGGGATTGATGCCATCATGCAAAGGTCCTGAAATGCAGGCAAAACCTTTCTGACAGTCAATTGTTTCCCATTGTTGTTTTGCAACTTGATGTTCCACATAGATACCGTTCGCAGCATTTCCATCGTTGTCAATAACAATCATGGAGGTTTGAGGGTCTCTCTCACGTGCGGTAACAACAATTGCCCCTGCACGTTCTAACATTGGGAATAAAAAGGGATATACGATAGACTGTGTGAGTAAATCTTCTGTAGTGCAGAACAGGTACGGTCGTTGCCATGCCCATTCTGATATTTTATTTTTGTAATAATAGCCGTGACTAGGATATACCATCAAGTGGCGATTTTGTAATCCCTTACTTATGGCATAAGGTTGTGTAACTGACGTTACCCACGCCGTAGTTTGAGAAACATCAATATTTCCCCACATGCGACGTGCATCAATACTATCTGTACGAAGATAATTAGGAATTAAATTCTCGAAAGGAGTATCACGCTTTGCCAACAAACGCAAGTTGTAATTCAAAAATTCCTCGGGAAGTTGTGTAGCAATATCTGAGTAGAGTTGCGTTAACAAAGCGTCAGTTATCAATTGGGAGCAAAAGGACTCGTTGGGATACACCAACACCTCTTCATTCTTTTCATCAACCTTCAAGGAGTCTATCCCATATTTGCGCATGGGACAATACCCCTCTCGCTCATACTTCTCAAAAAAAGGTTTTAAAACCTTAATGAGTGCAGCAGCTTTTGCTTTGTTGTTAGATACAACGTCGTGCATCCCTCTTTCTGACAAAAGGGATGCACGAGATTCTAATACGATAAAACTTAATAAATAAATAATGGATATTATAAACCTCATCCTTATTAAAGTTCTTCAATAGCAAATTTGTGTGGATACTTTGCATTTGAATGCTTATAGTAATCCATTATTTCACGCATATCAGCCTCTACATCTCCCGAAGGATAAATTTCCTTAGTACATCTGATGACTTTGTTCTTATAGTCTAAATCATAGAGTTGTATGGGGATGTTTGCCTTTTGAGCGATAAAATAGAAACCACGTTTCCATTTGTCTACTCTTGAGCGAGTACCCTCTGGCGTAATGGCTAATTCGAAATGAGTCATGCCTTTTATTCTTTCCGCTAACACATCAGTAAGACTGCTCTTTTTGGAACGATAAACAGGAATTCCTCCTAATTTGCGAAAAAGCAATCCTAAAGGCCAAAAGAACCATTCCTTTTTCATTAAGAAATTGGCAGTGCGCCCTATGGAACGATAATAGAGTTGACCATAAATAAAGTCCCAATTACTGGTGTGGGGTGCAACACAAATAATGCACTTGTCACGATGAGGTACTGTCACCTCTTCATGCCATCCAAGGCGGTTAAATAACAGGCGATGGTAAAAGTTTGCCATAATCAAACTATGCCTTAATAATATCTTCAGCTATAGCGTTGATTGAATCTGTAAACTCTGCTACCAACTTTTTATAGAACATCCTTTCGTTGCCTTTTTCTGTGTGTGAAAGACGTGACACGAAGTCTTGGCACAAATCAACCAACTTTCCTTCAAGAGCGAACAATACTTCCTTATTCGCATCCTTACACATACTGAGCGCAACACAATCTGCAAAGAGTTCGCCACAAGCGCCCTTGATTGCTTTCTTAAGAACCTTACGACTTGCCATAACTTTTAGTTTTTTTGTTTCTAGTTACGTTACCATAACCGAAACGTTAGATGTTTTTGGATAATTATTAATAACAATAGAAGAAGTGGAGTATAGTAATACCTATCCTCACTTTTTCTATTGTTCTTCATTCATGAAAAAGCAGGACTTTACTTGATAATTTCCATGCCCTTAAGGATGGCTTGCTCATTTACGGGCAAAAGTCCGTGGTGACGTTCGGGAAGTGTCTTAGCAAGTGCCTTCATGACACTCTCCAAGTTTACGATGGGATGTTTCTTCAAATAACCACCTAAAATCATCATGTTGAAACACTTCATGATTTTCATTTCAGCAGCTGTTTCCATCGCACTGATGCTATACACGTTGATATCAGTACGTGTAGGAGGATTGAGAATACCAAAACTATCGTAAATCAAGGTGCCACCAGGTTTTACCTTTGCCTCAAACTTATCAACAGAAGGTTGATTCAAAAGGATGGCTGTGTCGTATTGTGAAAGGATAGGCGAAGAAATAGGTTCGTCACTCACAATCACGGTTACGTTTGCCGTACCACCACGTTGTTCAGGACCGTAGGCAGGCATCCAAGTCACTTCTTTATCTTCCATCAATCCGGCATACGCCAAAATCTTCCCCATAGAGAGAACACCCTGACCACCAAAACCGGAAATAATAATTTCTTGTTTCATATATATCGGAATTCTTCGGAGTCCCTTATTACTTATCCTTAAGGTCACCCAATTGATAATACTTAAACATGTTTTCCTCCATCCATTCATTCGCCTTGACGGGTGTGAGTTTCCAACCTGAAGAACAAGTAGAAACAATTTCTACAAGACTTGAACCCTTGCCTGCTAATGAATTTTCAAATGCCTTACGAATGGCTTTCTTCGTTTTGCGAATAGCCGCAACGTTTTGTACACTATTGCGCGACACGAAGCAAGTACCCTCTAAGAGTGCAGCCATTTCTGAAATCTTCAAGGGATATCCGTGCAACTGCGGATCACGACCATAAGGACAAGTCACTGTTTTCTGACCAATCAACGTTGTAGGCGCCATTTGTCCACCAGTCATACCATAGATAGCATTGTTGATAAAAATCATAGCTATGTTCTCACCACGGTTCAACGCATGAATCGCTTCGCCCGTACCAATACAACCGATGTCACCATCTCCCTGATAAGAGAACACCAACTTATTAGGCCACAAACGCTTAATTGCAGTTGCCAACGCAGGAGCACGACCGTGAGCTGCTTCTTGCCAGTCAATGTCTAGGTATCTGTAGGCAAACACAGAGCAACCTACAGGGCATACACCAATTGCTTCTTCTTCCAATCCCATTTCCTGAATTACTTCAGCAATGAGTTTATGTACAACGCCGTGTGAACATCCAGGACAGTAGTGCATGTCCGTGTCGTTCATCAATTTGGGTTTTTCATACACCAAATTTTCAGGCTTGATAATATCTTCTTTACGCATATATTTCTTATTTCTTAGATTTTTTCATTCCTGGCATTCTAAACATCACTTCTACGATTTTGATACACACGGCTACAAGACCTATTATGTACCACTGATTGGTATATTCGGGAAACGCCCAAACACCAATCATTGTAACTACCGCAAGTAACATGAATACTGCGTTTAGAATATTCCGAAGCAACAACATCTTACGCTCTTTCATGCGTTGACGTTCATCTTGTTCGGAATGACTGAATCGTTCAAACATGGAATGATGTTGATTGAGATTATTAGCCATTTGCCTTTTTCGTAAGCGATACGAGTGCTTCAACTACTTCTTCGGGATCGGGAACTATACCTCCGAGGCGTCCAAAATGTTCAACAGGAATACGTTCGCCAACAGCCAAGCGTACATCATGAACCATCTGACCAGCATTGATTTCCATAGTCAACACGCCTTTCAAATTCTTAGCACATTCACGAATTTCCTTTTCTGGGAAGGGCCAAAGCGTAATGGGACGGAATACTCCCACCTTAATACCTCTTTCTGCAGCCAATTCTACTGCTTTCTGAGAAATACGAGCGGCAGAACCGAAAGCGACAATCATATAGTCAGCATCTTCAAGACCACTCACTTCGTAACGTACTTCGTTTGCCTTAATCTCAGCATACTTTGCCTGAAGACGGAGATTATTCTTCTCCATCACTTCTGACTGAAGTTCTACAGACGTAATAATATTGTGTTTTTCGCGCTTACCCTTACCTGTGGTAGCCCAAGGACAAGTTGCCTTAATTTCTTCTTCCGTACGACGGGGTTTAAAGGGAGGCAAGACTACCTTTTCCATCATCTGACCAATAATACCATCAGAAAGAATCATCACAGGAGTGCGATACTTAAAGGCCAAGTCGAATGCGACATCAACAAAGTCTGCCATTTCCTGAACTGAGCAGGGAGCCAAAACGATTACGTTGTAGTCACCATTACCTCCACCGCGAGTTGCTTGATTGTAATCACCTTGAGAGGGTTGAATGGTACCCAAACCAGGACCACCACGCTGCACATTAACAATTACACCAGGAACTTCAGCACCGGCCATGTAAGTGATACCTTCTTGCATAAGCGCAACACCAGGACTAGATGAAGAAGTCATTACTCGCTTACCTGAAGCGCCACCACCATAAATCATATAGATAGATGCAACTTCACTTTCTGCTTGAAGCACTACCATACCAGTAGTTTCCCAAGGTTTTTCAGCTGCCAATGTTTCCAAAATCTCTGACTGAGGCGTAATAGGATAACCAAAATATCCATCACATCCACAACGAATTGCAGCATGTGCGATTGCCTCATTTCCTTTCATTAAAAGGACTTCCTTATCTTGCTTCATAACTTTTATGCGTCAATCTTTGTTTTATAAACTGTGATGCAGGCATCGGGGCAAACGATTGCGCACGAACTACATCCAATACACTCTTCGGGTTGCACATCTACACAAAATGCATAACCCTTATGATTTACTTCCTTGCCGCTCAGCGACAAACATTTCTTGGGACAAGCCACAACGCATAGATTACATCCTTTGCATCGCTCGGTGTTAATCACCACGGCTCCTACAATTTTTGCCATAATGGTTCATTTAATAATGTGTACGCAAAGATACACTATTTATACTCTAATTTAGTTATCGGAAAATCAAGTTTAAACTTTAGAATAGGGAAACGACAAATAGATGCATGGTTTCAGCACAAAGATGATAAATAAAATCATCTAAATCTTGCATGATCACACATACCTCTTGTACGATTCAATTGAAAGAGGAGGATACACCCGTAATTACCAGCATGAAGTTACACAACATCAGTTATATCAATGATTATACATATCTTTATTATAGAAGTCCATGATATCCTTGATCATAACCAATTGCTCGCGAGCTGGTCCTTCAGGATTTAACGCATCCGCTTGCAAATAAGCATCCGTTGCTCCTTTCCAATCTCCCATTCTCATTAGGATTTTGCCCTTAAGATAATGAAATGTATCGTCGGTAGGAACTTCTTTAAGCGCATCTTCCGCAAATGCTAAAGCTTCTTTCAACATTCCACTATCAATAAGTTCTTGAATGCTTTCTTTTGTTACCACTTTGTAAGTCTTTGTTTAATTAATGCAAGCAAAATTAAGTTTTTTATAACAAACTAATGCACCAATCACAGAATATTTTGTAAAAAAGACACAAAAAAAGATTGACAACAGAAGTTGTCAATCTTAAATAACTCGTACACCCTCAGGGATTCGAACCCAGGACCCACTGATTAAGAGTCAGTTGCTCTACCAACTGAGCTAAGAGTGCATGAACCGATGTTTTTCGTTTGCGATGCAAAATTACAACTAAATTATTTATCAAACAAGCATCGCCCCATTTTTTTTACTTAAAAATTCAATCCTAAAAGATAAGCACATTATTTGCAAAACGTAAGTAGCAACATGTGAGTCTCATCTAACAACAATACTGAAAATTCAGAAATATCAACTCCCCTAACAGCGAGATCAATAAGTCCCTTCCATAGGGACATTGATAAACCCACACCATCACCAACACACTTCACAAACGAAATAAGCAAATATCAAGGAACATATAGTTTCCTATTCACACTGAAAGCATCAAACACAAGAACGAGCAATTAGGTTCACCCCCAATAAGTCCAACCATGCCTGTTGATAGATTCTTCGAATGTTACGAAAAGGCGTTACCCATAGTGCTCAAGGCATGAATTTGCACTTTGAAGTCATTACCCATAGTTCTCTCTACTTCAAACGGAGTATTTGAGGTATTACCCACGGTTCTCATGCTTTAAACGGTATTTTTGAGGTATTACCCGCAGTTCTCAGATAAAAAAATCAATTTTTATTGCCATTACCCATAGTTCTCACTACTTCAAACGGAGTTTTGGAGGTATCACCCGCGGTTCTCAACCTATAAATTCAAATTACAACACCCCTTCATTACAACAACAATGAAATAAAAAGACGCAGGTAAGCACACACTTAATTAATAGCGTCAACCGATTTTGTCTTCTTTTTTTAGTAATTTTGCAGAACAAACAACTATTTACAAACTCATGCAGAAAAGAAACACAACACTCAGTCAATTTACAAAATTCACAGTAAAAGACACATGCGACTTACTCACATTCATTCAAAAGGCTTTAGATGGAATTAGTCGTAACCGCGCAAAAGCTATTTTGACTGGGGGCGGCATTAGAGTTGATAAAAAGATTGTAAAGCAACACGATTTACAACTTCAACCAGGAACTATCGTTGAGATTTCTAAGAAGAAACCTAAGGAGGAACTTCGCAATAAATTTGTAAAAATCGTGTATGAGGATCATGCCATTGTTGTCGTTGAAAAGAATATCGGTATTCTCTCGATGGCAAGTTCACATCATGCATTTAGTGTTAAAACCGTTTTGGATGAATACTTCAGACGTACGCACCAGAAGTGTACCGCCCACGTTGTACACCGTCTTGACAGAGATACTTCAGGATTAATGGTGTATGCCAAAACCATTGAAGCAGAACAAATTCTGGAACACAATTGGCACAACATTGTAACCGACAGACGATACATCGCACTCTGCTCTGGCAAGCCTCAACAACCTCAAGGAAGCGTAGAAAGTTGGTTAAAGGACAATAAGGCGTTTTTCACATTCTCTTCACCTACGGACAACGGAGGCAAATATGCATTAACACATTATAAAACGCTGAAAAGCAACGACAAATATACTCTAATTGAATTCAAACTTGAAACCGGAAGAAAAAATCAGATTCGCGTACATACCCAAGATTTGGGATGTCCTATCTGCGGAGACATCAAGTATGGAAACGGAGACAACCCCATCGGACGTCTTGCGCTACACGCCTTCCGTCTGAATTTTTACCATCCCATCTCGGGCGAATTGCTTAAGTTTGAAACATCAGCGCCAAAACTCTTTATGAGAGTATTTGAATAATAACTCGTGTCATGTAGTCCCCCCATACAACATGGGCATACACACAACATTTCAACATTGAGACTCCTACTCATTTTACTCAGCGCACTACTCGTTAGTTGCTCCTCCCAAAGAATACTTGAGGACAACGAATACCTACTCTCTGCCGTAAAGATAGAGAGTAGCGATAAACATATCACTTCAGGAAGCGTACAGGGAGCCCTTACTCAGAAACCCAACAGCAAGTGGTTTGGCATTGCAAAAGTTCCACTTGGAATGTATAGTTTAGCTGGGAAGAAGGATTCAAACTTTGTATGCAAATTACTCCGGAAAACGGGAGAACCACCTGTGATATACAATGAAAGTGCGACGAATAACACAGCCAAAGCCCTGCAAAATCATCTTGTCTCAAAAGGATTCAGAAATGGATGGGTTTCATTTGACACGGTGCGTACAAAACACAAAGTAAAACTAACCTATCAATTACACTGTGGTCCACGTTCATACATCCGAAACATAACTACAAACATACAAAGCAAACGTATTGAACACATATTGCTGCGTGAAAGACATGCGTCAGTATTACACGGTGGGATGCCTCTTGAAATCAACAAACTCTATGAAGAACGCAGCAGAATAGTAAACCTGCTACAAGACAATGGTTTTTATCAAATCAACAAGGAGTTCATAACATTTACCATTGACACTATACAGGGAGATTTAGGAACAAGCGTAACAATCAATTGTATCGCCCCTGCTGGAGTAGACACAACCATCGCCTACACGCCTTACAAAATCAAAGATATAAGCGTTTTTGAAGATTGTTACAACAACGATACCAGCATATTAACACAATATCGCGGACTAAATTTTCAACACCTAAAGACTAGAACAAACGTCTCAAAAAGAGTTTACAGAAGCATGATTGGATTAAACACCGACAGCATCTATAGAGCCTCAGACGTTAATTACACAAACAATGCACTAAACAGCCTTAGCGCATTAAGTTTCAGTACAATAAGAACAATAGAGAAGCACCCATTCATCAATTACGAGATTTATGTAAGAAAGGCCAAACCTCATAACATCTCATTTGAGATTGAAGGTACAAATACAGCAGGTGACCTTGGCGCAGCAGCTGCATTAACATACACCAATCGCAACCTATTCAAAGGTTCTGAACTGTTCAGAATTAAGATCAGAGGCGCGTATGAAGCGATAACAGGATTAGAAGGATATGCCAACCAAAACTATATGGAATATAGCACAGAGGCAAACCTCTCCTTCCCTGCCCTATTCATGCCCTTCTCTGAGCAATTTCGGTATCAGTTAAAAGCGACAACCGAATTTGGTCTGATTTACAACATGCAAGAAAGACCAGAATTTCATCGTCGCATGCTTACCGCAAACGTTTCGTATAAATGGAGAAGGAATACAGACAATCGCATCCAGCACAAGTTTGACTTACTCAGTTTGAACTACATTTTCATGCCATGGATCTCAGACACCTTCCGTAAAAACTATCTTGAAGGAGACGATCCTAGATACGGCATTCTGAGATATAGTTATGAGAACTTGTTCATCATGAATCTGGGATATTCATTTGTCATGAAATCGAACAAGAACTTCAACAATAACGCACTATCACAAACGAACACTTGGCAACTCAGATTTAATATTGAATCAGCAGGAAATCTTTTGAATCTCACCAAAAGTTTGTTCAATGCCAAACATAATCACAATGGACATTACGAACTCTTTGGCATTGCATTCTCACAATATGCTAAAGCCGACATAGATTTCGTTAAAAGTTATCCAATCAATGAAAATAGCTCCTTAGCATTTCATGCTGCATTAGGGGTAGCTATACCGTATGGTAATTCTACGATTATCCCTTATGAGAAACGCTACTTTGCTGGAGGCGCCAACAGTGTAAGAGGATGGAGTGTGAGAGAATTAGGACCTGGTTCCTACAAAGGAACAGATGGAAAAATCGACTTCATCAATCAAACGGGTAACGTTAAGCTAGATTTAAGTCTAGAATATCGCACTTATCTTTTCTGGAAGTTTTATGGTGCCGCCTTCATTGATGCAGGCAATATTTGGAATACAAGAAACAACGCACAATCAGGAGAACAACTAAAAGCAGACAAGTTTCTAAAAGAAATTGCCGTTGCTTACGGACTTGGATTGCGATTAAACTTTGATTACTTTATCCTCAGATTTGACGGTGGCATGAAAGCGATTAATCCATCGATACCTACAGGAAAGGGACACTACCCCATCATCAACCCCAAGTTTAAACGAGACTTCACGTTCCATTTTGCGGTAGGATTACCCTTCTGATAACATCTCTGAAAAAGAATGTGATGAGATAGTTACACCTCATTGTTTCGAATTTTACAACAACAACACATTACGAACACATATCTACTTAACATCATACAGAATGAAATTTATCTCCTTTGCTAGCGGAAGTAGTGGAAATTGTTATTACCTTCATGCAGAAGGTTACAGCATACTTATCGACCTTGGACTCGGAATTAGAACATTCAAAAAGACTTATAAAGACTATGGATGTTCATTTGGAGATATTCAAGGCATATTAGTCACACATAATCACACCGACCACTCAAAGGCTGTTGCTTATTTATCCAACGAATTTCATATCCCTGTATATACAACCGAAGCGGTACACAAAGGGATGCATGAAAATCCATTTTTAAGCAAGAAAGTAAAAAAGGAGGAACTTAAAATAGTAGAACACTACAAACCTTTTCAAATAGGTCCCTTTAACATCACTGCTATTCCCGTACCACACGATAGTTTTGGAAACAACGGTTACTTGATTCAATATAAAGACATCAAATTCTGTGTCATCACAGACATTGGTCACGTAACTCCAGAAATTCAAAGCATAGTTGGCAATGCCACACACTTGGTAATAGAATCCAACTACGATGCTCAGATGTTAATAAATGGTCCTTACCCAATGCGACTCAAGAAACGTATAGAGGGACCATATGGACACTTATCTAACAAGGAAACAGCTGAACTACTCGCACACTTCCTAGACCCGAAACGCATTCAGCAAGTGTGGTTGTGTCATCTTTCTGAGGAAAACAACACCCCGATACTTGCTAGCGAAACAAGTGGAAACGCACTTAAAGAAGTTCCAGAACTACAACACATCATTCCTCAACCACTTCCAAGAAGACAACCGACTGGAGCAATTGAGATTAAAATCAACGAGTCTAACGTGACCATTTCAGAATAAAGAATGTTATACCTGGGAGATCATTAAGGAATCTCCCATTTTTTCTATTTATACAGAAGAAAATACATTTTATAAAGCAAAAGCATCTTGGAACAAACCCTACATTTAACAAACACAACCCTAACTTTACCATGATTGAGATTATACTTGTTATTATAGTCGTCATAACTGCATTAGTTTACTTGTTTCAAGCATTTAGAAATACAATTTGCAAGAAAAAAGGATGCACTTCGTGCCCCTTATCCAAACAATGCTGTAAAAGATAGAATGAACTCAACCTACATCAACAAAACAAAAAAAGATGATAACGCGTTGCTATCTCGAAATAACCAATAGGTGTAACCTCAGTTGTGCGTTCTGTCCAAAGACAACACGAAAGGGACACCAACTTTCTTTAGAAGAATTTCATTCGCTTACAGACAAGCTCGTGGGTGAAATAAAGTTCTTGTATTTTCACCTTATGGGAGAACCATTCTTACATCCCCTACTCCCTCAATTTATAACTCTAGCACGTCAAAAGGGATTCATACCCATACTTACAACAAACGGAACTTTACTGGCTGACGCACAATCCGTAATTGATGCAAAACCCCATAAGATTCAAATTTCATTACAAGCACACGAAGGTAATACTAAAGAGAATCCTGAAACTTATATCAGACAGGTTATGAACTTTGCCAAGGAAGCTGCAAAGCAAGGTATTATTATTGTTTTGAGATTGTGGAATGAAGGCGGTGAACACAATAGCATGAATCAAGAACTAATCCATTTAATGGCACAACACATTACCACACCTTGGACGGAACGACCTGACGGATGGAAACTCGACGAACTCATTTATCTGGAAACAGATACTACCTTTGAATGGCCAGATGCAGCAAGAACGCCCTATGAACAAAACGAAGCTTTTTGCCATGCACTTAGAAATCAAATAGGGGTGCTCGTGGATGGTACGGTTGTACCCTGTTGTTTGGATTCTCAAGGAACAATAAACTTGGGAAACTTACACCAACAAACATTAACAGAAATACTCCATTCACCAAGAGCTCAAAGACTCTACCAAGCATTCACACACCACAAAACATCAGAAAAATTATGCAAGACATGTGGTTATGCACTTATTACCAAAAGATTTCGAAAGTCATAACAAAGTTTTCAGACGCAGTTTGAAATATTCTAGATAAATGCATTAATTTTGTCTCTCAGAGAAACATAACTACCAATTCTTGCTATCTATGAATCTACAACAAATGGAATATATCGTGGCGTTGGATACACACCGCCACTTTGTAAAAGCCGCACAATCATGTGGCGTAAGTCAGCCTACATTAAGCACGCTTATTAATAAATTGGAGGAAGAACTGGATACAGTTATCTTTGACAGATCATGCCACCCTATTCGCCCAACTGAAATTGGAGAACAAATAATCAATCAAGCGAAAGTGGTGCTTTATAACATTTCACAACTCAAAGAATTATCACTCTCTGAACGCGAACAAAATTCAGGACGATTAAGATTAGGAGTTATTCCTACTGTTGCGCCGTACATATTACCGAAACTATTTCAAGAAATGCGCACCTCACAACCGCAGATAGAACTTCAGGTGAGCGAACAACAAACACACATCATCGTTGAACAGTTGAGAAAAGCAGAACTCGACATGGCTATCTTAGCTACACCGCTCAATTATGACGACATTCTTGAAATTCCCCTCTACTACGAAAAATTCCTCGCATACATATCTCCCCAAGAAGACATTTATCAAGAAAAAGAAATTGCAGCTTCACAAATGCCGACAAAACACTTATGGGTACTAAAAGAAGGTCACTGTATGCGTAATCAAATCTTCAACTTCTGTGAAGAACCATCTGACTATAATGGATTCTATGAAGCTGGTAGCATTACGACTCTTGTCAACATTGTCGATGAAAACGGAGGATATACAATTATACCCGAATTGCATCGACAATTATTACACAGAGAACAACAGGAAAATGTCAGAGAATTTGGGGAGTCGGCACCTGTAAGAGAAATATCTCTCATTATACGTCAAGATTACGTACGCCAAAAGATGGTAAACTCACTTGTAGATGCCGTAAAAGCAATTATTCCTGATAGCATGATTGATGCTAGATTGAAGAAGTTTGCAGTAAAATTGTAGTTTATAGGTAACAAAACAACAATAATTTAACGCTACAACAACTTTCTCGAAGTTTTTTTCGTAAAAAAAGCGGCAAACAATTTGTCATTACGAGAAAAGTTTATACCTTTGCACTCGCAAAAGAGAAACAAACACAGACTCGGCTCCGTAGCTCAACTGAATAGAGCATCTGACTACGGATCAGAAGGTTACAGG
>CALCHM010000110.1 GCA_937901345.1 uncultured Prevotella sp. | reverse complement strand
GTTCCTCTTTTGAAAGAACTTGAACATCTTTTCCTCTATATAGCTGCAATGACTCTCCTCTTCTTACCTTCATACTTAATTGAATAATTTCAGACTCCGCCGCTTGACGCATAATCTCATCAAGAAAAATATGAGGATGATCTAGCAAACCATTATTTTCAGATTTGTCTATTGGTGGAAGTTGCTCTGGGTCTCCCAAAAAGATAAAATGAGATTCTGTATGTTTTGCTAACAATGCTACCATTGATTGAGGCACCATTGAGCATTCATCAACAACAACAAGAGGATAACCAAGAAAAGGATTTTCTTTTTTTCCAAAAGTTTTTATTGCAATTTTTTTAATATTTTTATAACCTAGTTAAAAAAAACATTTATTTCTATATTCTCCCTCTTGAAGAGGGAGTCCCCGTAGGGGGAGGGAGTTCCAACCATTACGCTTAAATTTGCATCAACAAAGAAATAGGGGCTTATACAAGCTTAAGTGTCGAATTTTTAAAGAATTAAATACGTTTATCGGACACTAATAATACCCTTTTAAACTTTTACCGGACACCAATAATACCATTCAAACAAATTTATATTCATAGAGTTAGAGGCGTTTACTGGACAGCAATATTCCCAAAACAATTCTGAGATGTAACTTAACAAAATCTCCCCCGAACCTAAAGATGATTCGGGGGAGATATGGAGTATGTATTGCTGAACTGACGGCGTCAGAGTAGCGTTACTAGGTTGCGTGAGGGGGGCGTTGCGTGAAAGGAGGAGTTGCAGGAGGGGGTATATTGCTTGAGGGGGAGGTTGTTGCGTGAGGTTAGATTTTCACGGCTTGCTCTGCGGCCGCTTGTTCGCGTTGTTGTCCGAGGAGTTGGAAGTCCTTCTTGCGGAGCTTGAAGGAGTTGGTGAGGTATTTGTCACGCACGATTTGATTTTCGGCAAGTTCCTCGGGAGTTCCTTGGAAGAGGATGCGACCTTCGAAAAGGAGGTAGGCACGGTCGGTGATGCAGAGGGTTTCTTCAACGTTGTGGTCGGTGATGAGGATGCCGATGTTGAGGTCCTTGAGTTTCCACACGATGAATTGGATGTCTTCAACGGCAATGGGGTCAACGCCCGCAAAGGGTTCGTCAAGCATGATGAACTTGGGGTCGATGGCAAGACAGCGTGCGATTTCACAACGTCTGCGCTCACCACCAGAAAGTTGGTCACCGAGGTTTTTGCGCACCTTCTGAAGTCGGAATTCGTTGATGAGACTTTCAAGTTTCTCGCGCTGGTATTCTTTAGGTTTTCCTGTCATTTCGAGAACAGAGGCAATATTGTCTTCGACGGAGAGTTTGCGGAAAACGGATGCTTCCTGCGCCAAATAACCGATACCTGCCTTAGCACGACGGAAAACGGGATATTTCGTAATTTCTTCTTCGCCAAGGAAGATGCGCCCGCCGTTAGGCACAACAAGTCCCGTGGTCATGTAGAACGAAGTGGTTTTCCCTGCACCATTAGGTCCGAGGAGTCCAACGATTTCTCCTTGCTTAACGTTGAATGAAACGCCGTTAACCACGGTGCGCTTGCCGTATTGCTTTACCAGATTTTCGGTGCGCAAGACGAGGGGTTCGGGAACTTGTATCTCGGGGGTGGGAACTGTAAATGCTTCCATGAGGGGTGACGTTTTAATATTTTTGAACGTGAAACGAACGCTTGCAAAATTACAATATAAATGTGAGAACGACAATACCGCCCGTTCTGAAAATAACATTGACTCATGCTCTGTGCCTGCTCAGAGAGGCGCGAAAGCATGAGTCAATGTTTAGAGGTTGAGATTATACTTCTGCATCTGCATAGAGGAAGCGCTTGATAGAGCGTTTGGGTGTCTTTTCAAACTCTTCGTTGTAAATGCGAATGCCTGTAATCTGTTCGTAAGCAGCAACCATGGCGTTGAGATCCTTACGGTTTTGCTCCATTGCCTGACGGATGCCGTCATCATCGAGTCCTGCCTTACCTGCTTCGTCAAAGTCGGGATAAATGAGGGCATAAAGTTTTTCACCCTTCTGAATCACGATGCTTTCAGCCACGTAGGGAAGTGTATTGAGTTTGTCTTCAATTTCTTCGGGATAGATGTTCTGACCGCTTGCACCGAGAAGCATGTTCTTAGAGCGTCCGCGGATGTAGAGGAAACCATCAGCGTCCATAATGCCGAGGTCGCCTGTGTGATACCAACCATCAACGAGTGTTGCGGCAGTTGCTTCGGGATTCTTGTAGTAACCCTGCATGACGTTCATACCTCTTACAAGGATTTCGCCTACAACTTCCTGAGGATTGGGACTATCAATGCGGATTTCCATACGTGGAGCGGGAAGACCGCAAGATGTTGCGCGATGGTCCTTCCAGTCGGCATAAGAAATGATGGGAGCACATTCTGTTGCGCCATAACCTACGGTAATGGGGAAACCAATCTTTTGGAGGAACAACTCAACTTCGCGGTTGAATGCTGCACCACCAACAATAACTTGGTAGATATTGCCACCAAAAGCATCAATCAATTGCTGGCGCACCTTGTCTAAGATTTTGTCAGAAACAACGGGCAAGGCAAGCAACAACTTCATGCTGGGTGTTGACAACTTAGGCAACACGTTCTTCTTGATAATCTTTTCGATAATCAAAGGCACTGAAATTACGATGCGAGGCTTGATTTCGCCAAAAGCCTTGAAGATAATCTTGGGCGAAGGAATACGCGTGAGGAAGAAGATGTGACAACCGTTGAGGAATTCAAAAAGGAATTCAAATGCCATACCATACATGTGAGCCATGGGGAGCATGGAGATGATATTGTCACCACGCTTGAGCAAAGAACCCAACTTCTCTTTACCGAATTCAACGTTTGACCAGAGCGCACGATAAGGAAGCAATACACCCTTAGAGTTGCTCGTTGTGCCTGAAGTATAGTTGATAAGCGCCAAACTTTCAGCCTCAGCCTTGTGATATGAAACATGTTCGGGACGGAAGTACTTAGGATACTTTTCGCCGAAGATGCGGTTGAGATTTTCACGCGCTTCTGTTAATCTTTCAGAACGACTCACGCAAAGTGAATAGTCAGGAATATATACGATACCTTCGAGGTTAGGCATTTCATCAGCAGAAAGTTCTTCCCACGCAACGTCACCAACGAATAAAAGGCGCGCGTCTGAGTGGTTTACGATATCGTGAACCTGCTGAGGTTTAAATTCGTGAAGAATGGGGACAGCAACTGCTCCGTAAGTTAAAGTTGCAATAAACGCTACCGCCCAGTGAGCACTATTGCGTCCGCAAAGGGCAATCTTATCGCCCTGAACAACGCCAGCATTTTCAAAAAGGATGTGCAACTTTTCAACCTTACGCGCAACGTCGTTATACTGCAAGGTCTTACCTTCATAATCGGTCAACGCATCGAGGTCCCAATTGTTTTTAATACTCTGCTCAAAAAGAGCGTTAAAATCTACATAACTCATGTTTGATAATTTCGATTAAATGTGCCAAAATTGTTCATGTAAACGTGTAAAACATGGCACAAAATTCTGTTTCGTGTGCAAAAATAGTGATTATTTTGTTTGCAATACTATGTTTCCCACAAAAAAATTCACAAATGGGGGCAGAATGTGTAATTTTGCGGATGTCTTCCGAAAAATAATATCAAATGAAAATTCGAAACGTTTATTTAATCACGAGTTGTGTATTATTCCTGGTTCTTGTTGGAGTGGCATATGCTACTATCCATTTTTATTTCTTAACTCCGTTTAGCGATTCGCAACAACCCCACACGTTGTATATTACCCCCAAAGACACGCAGCAGTCTGTTGCCGATCAATTGTCTCAGATAAATCCGCAAAAGTGTAAGGCGGTTGAGTTATTGTGGCAATTCAAGGAGTATACACCCCGCCCTGGTAAGTATGAGATTTCACCGACTCAGCATGCCGTCGATGTGTTCCGCATGCTGAGAAACGGTCAACAAAAACCAGTAAAACTTGTTGTCAATCCCGCTTGGACCGTTGAGATTATGGCATCGCGCATTGCCCCACAATTAATGGTTGACTCCTCAGAATTGGTATCCTTCTTGAACGATACGACGACACTCCAACTCATGAATTGCACCTCGGAAACGCTTCCAGCCCACTTCATTCCCAACACCTACGAGGTCTATTGGACCATCACTCCCCAGCAACTCGTGGAGCGTCTGGAAAAGGAGTACAAGCGCTTTTGGACAACCGAACGCCGTGAGAAGGCTGTGCTGCTTGGATTGTCGCAACATGAGGTGAGCACTTTAGCGTCTATCGTGTGTCGAGAAACGAACAACACCGCAGAAATGCCCATCATCGCAGGATTATACCTCAACCGTCTGCACAAAAAAATGCCCCTTCAAGCGTGCCCAACGGTTATCTTTGCGCGTAAGGATTTCTCCATTCGTCGCTTGACCGACCCCATGCATCCCGACTCTCCCTACAACACCTACCGATACGCCGGATTGCCTCCTGGACCCATTTTCATCCCCTCTATCGCCGCTATTGATGCCGTTTTGAACGCACAACAAAACAACTACATCTATATGTGTGCGAAGGAGGACTTTTCAGGCACGCACAACTTCGCCAGCACATATGCCGAGCATCAACGTAATGCCGTAAAATATCAACGCGCATACAAGCAACGATTCCAATAAAGTTAAGGGTAACGCTAAACAGTCAATGTGCAACGTTAGACGTTCATCGTTAAACATTCAACGTTAAACGTTCTACGTTAAAGCGTTCCCCATTCACCGCTCTCATGTTATACATCCACATCCCCTTTTGCCAACAACGTTGCATCTATTGTGACTTTTATTCTACCACACAATCCATAGACAAAGCCCAGGCTTACATTCAAGCTATAGCAAACGAAATGCGCCAGCGTTGTCACGAACTCCCGTCAACGCTACTTTCATCGGTATACGTTGGAGGAGGGACACCCTCATTGCTCCCTCACGAGGCCATTCGGCAACTCTTCGGCGCTATCCGCACGCATTTCTGCATCTCTGAAGGTGCCGAAATCACCTTTGAAGCCAACCCTGACGACATTACTTCTGAACTCCTAGACGTGCTGATTGCCGTTGGGGTGAACAGAATCAGCCTGGGCATACAGAGTTTCAACGACCAGCAATTGCGTATGCTTCGACGCAGACACTCTGCAACGCAAGCTATTGAGGCCGTAAACTTGATTCACCAAAAGGGGATTCCTCACATCAGCATCGATTTGATTTACGGACAACCACAACAAACTTTGGAAACGTGGCAACAGGATTTAACAACCGCCCTATCCCTCCCCATCGACCACTTATCGGCCTACGCCTTGTCGGTGGAAGAAGCAACACCCTTGCAACGCCTCATCAAAAACCATACGCTCTCATTACCCACGGACGAGACCACCTGGAATATGTATCAGCGCTTGTGTGAATCGACACGTCAACACGGGTTCCGCCACTATGAAATCTCCAATTTCTGCCTGCCCCATGCGCATTCGCGCCACAATAGTGGTTATTGGCAATCGCGTCCCTACTTGGGCATCGGACCTGGAGCGCATTCCTACGATGGCAATGCCCGACATTTCAATCCCTTGAACCTGCAAGAGTATATCGACAAACAGGGCATCACGCAACGCACAACTGAGGTCTTGACGAAGGAGGAACAATGCAACGAATTTGTATTTACCGCTCTACGTACCTGCGAAGGGCTCAACCTCCAATTGCTGGAACAAAAGTTTGGGAAACCCTTCGCTGCAGACATCTTAGAATGGGCAAAACCTCATATTGACAACTCTAACCTCACTTATAACAACAACGTCTTGCAATTAACGGAACAGGGCATTTTTGTTTCAAACGATGTTATGAGCGACCTCATGCATCTGGAGGAAGAGGAGGCGTAAGAACAACTCAGATACACACTTAAATGATTCCCACCAATAGTGCCGGAATCCGAAAAAAAGCCAGCGCATAAAAGAGACTTTATGCGCTGGTATTGTTTGTATGACAATTGCTTGCCGAGAGGGGGGGTATCGGAGGACTCGGAGATCTCGGAGGGCTCGGAGGACTCAGAGGGCTCAAAAATCTCTGATTTCTCAGAGTCTCTCCCCTACTTCGTTTGTTTTCGGCGATGGAAGTTAATGCCCACGTAGAAGTTGAGATAATTGATGGAATTTCTGAAATTAAAATAGGCACGGCGGTAACCGTAGATGTAATTCACGAACGAAGCACCGGCGTAACATCGCGTATTGTTCCAAACGATGGCGGCACGCGTAGTGAAATCAAAGTTAAAGGCCTTAACGTCGTCAATCAACACGTTTTCATCCCAAGGCACTCCGCGCGTCTTCTTATACCCCAACGAGGGCGAAACCGACAGGTTGACTAGCAAGTTCCGCGCGGGCACCCAATTGTAGGCATAACCCATAGAAACGCCGATGTTGTAATAATTCACCTTCCCTATTTTCATGGCGTCAAACAGGATGGGTGTGCCGTTGGGGGCTTCCTGAAGCGCTTCGGGGAGTTGGCGGTGGTCAAAATGTATCTTGTGGTGGTCGTAGCGGAGGCCAAGAATGAAGGAACCAGCGCTGATGCGTTGCACGGTGCTTTGGGCATAGGCTGCGGGATAGGAAAAGTGGCGATTGTTGAAGACGTAATAGATGTTTGCCATCGTGGTGTATGACTTCATGCCGTTAAAATCCATGCCGCGAAAGGCGTGACTATTGACACCTGGAAATCCCCTCACATCGCCCAACTTAAAGTTTTCCTTATTGCGAATGTACATCAAGTCGCCCCCCACCTTGGCACTATAGAGCGAGAGGGTGAATTCCGTGTTTTTCGTGGCCTTTCCCATGCTCCCCACGTCGAAGGTGTAACCCAAGAAAATCCAGCGCCACCCAAAGTAGGGTCCTACCTTCACTGACGAGCGCGGAGAGATGTCAATCTGCTGGTGGCGATTGCGACTTTCTTCTTTTGCTCTGAGGCGGTAATGTTGCCAATAGTGCGTGTTTTGCAACATGAAGGCATAGTTGTAATGATTGGGCTCGATGTAGTTCTCATCGTAGGCATCCAACTTTTCCACCTTGCGCTTCACTTCTCCCAACTCACCAGTGACGGTGGTCACAATGTTTTCAACCAGCGACACCGATTGTGCCGTATCTGCTGGCATGGCATGCAGGGATACGGTCACACAAATGAGTAATATGTGGAGGATGAGGGGACGCATGAAGGGAACGTTGAACGTTTAAAGATTAACGTTGAGGGTTGAACGTTGAGAGTTGAGAGTTTAAAGATGAGAGTTGAGGAGGGAACGTTGAACGTTTAAAGATTAACGTTGAGGGTGAGAGAGGATTGAAAATATGCTACACTTTGCCGAGGATTCGGTCCACCACCCAATTGACGGACGTGGCGCTCACGCAATCGCAAGTGCAGATGGCGGTGCCTTGAAGGTGTTCAACAACATTCTTAATCAATGGCAACTGAACGTAGGGCGGATTGTCCACTCTTATAAACTCATGCCCTCGCTCGGTGTGTAAACTAATTGGTGCATACGTGAAAACGGAGAAACTCACGGAACCCTTGTCTCCAATGATTTGGATGCTATCTTCCTTGGCGGATTCATGACTCACAAAGCACCAACTTCCCGAACCTGGCACGCCATTGGCAAAGCGGAAGCAGGCGCTCACGGTGTCTTCCGTCTCATAGAGTCCGCCGCGATTGGCGGTATAGCC
>CALCHM010000109.1 GCA_937901345.1 uncultured Prevotella sp. | reverse complement strand
AGCATCAATACTACCCATGGGCGGTTCTTGAAGAGGTACTTGAAGTCGTGCTTGAGGTCGGTCTCTTGGCGTTTAGGTGGAGCAATACGCTCTTTGGTGGTGGCAAAAGTGATGAGGAAAAGTACCACACCTATCGCGCCAAAGATAGCCACGAGGTATCTGAAACCAATGATATAGGATGAGCGTACGAGGTCGGTATTACCCGCGCCGTTTTCCATAAAGAGTTTGCGCGCACCATCATCAGACATAATGGAATAGTCCATGCCTGTAGCGTGCGAGCCGAGGTAGTACACGATATAGAGTGCGAATCCCGATACGAGCAACTGACCGATATTAGCTGCTACGAAACGATAGGAGTTGAGTCCTGCGCGCTCGATGGAGTCGTTGGTCATCACAGCTCCCAAAGAGGAGTATGGGATATTGACCACAGCATAGATGATACGCAAGCCAATAAACATAGGCAGGATATATGCGATGAGGGCATCGCCTTGCAAATCAGGACCGAGGAAGGCAAGGAAGACAAACAGCGCAAAAGGAATGCAACCGTAGAGCAAGAACGGACGGAACTTACCCCAACGGGTATTGGTGCGATCTGCCCAGATACCTACGATAGGATCCATAACTGCATCCATGATAGTGCCAAGGATAGCGATGGCAGTGGACCATGCAGGGCTGATACCGAGTACGTCGGTATAGTAGAATATTAACCAGAAATTGACCATGTCCCACACAAAGTGTGAGGCAGTATCACCAAGGCTGTAGCCGAGTTTTTCTTTGATGCTGAGTTTCATGATTTGTTATTTTTTTTCGGGAGTCGGGAATCGGGAGTCGGAAATCGGAAATTGTGAATCGGGAATTGTGAATCGGGAATCGCGAGTCGGGACTCTATTGGTTAAACTGGTATATGCGGATATAATCAATGTACATTTTGACTGGGGTGCCATCTGCGGGTAGGGCGGTTACACGTTGAAAGTTCTCGTGGTCGGCAGTATATACCTCGGGGTACTTCTCGTGCATTGGTAGTCCAGGGAAGAAGCCACCTACTGCTAAGTTGAGCACGATATAGAATGGATGGTTGAAGTAGTGTCCTGGTTCGTTGATAGATGTATCACGCAGCGAGAGTGCGAAATAAGGTGCTACCTCAGGATATTGGTCTTGGTCGAGGTACATGGCCAGACTATCTTCGGTCCAAATGACGGTGAAGAGGTGGAAGTCGCCTTGCACAGGATAAGCAGCTTCGCATACGCCTGCTTCGTTAGGGTACTTGCCGTTGTTAAAACTTTCGCCCCAATGGGCTGCGCCGTTGAAATAGCGGTCGGAAAGACCTTTCTCGATACCATCTTTGTGTCCCATCTCTACGATGTCAATCTCACCGCACTTAGGCCATACCACACGCCCTTGCGCAGCCAACTGCTCGCGCTGACGGTCGATAGAGTCATCGTTGCCGAGGTTGGTAGCAAGATTATTGCCGAGCATCCAGAATGCAGGCCACAAGCCATCGGCAGTGTGAGGGAAAGCGATACGCGCCTCGATCTTGCCATAACAAACGGTAACTTTGTCCTGGGTATTGACACGTGCCGAAGTGGCAGGGCGATTGCGATAGTTCTCGCGTTTGGCATTGAGCACGAGGCATGACTCGCCCGATACGGGATGACGCTCGATAGTGACATTGCGGGGGGTGTAGTACTGCATCTCGGCATTGCCTCCACCACGAGCGTTATCGTCCACGTTCCAATAGGCGGTGTTGAGCGTAGGGGCATTGAAATCATCTTCCCATACGAGGGTATAGGGCTGTTTAGCGTGGCAGGATGATAGCAGCACTGCGCTTAACGATAAGAATATAAACTTAAAGGGTTTCAATGTTTTTATGTATTAAAGGGTTATTGTATTTGTTGTCCTACGATATTGTATAGTTGTCCGTTTTTGCGGATGAAGATTTGTCCGTTGTGGATGATTTTTTGTGCAGGTTGGGATAGAGTAATATCTTCTACTGCGGTATCGTCGTCGGGTTCGATTGCATCGGAAGGCGATGGAGAGATGAAAGTCTCTTTGTCGGTGCCTTGTTGGTAGATACGAATCCAGTCGATATAGACCGAACGTGGACCGTCGGCAAGGGCTGTGATCTTGTTGATGTCCCAAATCTGAGGGAAGTTGCCACCTACGGCGAGGTTAGCGATGATGAAGTTAGGCTTAGCAAAGACGCGACTGCGGTCGTAGTTAGCATCGTTGTTGGGTTCTAAGTCAGCGTGGAAGTATGGTTTTACACCTGGGTTGGCATCGCGGTCCATATACATGTCGATAGAGGTGGGTGTCCAAATCATGGTGACAATATGGAAGGTGTCTTCTACGGAATAAGGATATGTGATGTCTTGTGCATCGCACCAAACGGTGTTCCATGCTGAGCCGAGATGGAGTGCGCCATTGAAGTAGCGGTCTTGGGTGCCACGGTTGATACCATTGGCATTGCCCAACTCAATGATGTCAGTCTCTCCGCAACGTGGCCAACCTACTTGGTCGAAGTCATTACCCATCTGCCAGAATGCAGGCCATAAGCCATTGGCAGTATTGGGGAACTTGATACGGGCTTCGATCTTACCGAAGGTGTAGTAGAGATTATTCTTGGTATTGACACGACCCGAAGTGCATTTCTTACCTTGGTAATCCTCTTTGGTGGCAGTGAGCACAAGGCAATGCTTGCCTGTGATAGGTTCTACGTCAAGGGTTACACCTTTCTCGCAATAGTATTGCAACTCGTTGTTGCCACCACCATCGCCATTGACCTCGATGTTCCAAACATTGCGGTCGAGGGTAGCGTCGGTGAAGTCTTCGTTCCAAACGAGGGTGTAAGCATCTGTACTGCTCTGCGCTGCCAGAGGCAGAGCAAGCAGTAGCAGAAGTATGGTGTAGAGTTGTTTGGTGTGGTGTAGCATAGTGTAGAGTTGTTTGGTGTGGTATAGCATAGTGTAGAGTTGTTTAAAGTGGTGTAGTATTGTTTAGTGTAGGAGTTGGTAGCAATTAAAGGTTCCTTTTAGGGCTTCAAGGCGGAGGGTGTGGTTGCCGAGCGGTGGGATGACGGTAGTGGTGAGAGTAGTAGGGGCTTGCAAATCAGTAGTTTTTGGCATGTCCACTATCGCTTGGGCTACACCGTCAATAGAAATACATACTTGGCTATTGACAATGGAAGCATATTGTATTTGCAGCGGTTGTTTGCTTTGGGCATTAACCTGATAATCAATCCATTGTCCTTGCATGAAGGATTGGATGTAGAGCTGATTGTTATCGGTAACGCGCAGAGAGATACTCTCATCTTTAAGGGCAACGTATTGGTGTGCACCTATGCCTTTGTTGAGGGCAAGGTATGCGTTCTTGTCGAAAGAAGAGAACTGGGTGAAGATTTGTCCCAATGGCGTGAGAAGGACTGGCGAGCCGTGGGTGAGGAGTTGCATATAAGGTGCAGAATCTACCTTGCCACTGGTGCGAGGCATGAACCATGCGTAGCGTTCTACGTGAGGGTTTTGCTCCATGTGGTTGAGGACGGAGCACATATAATCCATTTGCTTCTCCACATTGCTTGGCACAGGGTCCCATGCGCAGAACTCAGTCATCCAGATGGGTTTGCCGTACTTTTCAAACTTCTTGATATAATCTTTGACTGCGGAAGGCGATGCCATGTAGCAGTGGATAGCAATAGCGTGGATGTCGTCAAGGGAGACGTTGGGCAGTGCAAAGAACTCATCGAGCCACTTGATAGGGTCGTGATAGCCCGCGAGCGTGCCATAGTTCATGGCAGGGGAGATGAGTTTGAGGTTCAGTTCTCGGGCTAATGCTACCACTTGTGGCCACTGCTCAGCCGCCTGCGCAGGAGTCATATTGCAT
Organism: uncultured Prevotella sp.; assembly: GCA_937901345.1. Lineage (GTDB taxonomy): Bacteria > Bacteroidota > Bacteroidia > Bacteroidales > Bacteroidaceae > Alloprevotella. The sequence continues at coordinate 5,783 of CALCHM010000109.1, read as the reverse complement.
TGGTCGGTGAGGTTGGGTTCGTTGAAACCAAGCAGGTACTTGGTATTAGGGTGCTCTTGCACGTACTGGCGAATCTTGGCTGCACTGTAGGAGCCATTCCAACACATAGGGCAGAAGTCCATCTCGTTGGTGTCGAACCAAAGGGCAGCGGTGCTGTTTTGGTCGTTAGCCCAATTGTAGGACCATGAGATAGCAGGCGAGAGCAATGGGAGGTCCTGAATATTGGTGAAGTTGAAGGACACACCACGCTTGGCACTCTTCTGCATAAGAGAGGGCTGGTCGTGCGTAGGGGAGTTGCCGTTGCAAGAAATCAGGAAGAGAGCAAACCTATTTAAAATTTGTTGCGATCACTGAACTGTTAATGTTATTCCCAATTCATGCCTTCAGGTTGTGCCGTGAGTCGCAAACTGCGTCCGGTCGTGGGGTGTTTCACAATGAGGAGTTCGGCATGGAGATGCAGGCGCTCACCCTTCGTTCCGTAAAGTTCGTCTCCCACAATGGGCGTACCGAGACCCTCAGCATGGGCACAGTGTAAGCGCAACTGGTGGGTTCGTCCCGTTTGTGGCGAAAGGGCAAGACGTGTGACGGTGCCGTTAGGGGTTGCGCGTTCGGCAATTTTTTTGAAATGGGTAACGGCAGGTTTCCCGTTTGTATGGTCTACTACTTGGCGCGGACGGTTCAGTGGGTCGAGTCGAAGGGGGAGTGAGATGAGTCCACTTTCTTGCGCGATGCTTCCCTCTACGTCGGCAATGTAGCGCTTCTTTGCTTCACGTTCGGCAAATTGGCGCTGCAATTCATAATGCGCCTCCTTTGTTTTCGCAAACACCAGCACGCCCGAGGTTGACATGTCAAGACGGTGGACCACCATTAAGTCGGGGCGCGAAGCGAGCAAGAGTTCGTAGGCTGAAGGAATGCCCGTTAATCCTGGCACACTGAGCATGCCCGAGGGTTTGTTGACTGCCACGAGACTTTCATCCTCGTAAATCACGGTGAGTTGGTCTTCCACGGAGCGTTGTAACACCTCAATGGGGTTGGGGTCGAGAGGTATTCCGGCTAACATGTGCGTAAGGATGGGCTTACACTTGCTCAGGCATGAGGGATAAAATTGACCTTCTATGCGCACCTCATTGCGAGGCGATGCTCCCCACCAAAACTCTCCGAAACAGAGCGGGCTCAACCCGTGAGTGAAGGCATATTGCAGGAGTTTGGGCAGTGCGCATTCTCCTGCTCCTGCAGGGGGAATTCCTTGAGGTGTTTGTTTGAAAATCTCCACCAGGTTTTTGCGTTCACCGTTGATGTTGAGCATTTGGAATTGTTCGAAAATCCAGGTCTGTAGGGCATCCGACATCCGACGGCGCTCCTCGCAAAGTGCGTGCAACCTGTTCTTATAAATATTCACCTTGCGCTCCGCCGTTTCTATGCGTTCGCGGTACTGCTTTTTGAGGCGCGAGAAATTTCCCTTGAAATACTGACTCTGACGTACGAGTTCCGCCTCCTCCTCTGACGAAAGGTTGCCCGCGCTTCGGCGCTCATCGCGCTTGCGCTTCTCTTCCTGCATCATGAGTTGGTAGGATGAAATCTCGCGTTGGGCTTCCTTCTGCAACTCCTCAAGGTAGCCACACGCCGCTCGGAAGTCCGCATCCTGCTCCAAGGTTTCCACGGCACGATTTACGGCACTGATTTCTGCATCGCGCTCTTTGAAATAACTGCCAGGGTGGAGGAAATCATAGACCGGGGGCACGAAGTAAGGAAGGTCGTTGCGCCCAAGCAATAGTCCCGAATATCCTGCTAAAAAAGCCACTTCACCCGGTGCTGGTTCCACAATGAGCACCCCAAACATTTTCCCTTCCGCCCATTCAACTGACTCCTGCGCACGCTCGCCAAGGTAGTGCATCACTTCAACCGCCGCCTGCTCCACAAGTGGGTGAGGGGAGTAGGCAAAGGGAAAAGTGAAACGCTCGGGGGGAAGGGCGCAAGGATGGGGGAGAAGGTGGAGCATAGGGGAAAGGAGAAATGAGAAAGACCTTGCGGAGTTTTATTTCCTTGTAGGCATTACAGATTGTTAATATGTGGCAAAGGTACGTTTTTCTCTTTGCATAAAATCCTCCATGGGGCATATTCTATTATCCTTTTTTCGGAACATAAGAATGTTTAACATATCTGCAACTTTATTTAACTGTTTTTATTTGTGGAGGTGGAAAATCTCCTCTACTTTTGCTCGCAGAAAGAGGGGACAACGAATTTTCCACGCAGTGAGTGGAAATTCTGCGCCCCACCTTAAGAATCACAAAGACAGAACTATGAAAAGATTACTCCTCATGCTTCCCCTTTTGGGAATGCTTGCAGCATGTTGTGCAGATCGCAAATGTGCTCCCACTACGACTGAAGTTGCTTCGGACAGCGCCACCGTGGTTTATGAAGAACTTTATGCTGGAACCTTCCCTGCGGCAGATTGTTCGGGAATTTACTACTTGTTGCGTCTGTACACAGATAGTCTGGGCACGGACACGCTTTTCACGCTCGATGCATCATATCTTGATGCCGAGGGTGACGGGGAGCACAGGTCGTTTACAACGACGGGAAAATGCTTGCACTTGACACATGTAGAGGGGTTCACGCTCCATCCCGATAATGGCGAACCCGCCATGAACTTCCTAACCATTAGCGACACGATTGTGCGCATGGTCAACGATAGTTTGAAGGAGGTGGGAGTGAACTACGATCTCGTGAAGATTACAGAATGTACAGATACTGCGTGCGCTGGCTTGTGCACAACCTGTGCGCACAAGGCAAAATAATGAAATTGACCAGAACTTAATAATGTGTGTTAGCTTTGAATGAAAGGTCCGTCTGCTGAAGGGATTCAGTGGGCGGATCGCTTTTTTTTATGAATACTATAATGCGTTCTTCGAAATGCGCCAACATTGGGGCAATATCGACCACTTTTAGGGATAAATAATCCTTTTCGGAGCGGAATAGACTCACATTCAAAAGGGTTTTTAAGCAACAGCAGGCAATTAAAAACGGATTTTTGCTTGGCAGAGCGAATTAAATTGTAATTTTGCCCTGACAAACCGACATGTAAATGCATGCGGTGGTTCGCTTTGTGAATATTTTAATTAATTACCAACATAACAACTATGGCAAAGAAATTTATCACATGTGATGGCAACCAGGCTGCTGCGCATATCTCTTATATGTTCAGCGAAGTTGCTGCCATCTATCCCATCACTCCGTCTTCAACCATGGCGGAATACGTTGACGAATGGGCTGCTCAGGGTCGCAAGAATATCTTTGGTGAAACTGTGCTCGTTCAGGAAATGCAGTCAGAAGGTGGTGCTGCAGGTGCTGTTCACGGTTCGCTTCAGGCAGGTGCTTTGACTACTACGTACACGGCTTCACAGGGTTTGCTCCTGATGATTCCCAATATGTATAAGATTGCGGGCGAATTGTTGCCCTGCGTATTCCACGTTTCAGCGCGTACACTCGCTTCGCACTCGCTCTGTATCTTTGGCGACCATCAGGACGTTATGTCAACACGCCAGACAGGCTTCGCGATGTTGGCAGAAGGTTCGGTGCAGGAAGTGATGGACCTCGCAGGCGTTGCTCACTTGGCATCTATCAAGAGTCGTGTGCCCTTCGTGAACTTCTTCGACGGTTTCCGCACATCACACGAAATTCAGAAGATTGAACTCCTCGAAAACGAAGACCTCGCTCCCCTCGTTGACCAGGAAGCGTTGGCAGAATTCCGCAACCGTGCCCTTACGCCCGAAAAGCCCGTGGCTCGCGGTATGGCGGAAAATCCCGACACCTTCTTCGCACACCGCGAAAGCTGCAACCCCTACTACGACGCTGTGCCCGAAGTAGTGGAAGAATACATGCAGAAAATCAGCGAAATCACAGGTCGCAAGTACAGCCTCTTCAACTACTACGGTGCTGAAGATGCCGACCGCGTGATTATCCTTATGGGTTCGGCAACCGAAGCTGCGCGCGAAGCCATCGACTATCTCATGGCGAAGGGCGAAAAGGTAGGTTTGGTGAGCGTTCACCTCTACCGTCCGTTCTCTGTAAAGCACTTCCTCGGCGCCATCCCCGCTACTTGTAAGCGCATCGCTGTGCTCGACCGCACAAAGGAACCCGGTGCAAATGGCGAACCCCTCTACCTCGACGTGAAGGAAGCATTCTACGGCAAGGCCGACGCTCCCGTCATCGTAGGTGGTCGTTATGGTCTCGGTTCGAACGACACTACTCCTGCACAAATCCTCAGCGTTTACGAAAACCTCCAACTCCCCGAACCCAAGAACCACTTCACCATCGGTATCGTGGACGACGTTACCTTCACTTCACTTCCCAAGAAGGAAGAAATCGCAATGGGTGGCGACGGTATGTTCCAGGCGAAGTTCTACGGCCTCGGTGCTGACGGTACGGTAGGTGCTAACAAGAACTCTGTAAAGATTATCGGTGACAACACCGACAAGCGCTGTCAGGCTTACTTCTCTTACGACTCTAAGAAGTCGGGCGGTTTCACATGTTCACACCTCCGCTTCGGAGATGCGCCCATCCGCTCTACTTACCTCGTTAATACGCCCAATTTCGTGGCATGCCACGTTCAGGCTTACCTACGCATGTACGACGTGCTCCGTGGTATTCAGCAGGGCGGTACCTTCTTGCTCAACACCATTTGGGAAGGCGACGAATTGGTTGCTAACTTGCCCAACAACGTGAAGAAGGTGCTTGCTGAAAAGCAGGTGAAGGTCTTCTACATCAACGCTACGAAGATTGCGCAGGAAATCGGTCTTGGCAATCGCACGAATACCATCCTTCAGTCGGCATTCTTCCGCATCACAGGCGTGATTCCCGTAGAATTGGCGGTAGAGCAGATGAAGAAGTTCATCGTGAAGTCATACGGCAAGAAGGGTCAGGACATTATCGACAAGAACTATGCAGCCGTTGACCGCGGTGGTGAATACAAGGAGTTGGTTGTTGACGCCGCATGGGCAAATCTTCCCGCTGACGAAGCCGTTGCAAACAACGATCCTGAATTTATCAACAACGTAGTGCGCCCCATCAACGCACAGAACGGTGACTTGCTCCCCGTTTCCGCATTCAAGGGTTACGAAGACGGTACTTGGCCCCAGGGCACTTCGGCTTACGAAAAGCGCGGTGTGAGTGCATTCGTTCCTACTTGGGAAGCCGACAACTGTATCCAGTGTAACAAGTGTGCTTACGTATGTCCTCACGCTTGCATCCGTCCCTTCGTGATGAACGACGAAGAAGCTGCAGGCTTCAACGCTCCTACGCTTGAAATTAAGGCACCCGCTGCCATCAAGGGCATGAAGTTCCGCATGCAGGTAGGCGTTATGGACTGCTTGGGTTGCGGCAACTGTGTGGACGTTTGTCCCGGTTCGCCCAAGACGGGTCCCGCCCTCAAGTTGGTGCCCCTCCAGCAGGAATTGGACGAAGCTGCCAACTGGGATTACTGCGTGAAGAACGTGAAAAGCAAGCAGGAACTCCTCGACATCAAGAGCAACGTCCGTGTAAGCCAGTTCGCTACCCCCTTGTTCCAGTTCTCTGGCGCATGCTCAGGTTGTGGTGAAACACCCTACGTGAAGCTCGTTTCTCAACTCTTTGGCGACCGCCAGATGGTGGCTAACGCTACGGGTTGTTCATCAATCTACTCAGGTTCTATCCCCTCTACTCCTTATACAACCAACGAAAAGGGTCAGGGTCCTGCGTGGGCAAACTCACTCTTCGAAGACTTCTGCGAATTTGGTCTCGGTATG
>CALCHM010000108.1 GCA_937901345.1 uncultured Prevotella sp. | reverse complement strand
GAGCGGTGACGCCTTCAGCGTCATTTAAAGTACAAGATTCTAATTGGGGTCAACTGCTATATCATTGCCTTTATTTTATGCCTTCCGATGTTTACAAATGAATCTACATTGTTCTAATATTCCGTTTTAATCCCCTATTTTGCACGTTTAAATCGTTAAATAAATAAGGGTTTCTTGTGTGCCGTTTAACTTTTTTTTAATTTTGCACCATCAAAACAAAACTAGGCAAGATGCTTGCTTCCTGCATGACAATAAAAAGTATACATAATGGAGTGGAAGAAATGGTCGGATTGTTTGGCCATTTCAATTTTTTGTATAGCAAGCAAGCAAGCAAGCAAGCAAGCAAGCAAGCAAGCAAGCAGTCGCTAAAGGCATATAGGTAACATCTGCTAATCCTAACCCTAGAGGGGTTGGGGTTAGCAGATGTATCGTGTTTTAGCGTGCTGTGATTGGAGTGCAATTTTATAGTGATAGCATGAATAGGGTATTACGACATCTCATCCTTTTGATTGGGCTTTTGTGTGGGGCATCTGTATGTTCCGCCGCTCAAGTCGTGCCCGATAGTCTGAACAAAGACCGCTATTCGCTCTATTATTATTGTGACGGCATAGAGATTGACGAGAATTATTTGGACAATGCCTATCAGATTTCTCGCATTAAGGACATCCTGGCGCGCTCGTCGCAGATTGATAGCATCGTGATTTATGCCTACGCTTCTCCTGAAGGGGGCTATCGCCGTAACGTGTGGTTGTCGGAGCGACGTGCCGAGGCAGCGCGCGAATTCATCTTGCGCAATTTGCCTGCCTACACCGTGTTGCTTCCCGAGAATGTTTATATGCGCCCCATGGGTGAAAACTGGGAGGGACTCTTGATAGAGTTGGAACGCAATTACCACTTGCCCAACCGCGACAGGGTGTTGAAGATTCTGAAGTCGAACATCTCTACGGAGCAGAAGAAGTGGCGCCTCAAGAACTTAGATGGTGGCTACACCTACAGCCGCATCATCCGTCAACACATGCCCGAACTGCGTTTGGCAACATGGATATGTGTCTACGCACCGATTCCAGAATTGGGAGAGGTTAAACCCGTGGTGATGGAAGTGCGCGACACGTTCTACATGCCGCAACCCCTTCAACCCATGCCCGAGTTGAAGTTCCCCGAACCTGAGGAGCGTAAAACCGTAGTGGCATTGAAGACCAACTTGCTCTACGATGCCCTGACTTTAGTGAACTACTCTATAGAAGTTCCCATTGGCAAGCAATACTCCGCCCTCTTCTATCATCAGTTCCCATGGTGGCGCTGGGGAAAGGGCAACAACGAATACTGCATCCGCTTCCTCAGCATTGGCGGTGAAGGGCGCTGGTGGTTTAAACCCCAACCGCGCTTAAACCCCGAGGATGGCAGATGGCGCGACAAACTCATGGGGCACTTCATTGGTGCCTACGTAGAATCTGGAAAGTGGGACTTTGAGTTTGGCAGAGATGTTTGTCGACAGGGCGAACATTGGAGTGTGGGCTTGAGTTATGGTTTTTCGAAACCCATTAGCAAGCGCTTGAATCTGGAATTCTCCCTTTCCGTAGGATATGCCTCTATTGCTTACCGCAAGTTTACACCGAGTGCCGACTACGAAATACTTTGGCGTAACCCCGAAAAACAAGGACGCTGGGGTTACATCGGACCTACGAAGGCGCAGATTTCACTCGTGATGCCCATCACGATGAAAACGAAGAAGAAGGGAGGTGGCCGATGAGTAGACTGCTTCTTCTCACCTTCCGTCTGTTGCTGCTTGCATCGCTCTTGTTGCTCACAGGTTGTGAACACCGTCCGCTCGAAGACCCTGCCTATTACAATAAAGGTCGCTTATTGCGCGTTTATCTAGATGAACACATCCGCAATGTGAGTTACGGGTTTTACGACGTAACCAAGCAACCCACCAATTATACAACACCCCGCATCTTGCGTGTCGTTTGCGCCGATCCGCAGAGCGGAGATGTCGTTACTGAACAGTATCTTCACGACTGTGGGAGCGATGAAAAGGGAAATTACATCCAGGGGTATGTCTCTGCCCCCGAAGGTGCCTACACGCTGATGGCGTATACGTGTGACGTTGAGCATGTCGATTTTCAATATGTCTACTCGCTCTACGCCTTGGAGGCCTATTCGGAGGCGCTGAGTAGCAGTGAGACCAACACCATCTTCCCCACACGAGGTGAGAATACCGAAATCAACGAACCTATTTATCACCAACCGGGGCATACCTTTGTTGCACGCATGGACAACGTGCCCTTTGGCATGCAGCTTCTCAATGATACGATTTATACAGA
>CALCHM010000107.1 GCA_937901345.1 uncultured Prevotella sp. | reverse complement strand
GAGAAACGCCAACAAAAACAGCGTTTTTATGGAGTGTGCAGTGCACAAACACTTGGAAGAAACACCACAAATAAACATCAAAACGTCGGGATTTATAAGAACACATGAGTTTTTCTTCCAAAAAAACTCACATTTTTCACAAAATCCTGATTTTAACTTGTAAAAATTAACTTTTGGCACAGTATTTGCTAATATATACTATCGGAGGCAATTGTACCAATGTGCGTCGACTGGATAGGAGGAGAATTTGGTACAACCACAATTGTTCCTTCTTGATAAGGACACCCGGACTTGCCTTAACTGATGCTCATTGAACGTATCGTTACCTCTTTTTTACGTAACTATTAAACTAGACATTAAAAATATGGTAAGATACCTGAAAAGCAAAAGACTTCGTAACGACGAAGCATTAGACTTGTTTCAAAGAGTGTTGAACGTAGCCATGGCGCTACTGAACGAAGAGACAGAAAAGTCTCTAATTGATGCATTTAAGGATGCAGTAACTCCGTATGACAATGCTTTAAAGCAGAGTTCATATACGCGAGAGACCCAAGCCAAGAATGCAGCAAATGAGGAAGTGGAGAATATTTATCGTGGACTGTGGCACTATATTGTAGCCATGCAGCTACACCCCAATGCCACACTGCGCAAGCAGGCTGACGATATTTTGTTCATCCTCAAAACCTATGGCAAAATTCAGAATTTGTCAAACGCTCAACGTTATGGTGCACTACACGGTTTGATGCAAGAACTAATGGCGATTGAAACGGATGTGCAAACATCCTTGCATTTGGGTGAATGGATTGAAGGACTTCAAGTTGCCGTTGCACAATTCAGAATCTCACAAGACGTACAAGTCAACGAAAAAGCCGACTATCAGAAGGGAATTGTTAAAGAGACTCGTGCTGTAGCAGAAAAGGCATTTTCCGTATTTGTGAGAAAAGTGAATGCTAAGGTGTTACTCAATGGTGAGGAAAATTATGCGGCATTCGTCAATCACGCGAATGTGATTATTGACGAATACGCACAATTGATTAAATCACGTGAAACGCGTGCCAAAAATTCTAAGGAAGAAGAAGAAGGCAGTGCGACAGAAGAGGAAACACCGAGTACGAACACTGAACAAGACGGCAAAGACACTACTTCTCAAGTAGCGTAGAAGCCCATCCATAATTGGGTGAAACTGCAAATGTTTAGCATTTGTAGTTGTGGGATAAGTTTCCGACGTTCCGGGTCGTCGGAAACTTTTTTGTATAATACAATTGAAAATCTTATTTTCCCTGTGATACACGTGATACGTGGAGAGATTACTCACGCAAATCTATGAATCTCAAATAGATTTCTTTTTTTGAACACGAACCGAAGGTCGCGCTAGTCAATCACACGGATCACACGAATAAAATGTACTCCGCAGGCAACTGTTTCATCTGTGAAATCATGTTGATTATTTGTCTCCACGGATTACGGGGATCTACGCGTATTTGTTTGCACACAGAAAGCACGGAATGCACAGAAGATTTTTTATCAACGTGATTACACGGATTATACTGTTTCTCCTCGTGATACTCGTGATCCGTGGAGACAAAAAACGCCCCGCATGGGAACCGTTGAATCTGTGAAATCACGTTGATTATTTATCTCCACGTATCACGGGTATCTGCGCGTATTTTTATCAACAGATTACAGGGATTAAACAGTTTCTCCTCGTGATACTCGTGATACGCGGAGAGATAACTCACGCAAATCTAAGAATCTCACAAAAATATTCGTGCAATCCGAGCAATTTGTGTTCAGACAACAAAAATAAAGGGGGCACACCAGACACCAATAATTGATTTTGAACATCCAACCTTTTGGGCTACAGTTATATTATAGCCAAAACAAATCTGCGAATCAACACAAATGCCTTGAGAGAGATTAAGACATTCTTGTCGATTCGCAGATTCGTGTTCATGCTAAACATCAATGCTTTTGCTCCTACGGGAGGGGACTTAGGGATACCCAAAACTACGATGCGTACAACCATCATAGTTTTGCCCTCGGCACACATCTAATTATTAAATATCTCTAACGAATCGGATGTGTTGAGCGATAGGCGCACCAATGGTCACACGATTGTTGAAGATATACCAACTATAGAAATATTCACTGCCTTGATAGTCGTAGTTATTACCGAAATATCCGAAGGAGTAGTAATTACTTACGGAGAAGGAATAGCCGCCCCACCAGTTGGTATCTTGTCCGCAATATAGGAACATGAGTACTCCTTCGCGCACATTGGGCACACGGTATCCCTCGGGAGAAGGTGAGTTACCTGCTTCAAGCATTGCTTTTAGAGAGGGATAAGGAGAATTTTCGTCACTATATTTCTGCAGCGCCCCTGTTTCGAATTGCTGATACGCACGCGCCATGGAGGTATATTCATCTCCCGGCACGAGTTCGTGAGAGGTGTAGTACGATCTCAACGACTCATTATTAACATTACGCAAATCAAAACGATAAACAGACGACGTATTGATCGTTCCCGAAGGACGCGTCACAATCACGAGCGGGTCTTTAGGGAAATTTGCGCCAGCAGTGCGGATATTTGCAGCGGTTGCTGCCGGAACTCCTAAGTTGCGCACGCATCTCACGGGAGAATACCCCTGTTTTCCATAATGCTGCTGATATTCACCTGTAGATGCACCTTCTTCTGCCCAAACGATGGTGGGAATATTTCCAGCAGTTTGGTTCCATGCCGTACTACTCACCACGTGCAAACGCCATGGGGACACCCCATTAAAGGCCCCACCAGACACGGTAGTATTTGGTTGTCGACTCGCTTCGATGGGATACAACTGTGCCTCAGAACTCAACCCTTGGTCACCAATGAAGAGGCCGCAAAGTTGGTCAAGCGAAGCGATGTACCAGCGTAATTCTTCGGGGTCAACAATGCCATCACCATCCAGGTCGCGATTGCGCAAGAAGACGGAGTGTAGTCCTGAAAGGTATTCTGGGTTCAAGGCCAACTCGGTACCCGAATAATCGAGGAACGCGTCCCAACGCAAGGACGTATTCACGGTTTTCGAATTTCCCGTACCGCTCACCAAGTTGAGCAAACACGCCGTGTTATACAATCCATCTGTTCGAGAAGTATTGTCTGACGTATAAGAAGGTTTGTGGGTCCGCTCATTAAAGTTATCATAACGCTCATCGGGATGATAAAACCATGCTTGGTTTTTTGTTTCATCCTCCGTTTCACATCCCCATGCTTGAGTCAGACTCGCGTGACTCTGACTGATGTTGTAGGGTGTTTGAATAGAGCGTTGACGGATGGTGAGAATACTTCCAGTCACAGAACTGTCATCGTCAGCACTGCGATTGTTCTTACAGAGAATGTGCATCAAGCGGTTGGGCTGATTCACAAACTTTTTCCAGAGCACAGAGGCGTCGTTGGGGTTCATGGGGTTTGTTTCGTAATAAAATTCGTCTACAAACACCGTGAATTTCATTTCGCCATTATCATCAAAGAGACTTTCCTGTCCTTGTCTCCATAACAACACCTCATTTTTGACAAGGTTGAGCATGTCAATAACCGTAAGCAATTTACTCTTGTCGGCAGGATAATGCATGTTGCCGCTTTCATAGACATTGCTACCGCTCACTTTATTGTTGAGCATGAACTCCACCCACTTATAGTCGAGGTCATTATAGATTTCCTTACCAGTTTCGTCCTTCGTTGGAATCCCTTCACGTCCGAAAGGTGTGCGCACATACCACGTCATGTTGTCCACGTCAACCTCGCTCGCCTTGATGGTATAGACGCGCTGTCCGTAGTGGGCATCAAAGGTGTAGATATCTTCTTCGGCTTCATAGAGGTGCCCCATTGCGCCTGGTTGCGCCTCTGTGATGCCCGCCTGGTTGTCGTTTGAGGTTTCAACTTCCAGTTCAATATTATCTACCCCCTTGATATTAATGGTATATTTATAATGCGTGTTGCGCAAGATATCAAAATTCGTTCTGAAATTACTGCCT
>CALCHM010000106.1 GCA_937901345.1 uncultured Prevotella sp. | reverse complement strand
CTTGTATAATTCTAGTATATGTTGAATGATGTGAACTGCTGATTTTATGGCAACCTGGACATTCACATTCAAATACTTTTGATTTAATTTCTTTTTCTGTCACCTGGTGTACTTTACCAGTTACTACTTCTCCGCCGCGTGGCAGTCTTAAGGACTTTTCGATTTCGTCCATAAGATCATGGGTATGGGTCATGACTCCGTGCTGGAGCATGCGTCCTTCACGTTCCTGATTGAGGACGTTTCGCGGGTGCTGCTGGCACAGTTGACCAGGCACAGGTTGGCTTCCTTCAGCGTACAGTCACAGCGGTATTGCGGGTGCAATCCGGAGGACGTAACAATTCCGCAGAGCATCAAGGACAAGCGTTTCGGCGGTTCTGTTACGCTGATGATGCAAAAGGTGACAGACCTTTATGACGCGATGATCAAGGAGGGCATTCCGGCAGAGGATGCACGTTTCCTTGTCCCGCAGGGCGTGAAGTGTCGGCTGATGATGACGGCAAATGCACGGGAACTGCGGCACTTCTTCAGCCTGAGAACGTGCCATAGGGCACAATGGGAAATCAGGCAGCTTGCGGACGAGATGCTGCGTCAGTGCAAGGAAGTTGCGCCCATGCTCTTTGCAGATGCGGGTGCTGGTTGTGTTCGTGGCAAATGTCCTGAAGGTGCGAAGAGTTGCGGAAATCCAAGGAGGAAGGAGGGCTGAAAATGTCAGAACATAGCAACCCTACACAGAACCAGCGGGTGCTGGATTACATAGAAGAAACGGGCGGAATCACACAGCTTGAAGCCCTCAATGAGTTGGGCGTGATGCGTCTTGCGTCGAGGGTTTCTGATCTGCGCAAGCGTGGACACAGGATCACAAGCAAGATGATTCCGGTCAAAAACAGGTACGGGGAAACGTGCTATATCAAGCGGTACATGATGGAGGAATGAACATTATGTTCGGAAGTGTTATTTGGCTGTGCATCTTCACGCTGAAGTTGTTCGGCCTGATCGACCTGACATGGTGGATTGTTGCGCCGATGGCGTTCTTGTCTGCGTTGTACGTGACAGAAAGGAAATAAGCGAATGCAGAGGATGGAGGATGTGCAGAACCTTCTGGCGGTGCTTCGTGAATATGAAATCTTCGGGCACTGGCTTCCCGCTGACCTGGCGCAGATGACTGTGCGCACGATTGAGAACCTTCTGCAAGAGCGTGATGCGGCTGTGGAGGATATGCGGACGCTGGGGCGGATGGGCGAAAACACCTGTGCCGTGTGCAAGAACCGGAATCGCGGCGAGGGTGGCGAGAAGTGCATCGGCTGTCTGATTGAAGACAGTTGGGAGTGGCGTGGTGTGCAGGAGGGCTGAACATGAGCAGGAAGCATAAAAGCGGCAAGCTGTCAAGTCATTGGAGTCCGTACAAACCCGGCTATGTGCCGAAGGAGAAGCCGATCCCCTCCCACATTGACGTGCAGGGAGGAGAAAAGCTGAAGCCTGTCAGGCCGGTGGAGGTTGAGCGGATGAATTAGGTCGGGTTTGTCGAGGATTCGGATGACTGGAGGGCGATTGAATGAACGAAAGCCTGAATAATATCTCTGCTGAGATTGAGCGTTATGCGGACGAGGTATTCAGCGGCGCGAAGACGCTTTTGCAGATCGAACGTCATCTGCTGCGGAAGGGCTGGGCGCATGAATCAGTTTACATCCTGATGGATCTTATCAGGGACGATGTTTCAAGGAGGAAGAAAAACTATGATGCATGAGTACCACAAGATTGACGGCCTGTTCAAGCGTGACGAGGCTACCAAGCATCTGATGGCTGGCGTTTACCGCAACCCTGCTGTTGAGTACCTGGCGAATAACGAGTGGGTCTTCACGGAGAAGATTGACGGCACAAACATCCGTATCTACTGGGACGGCCACCGTGTTGCATTTGGCGGTCGAACCGACAAGGCGCAGATTCCCAGCTCTCTGATGGTCAAGCTGGAAGAGTTGTTTGGCGGCGAGGTCAACGAGCAGATTTTCGAAGAGCATTTCGGCAACAAGGAAGTCACCCTGTACGGCGAAGGATACGGTGCGAAGATTCAGAACGGCGGAGATTACAGGCCGGATCAGGGTTTCATCCTGTTTGACGTGAATGTCGGCGGAGTGTGGCTCGGTCGTGAGAATGTGGAAGCTGTAGCCCGGTACTTTGGCATTGATGTCGTTCCTGTCGTCCTGCGCGGAACGATGCAGGAGGCTATCAAGTACGTCAAGGCGCGGCCTGCATCTACCATCGGCACGGCAAAGATGGAAGGCCTTGTCGGAAGACCTGCTCTGGAACTGCTGACGGCAAACTCCAACCGCCTGATCGTAAAGGTAAAGGTGAGGGATTTTGAAGAACTGGAGAAACAGGAGGGCGGACGATGAAAACGCCTGACGAGATCAAGAAGGGGATGTTGTTGTGCATTTACATGGACGGCCCTTGCTCTGAGTGTCCCTACGATAAAGAATCATACAACATAGAAGAATGCACGAAAGTAATGAATGCAGATGCCTTCGGCTACATCCAGCAGCTTGAAGCCCTTGTCCCACGCTGGATCAGCGTTGAGGATAGGTTGCCGGAGCAAGGTGCTATGGCATTGTGCTACACAAGAAACTATATCGAAGTGCTTCAATGGGACGGGAAATCTGGACTGTGGTTCGGCCTGAGGACGATCAATCCCAAAGGTTACGTCACCCACTGGATGCCGCTGCCGGAAGCACCAAAGGAGGAATAAACGTGAATACATGCTTTACGCAATTGTGGCCGGAAGAAGAAAGAAAGCTATTGAAAAGCGGACGGAAATGGAGAAGAAGCGACTATATCCCATACAGGTATGCGGAACTTTATTGTGAGTGCTGCGGTGTAAGCCTCGGAAGGCATGATATTGTATGCACTAATTTGCAGACAACTATGTTCTGTGGGAAATGCGTACAGCGGTACAGAACCGAAACTCCTTACCAGATTGCGAAAGACATTGCTGTAGTGTTTGATGCAGGGTCGTTCGTAGACGTGAAATACTCAGATGGTCTTTATGTCGAAATGACCGTCTCAAAGACGTGTTATTTTAACAGCAAGGGGCGTTTCATAAAAATCAAAGGTAAACGGCATTACTTGAACCACATGCCGCTGCCGGAAGCGCCAAAGGAGGAATGAAGGATGGTACACGGGACAGTGCACCTGGCGAACGGTGATATAGTCCTTATCCAGGCGAAGGACATGCTTTCCGCTCTGAAACGGGCAACGGAGAGGTATCAAGGGCAGGCAATAAGCATGGATTTCAAAACGGTGGAGGTGAGCAATACGGATGGCGGAAAAGAGGATGTTTACACAGAAGATTATTGACAGTGATGCATTTCTTGATATGCCTCTGTCTACACAGGCGCTGTATTTTCACCTGAACATGCGCGCTGATGATGACGGGTTTGTGAATAACCCGAAGAGGATACAGCGCACGGTCGGAGCGTCTGAGGATGACCTTAAGCTGCTGATTGCAAAGCGCTTCCTGATCTGCTTTGAAAATGGCGTGATCGTTATTAAGCATTGGCGGATGCATAACACGTTGAAAAACGACAGGTACAGGCCGACACAATATCAGGAAGAATATGCGCTGCTTGAAGTCAAGGATAACAAATCCTATACAGAAAAGCAATTTGCTCCTGCATTACAAGAGGTGGAACCGAAATGGAACCAACCTGGTTCCGCTCTGGAACCACAGTATAGTATAGATAAGAATAGTATAGATAAGGATAGTTTAGATAATATGGGCGTTCCTGCGGAACAGCCGGTGAAAAAACGGGCTAAAGCCTTTTCTCCTCCCACAGTGGAGGAAGTGCGGGAATACTGCTCTGAACGAGGAAACAACGTCAACCCTGAAGTCTTTGTCGACTTCTACGAAAGCAAGGGATGGCTGATCGGCAAGAGCAAGATGAAGGACTGGAAAGCGGCTGTACGGACGTGGGAACGCAGTGAAGGACGAAAGGGAGTGAAGAATCAGGATGGACGGAATCGGGGAATTGCTGAAGGCTCAATTGCCGGAGGGGTTGGGACTTGGCTTTGAAAATCTGACCCCACAGGAAAGAGAGCAGCAGAAGGTTGACGCATATAACGCAACGGTGGGCGATCTGGACAAGGAAGACGGGTATCAATGCGATATCTGCAAGAACAAAGGCTATGTGGCGATTGTGACGAAGAATGAGCAATTCGGCTATTACATGGAAGCTTTGCTGAACTGTAAGTGTTGCCGGATCAGGAATGCAATCAGGCGGCTGAACCGCTCCGGGCTGAAGGCACGGGTGAAGGACTGCACCTTTGAACGGTATGAAGTGCAAGATGGCTGGCAACAGACTATCAAGGCCAAGGCACAGGAGTTCGCAGCAGGTGGCGGGGATGACTGGTTCTTCATTGGCGGTCAGAGTGGTGCGGGAAAGACGCACATCTGCACGGCTGCTGCAATCGCACGGCTGAAGCAGGGCAAGGAACTGCGCTATATGGAGTGGCGCGAGGAAGTGCCTAAGATCAAGGCAAGCATCACGGAGGCGGCGAAGTACGCTGAAATGATGCACGAATTGAAGACGGTGGATGTGCTGTACATAGATGACCTATTCAAGAATGGACGTGGCCCAGATGGCAATGTTGCGCTTCCTACGGCGGCGGATATCAATCTGGCGTTCGAAATCATCAATTACAGGTGCAATCAACCTGAACTGATCACCATCATCAGCAGCGAAAGGACGCTTGCAGAACTGGTGGAGATCGACGAGGCTGTAGCAGGACGCATTGCACAGAGGTCAAAGAAAAACGGGTATTGCATTAACCTCAAAAGAGACTCGCGCAAAAACTGGCGTATGCGCGGCATGGTGGAACTATAAGGGAGGCATAAGACAATGGCTGATTACGGTATGTGTTACAACGGCAGCGGTTACAAGGACGAAACCGCATACAAGGCAATCATGGGCGCAGCAAAGCCTGGTGACGTGTGGACGGAGGGAGAGAAGCTGGTTCTCATCCTCAAAAATCAGGGGGCATTCTGCAACGTGCTGATGCTGCGTGAAGAGCAGGTGCATAGCCGGATGATTGAGATCATCAGCGGCAAGCGGTTTTATACTGACCCGGCGATGGTAAAATTCACGTTCTGCGAAAGGCTTGGCGTGTTCGTGCAGAAGCTGCCGAAGGATGAATTTGCGCGGGTGCTGGATGAGGTGACAACGGCGCTTGATTTCGCTGTAAAGCCTAAGAGCATGCGCGAAATGTGCCACGAACTGCTGGATGAAATCCTTGACAGAGCGGGGGCGGGGGAATGAATGCGAAAGAGTATCTTTGCAGGATCGGGCGGTGTGATGACAAAATAAACACTATGATTGCGGAGGTCGAAAGCCTCTATGCGATGGTAACAAAGATCACACCGACATTAAAGAGCGACGTTGTGTCGGGCGGAGGGTCGCAGGATAAAATCGGGAATGCGGTGGCAAAAATCGTTGACCTGAAGGAAGAGATCAACCGCGAGATTGACAAGTTTGTCGATATGAAACGGGAAGCGGCTGCTTTGTTGGATAAGCTGGAGAATCACCTGTATTATATGATTCTTCATCGGAAGTATGTGCAGCATGAATCCTTGGAGCAAATCGCCGCTGATATGCACTATACATACAGATGGATTTGCATTCTGCACGGCAGGGCGTTGCAGGAGTTCCAGTCGGTGCTTGACAAAGCAGGAACGGGAAAAGAGTTCACAAGAATTCATTGAAATTCACATTGACATCGTGTTATTATTATAATGCACAAAGTGCGTAAGCCTGACAGAGCAATCTGTCGGGCTTTTCTAATTCGCCCATTGGCAAGTACCTGTCCGATAAACTGGAACGGGGAAGCTGTGGGCTTTTTGCCGTTGAGGGCGGAACAGGCAGCCGCCACCAATTGTAGGAGATGTGGGAATGTCAACCCACCAACGGCTTGTTCTGGAGTGCAGGCGTGGGCGAAACGCCCCTTTATCCGTGGCTATACGGGATTGAGCGCGGCCTGCGGGATTATCCTCCTTGCTGGCGGGGGCAAGGATGGGGCAGAAAGGCTTTTATGTGAAAGGTGGTGTTGCAGGATGGCAAAGATGACAGCAAAGCAAATCCGTTTTTGTGATGAATACCTGATTGACCTGAATGCAACGCAGGCCGCAATCAGGGCTGGATATTCTGAAAAGACTGCAAGGAAGATCGGTTCTGAAAACCTCTCAAAACCAGACATTCGCGAGTACATAGAAAAAAGGCTTGCCGAAAAGGAAGATGCGCTGATTGCAAAGCAGAACGAAGTGATGAAATACCTGACATCAGTGATGCGGCGTGAATACTGTGAACATGTTGTCGTGACACTGTCGGAGGAAATAACAAATTACGTTCCTGATGCTGAAGGCAAGATGCGAAAACAGACGGTAAAAACAGAGAAACCGGAAATTGTGAAGATTCCTGCACGACTTGCGGATTCAAACAAAGCTGCTGAACTCCTTGGTAAGCGTTACACCATGTTCACTGACAAGGTGGATGTGACAAGCGCTGTTCCGGTTGTTATTACGGGGGAGGATGACCTTGAAGATTAACGTATTGGGTACGGAATACACAGTTGAATATTACGACTACAAAGACAAAGAAATATTTGAAAAACGCAGTATTGGCGGATATTCTGATGACGTTGTTCATGAGATTGTCATCTGCAACTTGAAGACCCATCCTGAATTTGAGGATGAATCAGATGAATGGTGCAAGACGCTTGAAAAGCGTATCCTGCGACATGAAATCGTCCATGCATTCCTGAGTGAAAGCGGACTTCAGGACAGTGCGCTTCAAGCAGACATGTCATGGGCGAAGAATGAAGAAATGGTTGACTGGATCGCCATTCAGTTCCCGAAGTTGCTGAAGGCATTCAAGGACGCTGATTGCATGTGAGTGCGAACAAAACAAACAAACTGAAACTATCATCCATCGTAGGCAAAGGATACGGCACATTCTGGCGGTTCAAAGGCCGCTATCGTGTCTGTAAAGGAAGCCGTGCATCGAAGAAGAGCAAGACAACAGCCTTGTGGTACATCGTCAACATGATGAAGTATCCATTCGATGAGAACAGGAAGCCCACTGGCCTGCTGCCGAATCTGTTGGTTGTTCGCAAGACTTACAGGACGCTGAAGGATAGTTGCTATACAGAACTGAAGTGGGCTGTGCATCGCCTGGGCGTTGATGAACACTGGGAATTTAAGCTGAATCCCCTTGAAGCGGTGTACAAGCCAACAGGCCAGAAGATATACTTCCGTGGCCTTGATGACCCGCTGAAGGTCACGTCCATCACGGTTGACGTGGGTGTGTTGTGCTGGGCATGGCTGGAAGAAGCGTATGAAGTGATGAATGAAGATGACTTCAACATCCTTGACGAATCCATCCGTGGCGAATGTCCGAAAGGGCTGTTCAAACAGTGGACGATCACCTTCAACCCGTGGAATGAAAGACACTGGCTGAAGAAACGCTTCTTCGATGCTCCGCCTGATCCTGACATCCTTGCACTAACTACGAACTACATGTGCAACGAATGGCTTGATGCTGCGGATATCAAGGTCTTTGAGACGATGCGGAAGAACAACCCGCGCCGCTATGCTGTTGCTGGTTTAGGCGGCTGGGGTATTGTGGACGGCCTTGTCTACGAGAATTGGAAGGAAGAAGCCTTCGACCATACATCAGCCGAATTCAGGAAGGCACATACAAAGCTGGTATCAGCCTTCGGCATCGACTTCGGCTATACAAACGACCCGTCAACGCTGTTTTGTGGCCTGTTAGATCAGGAAACAAAGCAGCTTTTTGTGTTCGACGAAATGTATCAGACAGGTATGTCGAACAGAGCAATTGCGGAGACGGTGAAAGAGATGGGATATGGCAAGGAGCATATCACAGCGGATTCTGCTGAACCGAAATCCATTGATGAACTGAAGTCGCTGGGCTTGCGCGTCAAGTCAGCCAAGAAGGGCAAGGACAGCGTTCAGAACGGCATCCAGTGGATTCAGGACTTGGAGATTATCATTCATCCGCGCTGTGTGAATTTCCTCACAGAAATCAGCAATTACACATGGGACAAGGACAAGTTTGGCACAAAGCTGAATGTCCCGATTGATGATTTTAACCATCTGATGGATGCGATGAGGTATGCACTTGAACAGCATATCACTAAAAAGAAATGGCTTGCGTAAGAGAAAGAAGGTGGCATGTATGATCAGAGGCACAACGCCAACACATGCATATACGATCCCGTTTGACGTGGGCAATGTGGCAAAGGTACACATTATCTACGCACAGCGGGGTTCGGTGAAGTTTGTCAAGACAGAGGCTGACTGCACGATGGATGGCAAGACGATCACGACAAGGCTGACACAAGAGGAAACGCTATCGCTTGTGGATGGGAACTGTGTTGACATCCAAATCAGGGTGTTGACCACTTCTGATGACGTGTTCGCAAGTCGGCCCATGAGGGCGACTGTGTGCGCTTGTCTTGAAGAAGAGGTGCTGCAATGAAAATGACGGTATCTTTTTCCGAAATGAACGAGGCGCTGTCTGCTGAATTTGAAGAAAGTGAGCAGACATTCGCTTTGAACTTCGGAGAGTACACGGTGCTGCATGACGGGCAGAATGGCGCAACCTTCTTTCCCACTGTGTCTGATGATGGCATCTTGTCGTGGACAAACAACAGAGGGCTTGAAAACCCTGCGCCTGTCCGCATCAAGGGCGATGACGGCACGAAGTTTACTGTTGACAAGACGCTGACGCTGGCGGACGGCATCCTGTCGGTCAACACGGCGGAAGAGGTCGAGAAGGACAACACTCTGCCCGTCACGTCTGCGGCGGTACACACCACCGTGGGCAACATCAACGCCTTGCTGGCGACTATCTGAGGAGGAATGACATATGAGCACGTCTACTGAAATCACCCGACTGCAAACGGCCCGTAATACCATCCGCACCAAGCTGGTGGAGCTGGGTCTTGCCCAGTCTACTTCCAAGCTTGATGCGCTGGCTACGGCTGTGGAGGGCATTGACAATCGTGGCGCGGTCAATGCACAGGTGCAGGAAGGTTCCACCTATACCATCCCCAAGGGCTACCACAATGGCTCTGGCGTGGTCTCCGGCGTGGCTGGCGGCGGTAACTACACCTTGCAGGAAAAGAGCGTCACGCCCACCAAGGCGCAGCAGAACGTCACTCCCGATTCCGGCTATTATGGCCTGTCCGGCGTGACTGTGGCGGCTATCCCTGCCAACTTTAACGACACCTCTGCGGTGACTGCTGGCGCGGCTGATGTGCTGGCTAATAAGGTTATCGTCGGCGCGGACGGCACGACCATCACCGGCACGATGCCCAGCAATGGCGCGGTGAGCAAGACGCTTGACACCACGACCACCAGCTACACTGTGCCCAAGGGCTACCATTCCGGCACGGGCAAGGTTAGCATCAGCACCGAAACCAAGACCGCTACGCCTACCAAGAGCAGCCAGGTCATCAAGCCCACCAGCGGCAAGGTGCTGTCGCAGGTGACGGTGGCCACTATCCCGGCAGAGTACATCACGACCGCCGACGCGACTGCGGCTGCGGCTGATATCCTTGACGGCAAGACGGCCTATGTGGACGGCGAGAAGGTCGAGGGCAGCATGCCGAACAACGGCAGCGTGACCGCGACTATGGACGGCCTGACCACGACCAGCGTCACCATTCCGGCGGGCTACACCACCGGAGGCACGGTAAGCCTGACAAACGATATCGAAGAAGCCCTTGCGGCGATTTAAGGGGGAAGAAATATGCGCAAAGCTCACGGAACCATTCGTCTGACGGTTGATGAATACGAGCAGCGTATTGCTTCTGCCGTTCGATATGCACTGGATATGCACACGGAAAACATGGATGCGAAAATCGAAGCCATCAAGGAAAGAAAAGAGAAACTGCGCCTGGCACTTGTGGAGGCCGGATATGCGATTCCTGCTGGTCTGAATCTTGAAGAATGGATTCCGATGATCAAGGGGGTGCGCTGATGAGCGTACAGACAGAGATTGACCGCATCAGCACGGCTGTGTCCGATCAGGCCGACCTCATCGCGCAGATTCAGACGGCGCTTGAGGGCAAGGCGGCTGGCGGGGGCGGCGGAGATAGCAGCGGCGGAAGCAAGGTCAAGATCGGCACGATTTCCGTGGCAGCAAATGTAACGACTAATGGAGTTGTAGCAACAGTAACTGATGTTGGCTTCAAGCCGAAGTATGTTGCGGTATACGGTGCTGCAAGCAAGGCGATAAGCGCGACAACATCAACATCGTGGAATTATTTTATTTTCGCGGTGAATAACAACGGCGAAGGAAGATCGGGTTACGTGCAAAAATCGTCCCCGGCCACCTCATCTGCTGTACGTATTTGGTATTCTACGACATCCAGCATCTCCTTCAATGATAAGGGCTTCACTTGGTCTAAGAACAGCAGTGGAAATGTGATGGCAAGCACATACGAATATATTGCAATCGGATAAGAGGAGGTCATAATTATGGCTCAACTGACAACGAACACGACGGGCTTGCAGACTATCCTCTCCGCTGTCAACGCATTGCCGGAAGCAGGGAGTGGGGGCGCGACTGTAGATACCTGCACATTTACAATTACCGGCGGCGGGTGCATTATGTGCGCGACTACATTCGAGGACGGAGAGTTTGCTGTCCTGAAATATACAGCGGACGACATGGCAACCTCCATTGATAATGTTGTGTGCAAAACTATGGTGTTTATCAGAGGTGCCCAGAGTGCAGACTTGATCCTATCTAATTGTAGTTTTGCAGATGAAATATCCGGCCCGAACACTCTTTACACGGGTGTAGTCATCGACCAAGGAGCGACTGACGCGACAGTTACGGTTTCCGGTGGCGTAGACGAGCCGCCGGGCAAGGGCTAAACCTTTGTATACCGGAAAGGAGGACAAATGAATGACACGATACTACATCAGCGACCCGACTGCTCCCAAGGGTTTTGTTGAATTGTCCGAGGAAGAGTGGCTTGCCATCATCGGAGATGAAACGACCCGTCCTTATGCTTACCAGGTCTACCGTGGCGAAATCTCCATCGAGGACGTGCCGGAGGGACTCCGCGAGGCGGTGCAGGACGTGGTCGACAACAAAGTGGAGCGGTGGGGGCTGTACTCCGAGCGGGACATCACCTCCGATGAGGCTCTGGACATCCTGACGGGAGGTGCTGACGAATGAAGCGTAACGAAGCACTCCGTCTC
>CALCHM010000105.1 GCA_937901345.1 uncultured Prevotella sp. | reverse complement strand
TCTTTGCATCCGTTTTCAATTCAAAAAAGTGCCATTTATTTTCCGATGCAGAAATGCTTGAAGATGTTTTGAAGGACGGAGTCGGTGGAGACTTCGCCGACGATGTCGGAGAGGTGGTGGATGCACTCGCGGAGGTCTTGGGAGATGAAGTCGCCGGAGAGTTGGAGATTGAGCCCTTCTTGTACGCGGTGGATGGCGGCGAGGGCTTGGCTGAGGGCTGCGAAGTGGCGGGTGTTGGTGACGATGGTGTTTTCTCCTGAACATTGAGGGATGCAGGGGGAAGAGGCGAGACTTTCTTTAAGAGTATTTACCCCTTTGTTAAGTTTGGCGCTGAGAAGGGCGGTTTCAACCTTTGGGCAGGAAGAAATATTCTTGTTGTTAGTGGATAGGAATTGAGAAATTTCTGCCTCAATTGATGAGGTGATTTGCTCAGAAGATTCATCCACCTTGTTAATGGCGATGACTAGGTGCTTGTCGGTGGTTGCCGAAAGGACATCTGCGCCGAGTTCTTTAAGTGTTTTGGCAATCTGATTAACGTCAATCATCCAAATGATGATGTCCGCTTGCTGGAGTTTCTCATACGAGCGCTGGATGCCGATACTTTCAATAGCGTCTGCCGTTTCGCGAATACCCGCCGTGTCAATAAAGCGGAAGGTCGTTCCGTTGATGATCATCGTGTCTTCAATCACATCGCGCGTAGTGCCGTGAATGTCTGAAACTATGGCACGTTCTTCTCCTAAAAGGGCATTGAGTAGGGTAGACTTACCCGCATTGGTTTGCCCCACGATAGCAACGGGAATTCCTTTTTTAATGGCATTGCCCACTCGGAATGATTGTACGAGTTCGCTGAGTTTGTGCTCGATAATAGTGGATAAATCAAGGAGTTCTGTGCGGTCGGCAAATTCGAGGTCTTCGTGGTCGGAGAAGTCGAGTTCTAACTCCATGAGCGAGGTGAGGGTAAGAAGTTTGTCTCTAAGCGCACCCAATTCTTTGCTAAATCCGCCACGCATTTGGTTCATTGCCACACGGTGACTTGCGGCAGAGTCAGACGCTATGAGGTCAGCTACAGCTTCTGCTTGACTCAAGTCCATTTTGCCATTCATGAAGGCGCGCTTCGTAAATTCACCAGGTTCAGCAAGGCGGCACCCATTTGCGATGAGCAAGTGGAGCACTTCGCGAAGAATGTACTCCGAACCGTGGCAAGAGATTTCTGTGCTGTTCTCGCCAGTGTATGAGTGGGGCGCACGATAAACGCTCACGAGCACCTCATCAATGATTTCGCTTTTCTCATTGACGATGTGTCCGAAACTTTGGGTATAGGCTTTTCGTTCAGCAAGAGGTTTCCCATTTACTGGACAGAATATTTTATCCGTAATATCTATGGCATTAGGTCCTGAAGTACGAATCACTCCGATTGCTCCACCTTGAGCTGTTGAGATAGCGCAGATTGTCATAATTATTGAGTAAGTAAGAAGGCACCTTTGAGGGTTTTCTTTACTAAGATTTACTTGAGAAAGAACTAAATTGTTGTAGCTAAAAATAAGTTGGATATATTTCAAATTAAGTCCGAGACAAATTGAATTCTCTCGGACTTAATTCTTACTAATAAGGCGTTGTTATTTTACGCATCCAATAATTTCGTGGATGTCCTTCACACCGTGGTTATCCATCCAGTCGTTGATGGCGTTCACAACCTTTACGGTGATGGCGGGGTCAATGAAGTTGGCGGTTCCGATTTCGATGGCTGTTGCTCCAGCCATAAGGAATTCGATGGCATCAGTGGCATTCATGATGCCTCCTAAACCGACGATGGGGATGTTTACCGCCTTTGCTACTTGCATCACCATGCGCAATGCTACTGGCTTTACGCAGGGGCCGCTAAGTCCACCTGTGCCAATGCTAAGTTTTGTGCAACGACGCTCAATGTCAATAGCAGTGCCCATAAGGGTATTGATGAGCGAAACGCTATCAGCGCCTTCTGCTTCAACAGCCTTAGCGATGTCTGCAATGCTGGTCACGTTGGGCGAGAGTTTTACGATAAGCGTTTTGTGGTAAGCTTCGCGTACCGCCTTCACTACCATTGCTGCACCTTCGGGAGTTACGCCGAATGCCATGCCTCCATTCTTCACGTTGGGGCAAGAAATATTGAGTTCAATAGCAGGAATGCGCTCCAAAGCATCAATGCGTGCGGCACATTCTGCATAATCTTCAGGCGTAGAACCTGATACGTTAACAATGACGTTGGTGTCTAAATCCTTGAGTTCAGGATAGATATTTTCGCAGAAATAGTCTACGCCTTTGTTCTGAAGTCCTACGCAGTTGAGCATGCCCGCAGGAGTTTCCGCCATACGGGGATAGTCATTGCCCTCACGAGGATTGAGCGTTGTGCCCTTAACGATAAAACCACCGAGGTCTTCAAGGTTGATAAAGTCGGCAAATTCGATGCCATAACCGAATGTACCTGAAGCCGTCATTACGGGATTCTTAAGGCTGAGGTTGCCTATATTTACATGTAAATTTGCCATGATTACCAATTGAGTTTTTTACTATTAAACACTGGACCTTCTTTGCATACGCATACGTTATGTCCCTCACCATCTTTTTCTACGCAGCAGAGGCAGGCTCCAACACCACATGCCATCATGTTTTCGAGCGATACTTCACACTCGCAATTCGCTGTGCGTGCCCATGTCGCAACGGCTTTCATCATGGGCTTGGGACCACAAGTGGCAATCAAGTCAAACAGCTCATTATTTAAGATAGAGTGGTTTGTGACAAATCCCTTTTCGCCCAAAGTAGCATCTTCGGTTGTAGTATAAACATTACCGATAGTTTCGAAGAGGTCTAGTTGCATCAAGTCGCCAGCCGAGCGACCGCCAAGGAGGAATGAGGGCCTGTGTCCAGCCTCCTTCAAGCACTTGCCGTAGTAGAGTAGGGGAGCAGTACCCACACCGCCACCAACGAGCAACACCTTCTTCCCCTCTCCTTCAGGCATGCTAAAACCGTTACCCAAGGGGAGCACACAGTTGATGGAGTCGCCTATATTGAGTTCCGACAAGTATTTTGTGCCGTTACCCACAACGTGGATAAGCAACCAAAGCAATCCCTTTTCCTTATCGACATAGTTAATAGAAATGGGTCGGCGCAAGAATGTCTCAGAACTTCCAGCGATGAGAAGTTCAACAAATTGCCCCGCACGCATTTCGGGAAGTGCGCCCTGAGGGTTATTGAGTTTTAAGAGTACGTATCCGTCTCGTGGAAACTCTTTTTCCACAACATAAAGGTCTAGTGCGTATTTCTTCATTTTGCTATTTTTATATTAAATGAATGTTCCTCATGAATGTTGCCAAGCAATCCCTGTTCAGGGTGCGTGTGACGTAGTGCAAAAGTAGTTATTTTGCACTGAATGCTTGCCAAAAATTAATTGAAATGAAATATTTAAACTGTATTTTTTTAATAAAGTCACTTTTTTTGTATGATTCACTTGGAGAAATAAAAAAAAGTTTCTACTTTTGCATCGCTTTTGAGAAGAACGGGCGCATAGCTCAGCTGGTTCAGAGCATCTGCCTTACAAGCAGAGGGTCGGCGGTTCGAAT
>CALCHM010000104.1 GCA_937901345.1 uncultured Prevotella sp. | reverse complement strand
GACTCGGGACACGACCTCGCAGACTGAAAAGGTCCGCTCCCGATGTGGGACGGGGGTAAAAACGGTCAAAAAGGTGGTCTCCCGACTTGGAGGGCTCTGAAAAATGCTCGCCGGAGTCCCGCTGGCGTTTTTTGGCACTCAAAAATGCTCGCTGGGGTCCCGCTGGCATTTTTTGGCACTCAGAAATGCTCGCTGGGGTCCCGCTGACATTTTTTTAGCACTCAGAAATGCGGGCGACTGAGGTGCGGGCATTTTTTGGCACTCAGAAATGCTGGCGACTGAGGTGCGAGCATTTTTTGGCACTCAGAAATGCTGGCGACTGAGGTGCGGGCATTTTTTGACAGTCGGAAATTAACTAATTCACGAATTAGTAAATATCAGAGAACATTTTAGCGCACCAACAGTTGCGTGCAAGGCAAAATTATCCCATCTCCCCCCCCCTTCATGCAACCAGGGCATATTTCCAAGTAATCCAGAATCTCGCAAAATGCAGTTGGCACAACGCATGGCGTAATGAAACCCTCCTTTTAAGTAAAACCAATTATGAGAACCATGCTACATCCAGAACTCCTCCCAAAAGGCATCAATCTGTATATTCCAATCACCGATAAATTGCAACTATTCTACTAATTTTTCAAGAAAATTAACTACTTTTGCGAGGTCAACCCCAATTATAAACAAACTAACACACATATTTTGCCGATGAAACATAGCGTATAATTGATACGCACACTTTAAACATATTGGAAAAGCGTTTTAGCTTTATTCTGTCTATCCTAAAGTTTGGCGACTAAAGAATCCGACAAGAGTAATAGCGAAAATGCTCACGCTGCATAGGCGTGGGCTTTTAGTTATTCTGTCGGATAGGTAACGCCAAACACCTTGGATAGAAGAATACACTAAAAGTTCCGCGCTTTTTTGTGTGCGTATGTCTCAAGGAGTTTAGGAACAACTGAGTAGCAATAATAACATAAAGTCTCATTCCACATACCTATTATTCCTCTCATAAATTCAAGATAGGCAAATTTACAAATGAGACTACGACTTTTATACATCATGAAACTATCAACAAAATTAATAATTGGTGCTTTTTTAACCAGCTGTTTAATATTAACGTCTTGCCTTGGTGAAAAACTAACCACATATAGTGTTACTTATCAGTCAATAAGAACCAAACATGCACAACCTAGCAAGTTGAATCCAATACCAAACGATGCAAAAATAGCCGTTGCTTATTATATTACAAAAAATGGGGAATTAACTGCTATTGTTTATAATCGCACTTCAGAGATAATGACAATCGACCAGACAAAATCTTTTTTTGTGAACTCTGATGGAACATCCATCTCTTATTATGACCCGACAGTTCGTACTACATCTACTACGAATTTAGCGTCCCAAACGACAGGAGGTTCCATCAATTTAGGTTCTGTGGCGAGTGCTTTTGGCATCGGAGGAACTATAGGGACAATTGCAGGTGGCATTAATTTGGGTGGATCTGGCACCTCTGGAGTTTCTACTACAAATACGACTTACATAGCAGATTTACCACAAGTATCGCTATCTCCCAACAGTAATGGCGCAATGTCCAAAGTATTTAAAATTCAAGGAATAGGATTAAAAGGGACAAGTTCAATCTCCTCACACTTTAGTCCCAACTTAACAAACGAACAATCCTATTGCAGATTTAGTGTTTGCATCTCTTACTCTATTGACGGCGGAGAGACCTACGAAAAAATTGTCACCGATTTTTATGCTAATTCTAAGATTATTGTTCCAATAAAAAAAGAAGGGAAAATTAACGAAGCAGTTCGCTCAGTATATGCAAATAAACCAGATGCTTTAAATGAATACTGGTGGAGTTTGGGGTTAGACGACAATATGAGAATTGGATACAACAACGTTACTCAAGGAATGTTATACGATTATCAATAGAAAGTACATTTTTATGAAAACATATTTCAAACTATTATTTGTAGTTGGCATGTTAGCATTTTTATCTTCATGTACAACTTCGCAAACAGTAACAATTTCAGGGACACCTGGTACAGATATTTACACCTTAGACAAAACAAAATTAGCAACAATCGACCATACAGGAAAAACTAAAATTAAATTTCCAAGTGACGGATATTATGGTTTACTCTTAACGTATAATAAAGCACACGATAAATTTATTCCATTTGCTTTAGACTATAAGACTAAAAATTATTGGGGTAGTAGAACTAGTTATTATACTGGATTCGGTTTAGCGACGACTGGGATGGGGATTATGGTTGGCGGATTAGGCGCATATTGTGGAGGGGACGATGAACTTGGGTCAGATCTTTTTTTAATTGGATGTGCACCAACGTTACTCGGAGCTGGAATGATAGGAATTGGAGGAGCTCGAATGAGTCAAATACAACAAGCATATAGATTTGCTTATTCAAAAAATCACTCAACTAATGATGATTTATCATTTATCCCTATCGAAGATAATGGTCATATAAAAAGTCGTACTAAACCAGAAAAGGAAGTTATTCCCTTAGTTGATTCTCAAAGCACATCATCAAGAACAATAAAAACAGTTCCTGAAAGTTCAAAATCTAAACGGAGTTTGAACAATTTTGGGAAAATGGTTTCTGGAACTTATCAAGGAGAAGGAACACTACATCACGGAAACAAATTTATTGAAAGTTATGAGAACATAGAAATAGAAATTACTCGCATTGACAATAACAATGTTCAAGTAAACGTGATTGAAGGTGGGACTCCATTCTTTAATTCGGTAAGTAGCTACTCCATTAAGAAAGAAAAACAGAATTCTTATACTCTTACCTTGCAAGGTAATTCTTCAGCAACCATCAAAATTGACTCTAAAGGAAAATTAACTTATTATCATCCTAAAGTAAACATTGATGGAGATAATTATATTTTAAAGATTTCTGCGAAGAAGAACTAACATAAAATTGGTCGTCCTATATTTTTGTGCAATTAAACTTTGCGCCTTTGCGTGCGGAAATCTTCTGGCAATAATATACGAGTTTCCCAAGTGATTCATTCGTATTTATTCCAATTGGAAAACCAAACGAGATAGACAAACCAAAATTGTCCCCATAAGTTAGGGGGACGAGCGACGAAGGAGCGGAGGGGGTCTGTAGTAATAACTCACGTGCTATATTATCCTCAATCTTCTTTCACGCAAAGACGCAAAGAGCGCAAAGTTATCGGCAAGTTTTTTTGAGAAATGCATTGAAACACCCATCTTTTTTGCCGATACCGGCAAGTTTTGGGGTGTAATTCCGGAAAATTCAACAAAAATCGCCTGTTCCTCGCGAAAGGGACAGGCGGTTTTTTATTACATAGAAACCAACAGGGCAAAGTGGATGGTGTCGTCGAGGATGCTTTTGCCCATTTCCTTGTCGGCAACTGTGGCATTGGGGATGGCAGCGGTTTGCAGAGTATCTGTTTGGGGAAGGACAACAGCGAGATTTTTCTCCATAGGCGAGGGGAGGTAAACGGGCACTTCGCGGTCGAGGAAAAGCGTGTCGCGGATGGTGGTAAAAATCGTGTCGCGCAGAATGGTAGGTTCGGGTACTGCAGCAAGCGTGGTAGGCGTTGGTGAGGAAACGAAAGGCATGGTGCTTCCTACGAGATAACCGATGCAGAGGGCAGCGGCAGTGGACAGCCACCACTTGAGCGGTGCGCCCTTTTTATGTCCGCTCACTTTTGGCGGGTTGGACACTTTCAACGTGGCATCGTGCCGGTCGCGCAATGCTTGGGCGGCTTGGAAAATTTGTTGCTCAAATTTATTCATAGTCGTGGAGTTGTTGTTTGAGTTGACAGAGCAGGCGGTGCATCTTAGACTTCACCGTGCCCTCGGGAATGTTCAACACTTGTGCCACTTGCTTGATGCTAAGTTCTTCCTCAAAGCGCAGGGCAAAGAGGGTGCGACTCTCCTGCGGCAAGGTGGCTAAAACGCTTGCCAATGCGCGCTGCAGCGTGGCGTTATCGAGTTGTAGTTCGGAACTGTCTTCATAGGTTTCGGCGGTAGTGGCAAGTTGTTCAGAACGATAGCGCTCTGCTTGCTCGGAATGCCGAAAGCGGGAGCGGCAAAGGTTGTAAGCAATGGTGTAAAGCCAGGGGCGGAAGGCAGAAGTGGGGTCGAATTGCTCCGCAGCCTGCCACACTTTCAGAAAAGTTTCTTGACAGGCATCGGCAGCCTCGTCCTCATCGTAGCGAAAGGCGCGCAGGAAGAAACCCATCAATCGTCGGGCATGGCGCGAGTAGAGTTCGTTGAACGCCTTCTCGTCCAACCCCGTTCCCACCCTACTCATCAACTGCTCATCGGTACATGCGGTGAGCGAGGTCTTACGGAAGAGGCGTATCATGGGCGGAAGTTTTCAAGATGTTGCAAATAGCGTTGCTTTGTTGCTTCGTCCAGTTGCGTATTTGTGATGGAGGCACGCAATGTGCGGTACAACCACTGCGCACGCTTCTCATCGCCTGCCGCCTTAAACCGCTGAATGAATTTGGGTAGTAGCGTGACGTAATTCACCTGCAACTTTTCGCTTCCCTTCCAGTAGTTCTCTGTGCGGAAGCGGGGTTCGGTGAGGTACTCCAAGTGGTACTTTTCAAAGGCACGTAGCGCTGCCGCCGCATTGTCGTAAGGCGTGGAACTATACTTCAACAGGAGTCCCTCTTGATAGAGGCATTCGCAAAATTCCTTGATTTCCTCGTTCGCCGACGCCTCTAAATTATAGGGCACCGAGGCGTTTAGATAAACAGGTCTGTCCGTCTGCTCACTCAGGTAATGAATGAATTTGGAGAGTCGGAATTGCGCTGCCTCAATCTCATAAGGCGGAATGCCAAGATGCTTACAGATACCATCGCGATAGTTGGGGATATAAAGGAAGGAACTCACCACAATGAACTTATCCTCGTGCAAATTCATCGCCCGCTGCATCATGATTTTCGGAAAGAGGTCGAGGTCGCCATGCCCGATATAAATGGCGTTCTCGGGCATACCCTCCAACTGATTGTAATTGTAGCGCAGAGCAAAATCGGGATAGTAACCGCCCTCGTACTGCCTTTTCAGTAATTCGTTGAATTGCGCCCCACGCTTCCCCTTGTCGAGGTCTGCCCCCGTGCGCCAAAGGTACCCCAAAAGACCATCCACCGTTTCATGGCCCACATCATCGGGAATCATTGTGAGTGCGCGCTCCGCAAACTCCGAGTCGCTCGACATGGAAATCGTGTGGCGGCAATAGTTGTAGGTGAACGTCCCAGGAATCGCCTGCTCCATGCGCGTCAGTACGGAGTTTTCTGCAGAAGTCGGTTCCTTCAGTCCATCAAACCAAAACTTCAGATAATACTTTGCATTAAACAGGTTGCGCCAAGCCTCCTCGGACTTCGGGTGTTTCTTTACCTCTGCTTCCCAGGCCTCAGCCTGACGGGCATACCACGCCGAATCCTGTCCGGAAACGATGACGGGAAGCACGGGTTCAGGTCGTTGCGCCAAGAGTGAATTTGCGGTTGCAAGCAATAAGGCAAGAGCGAGGATACATCTATGTGTCTTCATAGGAATACAAATTTTGAGTTGTTTACAGTTAGAATTTCGTGTGAGTAAAATGGACCATTCATAACTGCATACGCACTAAGTACGAAAAGGTTCCGCATCGAAGGCAAAAAAATTATCTCCAAGTTAGTTTGAATTAATCAGGCGATAATTCCAACTAACTCGGAGATAGATTTACTTCTTCGCCCAAGTATTTGCCAGCACTACGCCTATAAGGGTGATGACGACAAAGATGGGGGTGGCGATGATGCTGATAGATGGGAAGTGAAGCAGGACTACGACGAAGACAGCCGAGAGGAGCATCAGAAGGGTAATGATAAGGCGCAAGCGCTTGATGTTGTACTGCGCACGTTCCTTTTCAGAGGCGGTGTTGTAGCCCGCAATGAGCCAATCGCCTTTGCCGAAATACACCACGAGGGCAAGCACAAGGAAGAGGACTGCGAGAGGGTAGATGATGAAACTTTCCATATTGAGTTCATGATTTAAAATCTGAGGAACGGATTGATGAGAACTCTGTTCGAATCATTTATAGACCCCACCTTAAACGCTTGTTACTTCAGCGCCTTTCCGTCAGAAAACGCCTTGCCCACCTGTTCGCCCAAAGCGTGGTAGGTGTGGTTAATGGGGTTGTAGGTGATGAGTTGCATGCGGTCAACGTCGGGCAGACCTTCCGCGTTGAGGAATTGTTCATCAACGAGGATATTCACGATTTCTGCCACGATGTAGTAGCCCTCTTCGCTCACGTCAATCTTGCGCTGAATGCGACATTCAAGGGTCATCGGGAAGTCAGTGAAAACGGGAGCATTGACGTGCGCAGACTTCACAGCAGTCCAGCCCGTCTTCTGCATCTTTTGCGAATCCTTCTTGGCGCTAACAATGCCCACAAAGTCGGCAGCGACCATGGTATTACGCGTTGCGAACGCCACGGTGAAATCCTGGCAACGGTCCAGATTCTCCGTCGTGGCATGCGCTCCCATTGAAATCATGATTTCCTTCGCATCCCACTGTCCGCCCCACGCTGCATTCATCGCATTGGGCGTTCCGTCTGCGTTATAAGTACCGATTATCAGTACGGGTTGTGGAAGCATCCACGATTTTTGTCCAAAGTTTTTCATAACAATAAGGTTATGAGGTTATAAGAGGTTAGGAGTAAAATCATCGTTATCTGAAGGGCGTTACTGACACCTTCAGCATCATTTCAAAATCATTATCCTTATGAGGACTTATGCTGCGACTACTTTTTCTTTCTATCCCAAAAAATCTGCAGGAGCGTGAAGCCCACACTCATCGCTGCGCCTTGAAAGGCAGCATCTGCAAAGTCAAAAGGTTCTTTGCTTATCCATTGACACATGAGGTCGAATGCCATAAAGTTGGGGACTAAGATAATGGCGAGCAATACGTACTTCATAATCTGTTTCTTCATAATATTGTGAGGTTAAGAGGTTTGAACAATTATTGTGATTATCTAAAATGCATTTCAGACGCTGAAGGCGTCTCCGCTCAGTAACCGAGGCGTTTGAGCGAAGCGAATACCCCCGGTTAAGGCGCTTAAGGAGGACTGCACCCTGAAGGGGTGCCCCAACAAGTAGATATATGTACTATTTCACTTTTTATGACTACACATCTTTAAATGTATTTTTCGTCAGACTCAACTCCCATTTCATTTAACAAGGCTATAAGTTCATCGCGTGCTGAAATTTTACTATGATGTTGTTTCTGCTCTATAATATATTGCATCACCCGAGATTTGTCATTTTCCGAATATGTGAGCGCACAATAGCCTTCAGCCCATTTCACGAACGATGGAAACTTATCACGATTAGAGGTTAAAAAGTTATTTGTCGCAATCTTCAAATCATGCACAAATGTTGCCACTGCAATCGTGGGATGCAAACCAACAAGTAAATGTATATGGTCGGGCATACCATTGATGCGATAAAGTACACAATTGTGATTTTTGCAAAAACCGTAAACATACATATACAAATCTCTTTCATTCGCTTCAACAATTGGCGCCGTCCCTTGATAAGTGCGTAATATTATATGATAAATAAGTTTGGTGTATGCCATATCCCGTGTTGTTAGGGCACCCCTCCAGGGTGCTATGACTGTGTTTGCATTATCCGGGGGTACTCGCTTCTCTCGCACCCTCGGTTACTGAGCGGTGACGCTTTCAGCGTCATTAGATTAGGATTTTCATCACGCCATTGTCTTGCAGTCTTTCCGAACATTACGACGCCATAGTTCATCTGCGTCCTCGGCATAGAAATTCCACACGGCAGTTGTACTCTGTACTCTATCAGTTGTACTCTGAACTCTTTAAACAAACTTAATCTTGCCCAAGTCGCGGGGCTTTGCTGCCGGTGTTTCGTCGGGATAGCCCACGGCGACGAAGTAACGGAGTTTGTAGCCGGGCGTGAGACCTAACTTGTTAAGGTAAGGTTTTGCAGATTCACTGGCGTTCATAAAGATGGAGGGGGCTGCCATGATGCAAGTGCCGAGTCCGAGTTCCTGCGCCGCGAGG